>NZ_VJVX01000050.1:0-69969 GCF_008033685.1 Microbispora sp. CSR-4
AACAAGTGCCTGGACGCGTACAACCAGGGCACCACGAACGGCACCCAGGTGATCATCTGGGACTGCAACGGCCAGACCAACCAGCAGTGGAACCTCAACTCGAACGGCACCATCACCGGTGTGCAGTCCGGGTTGTGCCTGGACGCCAACGGCGCCGCCACCGCCAACGGCACAAAGATCATTCTGTGGTCGTGCAACGGCGGCACGAACCAGCAGTGGAGCCTGCACAGCTGATGTGAGGTTCCCTCCAGGCCGCGGGCGGTCGTACACGCACCGCCCGCGGCCCACCCCGCCGACGCCCGCGATTCCCTCCCCTGCCGCTGACCGCTCGGCCCAGCGCATGGGCGTGGGTCGTACGCCGAATCGAGCAGCCGGCAGACGGGGCGGGTCAGTCGTCGAACTCGAACCCGTCCGCCTCGGCGGCTGTGACGAGCCGCCGCATGCGGTCGGCGTCCGCCGCGACGGCCGCCATACGAGTGCCCAATTCCTCCAGCGCGCTCCGGTCCGCTCCGTACGCGCAGAACATGCCGCCTTCGGGGTCGTAGGAGAACCGGCCTTCCAAAGCGGGGGCCTCGGTGCTGACGAGCAGCTGCGCGACACCTTCCCAGAAATATCCGTTCGGCGTGTGACCGAGCTCCTCGATGACGTCGTCAACCTGAGTGGTTCCCGCGTCCAGCAACAGCGAGTATTTTCCCGGGACCGATTCGATCAGCCGTAATGGGTGCATCGGCGCATGCTGCCATTGTCGATCTCACGTCGCAAGGTATGCGGCAGCGATGCCCGCTCGTTATTCAGTGGCCAGAGCCCGGCGGGATCGTGAGACTCGGTTCTCGTGAACGGCAAGCAGAGCGGACCGCGTACGGGCCGGCGGGCCACGCTGAGGTTGTGGCGCCCGGTGGGACCCGCGGAGCTGGCGCTGGTGCATGCCTCGGGGTGGCGGGCCTGGCCGCCTCGGCTGCCCGATCAGCCGATTTTCTATCCCGTGCTGAACGAGGCGTACGCGATCAAGATCGCTCGTGACTGGAACGTCCCGGCGTCGGGGGCCGGTTTCGTCACACGTTTCGAGGTCGACGCCGACTTCGCACGCCGCTATCCGGTGCGGCAGGCGGGCGGCCGGACCATCCTGGAGCTGTGGGTTCCGGCGGAGGAGCTGGAGGAGTTCAACGCTCATCTGGCGGGGACCATCCACGTGGTCCGGGAGTTCCACGCTCCCGGGTATGGCCGGCTGGCGACGCGGGTCGCCGCAGCCGCCGCCGGGCGGGAGCCGGCGGACGAGGTTCTGGCGATGTTGTCGGTGGCCGGGGCGAAGACCTGGATCGGGCTCGACCGGGCACTGCGTACGACGGCGGTGACGTACGGCGGGCATGCGACGAAGGCCCGGCTGCCGGAGGACGAGCGGCTGTCGTCCCTGGTGGCCGGCTGTTCGTGGGACGGCCACCAAAGGGAGTCGGCGGTCGCGGGCCTGGCCACGGCTGCGGACGGGTTGCTGCTGCCCGTCCTGGTGCTGCGGACCGCCGATTGGGTGCCGCAGGTGCGTGAGCGCGCACGCATGTCGCTGACCGCCGCTTTGAAGTCGGCGGAGACATCGGCGTTGCTGGCGGCGGCGAGTGTCGCCACTGCGATCGGATCGTGGGCGCGTGGTGGGCATGCCGTGGAGGCCGTCGCGGAGGCGCTGCGGGCGGCCTCGGACGGCGTGCCGGCGTCGGCCCGTACGCACCAGGACATCGGGGTGCGGCGTCTGGCGTACCGGTTGTGGCTGGAATCCGGCCGTTCCCGGCACGAAGAGGTCATGCGTGCCGCCCTGAACGAACGGGATGTGGTCTGCCGGCTCCTGTGCGCGGAACGGCTCGTGGCCGACGCCGTCCGAGATCGGCGCCTCGACGTGCTGGAAAGGTTGCTGAGGGAGGGAAGCGCGAAGGTCGGGATCGAGGCGCTCACCGCCCTGGTGAAGCTCGGCCGCCCTGAAGCCGGTGAGGCCCATCTGACGCATCGATCGGCGATGACGCGCGCCACCGCGCAGTGGGCGGTCCGCCGCGCGGGCCGCGATCCCGCCGCGATCTACCGGAACGCCCTGGCTGACGACCCACCGGCCGGCCGGGCTCGTGCGCTGGTCGCCGGCCTCGGCGAATGCGGCACGCGTCAGGATGTGGACATACTCCTGCCTTTCCTGGAGCACCCGAGTCCCCGGATGCGGGCGGCGGCCGTACGCGCCGTCCGCCGCCTGGGCGGATCCCCCGTCAGGATCGCCGGAATGCTCGCCGATCCTGCCCCAGTGGTCGTCCGCGCGGTCAAGCAGGCGTTGCGCGGCGAGCCCGCCGCCGTGCCGGCCGTACGGCTGTGGGAACTGCTGGCCGCCGAATCACCGCCGCATGTTCGGCTGGGGGCCTATGAGCAGCTCCGGGCAAAGGACACCTGGACCCGTGTTCACGTCGACCTCCACCTACTGGTCACCCGCGACGTGGAGCTCGGCCACCGGGCACACGCCGACCTGAACGACTGGGCACGCCGCGGCGCCGCGACCGCCTACAACGCGCCGACCAAGGAGATGACACTCCTCCTCGGCCGGTTGGTCGACGCAGCCGAGCCGCTGATCGGCGCCCAGCAGGTGCATCAGCTCCGCTGGATCCTCGAACGCTTTGAGGCACCTCGCGGTGGCGTGTCATGATCGGATGCGATGAGCAATGGATTCCCCTGTGGATGAGGCGCGCCGACATCACCTGAATCAGGTGAACCACGTGCTTCGCCGCCCCGGCATGTTCGGCAGGGATGAGATACCCGAACTCCTTCTGCTGGAGGCGATGGCCGCCGTGGACGGGAGCCTGGAGCGGTGGCAGGCGGAGTGCGATCGGCTAGACGAAAGCCACGCATCCACCGCGACGGGCGTCATGGGCGCTTACAGCGACATCCTGCCCGCCGACGCCCTGCGGGAGGCCACGGCCTCCGTCTACGCCGAGATCGCTCATCGTCTCGGCTGGCTGGAGCTGGATCGGGCGCTGTCGGCGGCGGAGTTCCAGCGGTTGCGCGGCGACATCGGCGGGTGGGTGACGCAGGACCGCACGCTGTCGGAGGTCATCGAGACGTTCGGGCCCCCGTCGCTGTGGATCGGCGGTACAAACCCGTACTTCCCCAAGACCCTCGCCTACACGACCGCCGATCACGACGACGACCTGATCTGCCTGCACCTGTGGAACGCCTTCGCAGCCCGTTTGCGGGGTGTGCACCCCGAACCGGTGCTGCTCGCCGTACGTCATCGGCCGGGCCCCTTCCCCGACGCCTTCTCGTTCACGCCCGAGGGCCTGCGCCGCAGGCCCACCGCCGACCAGCGCAGTCCGCGCAGGCCAGTCGTCTGGATCTTCCACGGTTACGACGCCCGATACGCCTCCGGCGTGTTCGAGACGCTGGACACCGGACTCGCCTGGGCAGGCCAGCACGAGGTGTCCGGGATCCTGACCGAGTACCCGTTCGGCGGCGCATACGACGTCGCGGTCAGCGAAGGCCGCTTCACGCCCTCGAAAGAGCACCACGGCACCGCCGATCACGTCGCCGCCTTCAGCCCGGGGCTCCGTCGCATCCACCTGACCGACGGCCGTCCAGACTAGACGTCCGCTCCGCGAGCCGACCATCGATTCCACCCGCGACTACCAACCCCCGTACACGAAGAAACCCCCGAACCACGTAGGTCCGAGGGTGCTCTCCGTCTCCGGTGCGGGCTGAACCTCTCAGGACCTGACCCGGTCGACGAGCCCCGCTCGATCGAGACGCTCCATGAGGCTGGGCTTACGCGAGTGTTCCCGGCGCAGCGACGTGAGCCGCCGCGTGAACTCCTCCAGCCGAGCGACACGCTCAGCCAGAGTCCGCAGATCCACCAGAAGGTCGACGGCCGCGTCGTATTCGCCCGGCTTCCGAGTGAAGATCAACTTGTCGACGCGTTCCCAGGCCGTGTCCTCGTCACGGGCCAGCGCCGCCAGCCGCTCCTCCCGGGCCGCGGCCCGCTCCCGCTCACGGCGGGCCTCCTCCCCCGCCCGCCGTGCCTTGGCCTGCCGCTCTCGCTCCGCGCGCCGTTCGGCCGCGCCATCCAGCAGTTCGGCCACGGTGCGGCCACCGTCTCCGCTCTCCGCCCCGGCCTTCGGTGCGCCGCGAAACCGGCGCAGCAGCTCCATCCGTACCTGTGCGGTCTCGTCCCGCACGACCCGCACCAGCAAGCGGTCCTTCTCCTTGACCGGCAGGTTCTCGATCCAGGTGGCCAGCTCTCGCGGGTCATCACGATCGGTCGCAAGAGATGGGCTCGCCTCGGCCGCGACCGCGAGCAGGTCGGCATCGAGACGCAGGAAGTCGGCCAGCGCCCGCTGCGGTGCGCTGAGCGAGCCCAGACCTGCCGGCACCGGCGGTTCGAGCTCGTCTTCGAACCCGTAGTCGAAGGCATCCTCATCGCGTTCCCACGCACCGAACGCCGACAGCCAGGCCAGGTAGAGGGGGCGCAGGTCACCGGCGGCGAGCTCGGCCCGGACCCCGATGATCGCCGGCAGCGAGTCCTCGGCCCCGTCGATCCAGTCACCTCCCTCGTCCTCACTGGTGAAGTCGAGGATGAGGTGCTTGCCGAAGACCCACGCCTCTACACCGCCATCGACGCAGTACCGTTCGACCGCGTCCAACCCCAGGACGGCCCGCGGCAACCGGAGCATCATCCGATGCGTGCCCCAGTTGGCCACGTACAGGTGGGCGTCGTAGTAGCGCTCCATCATCCGACGCGGATCACCGCGGAAGGCGCCCCAGTGGTACTCATTGGTGAAGCCGGTGGCGGTGATGCGGGCCCGCGTGGACAGGGCACGGACCTCGGCCTGCTGCCGGGCGTCCAGCGGGCGGTCGACCGCGAGGAACTCGTAGTACTGGTATTCACTCATCGTCAGCGGCACCTGTGCCGGTAGGCCTCTATCCACTCAGAACCCTGGGGCGGCGGATCCGGCAGCGGAAGATCGAGGATGCCGATCGTCTGCTGGTGCCGCCCCCGTACGCAGATCGCGACGATCCCGCTCCCCTCGCGCAACCTGACCTTCTTGACGGTGACCTCCACACCCAGGACGGTCGTCCGGAACGGCGTCACGAGATTGTCCTCGATCATGACGTGGAGCGCGGAGAGCTGCTCATCGTCGTCATAGGCATCCACGGTGGCCTGCTCGACCAGCGCATCCAACTGCGCCCCACTCAACTCCGCCACAGCGCCAAGCGTAACCTCCGGCGGCCATCGCGATGATCGCGTCCGCAGACCTTCAGGCCAGGTACGGCGGGGACGGCCTGGCTCAACGCCGGAGTGGATGCGTCCGAGGCGGGCCGCTCACGTGGGGAACAGCGTGTAGGTGCTCCTGAAGCGCTACGCCAAGTGCCTCGACGGCCGCCAGGAGCAGAACAACCTCCGCATCGAGGCCGCGTTGACCCCGTGAGAGCCGGTCCACAACTGGTCCACAACCAGCGAGCGCCAACGAGAACGGGCGGGACTCCGTGAGACTGGAGGCCCGCCCGTTCCTGTGTTCTTCGCCCTGGTCAGCGGCTTGATCCGCTGGTCAAGGTCTGGTGCCCCCTGCAGGATTCGAACCTGCGCACCCGGCTCCGGAGGCCGGTGCTCTATCCCCTGAGCTAAGGGGGCTCAACCGCTGATAAGGCTACCAGGACTTGAAGGCCCCTCGTGACATCATTACGGCCCGCAGGGAGCGCGGGGATGTAGATCAGCGAAAACCGCGCGCCCGCCCCGTCTCATTGGCTAGCTTTGCCGCCGTGGGCGAGCTTCTGGGACGCGTGCTGGTCGTGGATGACGACGAGGTCATCCGGCAGCTCATAGCGGTCAACCTGACCCTGGAGGGGTTCGAGGTCGAGACCGCGTACGACGGGCAGGACTGCTTGGACCGCGTCCATGACGTGGATCCCGATGTGATCACGCTCGACGTGATGATGCCGCGCCTTGATGGCTGGGAGACGGCCACGCGGCTGCGGGAGGACCCGAGCACCCGGCACATCAAGGTCATGCTCATCACCGCTCGTGCCCAGGAGGACGACCGCAGGCGGGGTTACGACATCGGCGTCGACGCCTATCTCACCAAGCCGTTCGACCCGGCCGAGCTGATCCAGATCGTACGGGACCTGGCCAAGAGCCCCGGCGCGATCTGAGCGGGGCCGGGCGTACGGCACGGGCGTGATCAGGCCGCGCGGACGGACACGTCCTCGGCCGCCTTGTCGATGAAGCGGGCCAGCCGGGCGGGGTTGGCGAGCACGGTGAGATGGCCTCGGCCCTGGATGTGGAAGAGGCTGCCGTCGGCGCAGGCCCGCAGGAACGCCAGTTCGTCGACCCGGAAGTGATCGCGGGCGCCGTTCACCAGCCAGACCCGGCCCGGATAGGCGGCCAGCGAGGCGAGGGGGTCTTCCGCCGTGACCGCCGCGACGACGGACGCCACGACCTCGCTGCTCAGCCCGCCCTCGATCATGGCTTCGCCGGCGGCCCCGGGCAGCATCCGGCGCAGCGCGAAGCGGCTCACCCGGTCGGCGAGCCTGGGATTGCGGGCGGCCAGGCGCCCGGCGAACCGGTAGACGTCCGCCATGGGCCCGTCCGGCCGGGCCGTGCAGCCCATCGCGACCAGGCCGGCGACCAGGCCGGGATGCCGGGCCGCGGTGGCGATGCCCACGTAGCCGCCGAGGGACAGCCCTACGACGAGGGCCCGCCCGCCCATGTCGGCGATCGTCTCCGCGACGACGTCGCAGGCCGCCTCCGTGTCGTACGGCAGGCCGCGGCGGCGGCCGTGGCCGGGCAGGTCGGGCGCGGCGGACGGAGCCCGCAGCAGCGCCCTGACCGGGGACCACATCGTGCCGCTCAACCGGATGCCGTGAATGAAGACCACCGGCAGGCTCATGACGCACCTCCTCCAATCACAACGCAACGTTGCGTTGCATATGTCATTAAAACACAACGGTGCGTTGCAGTAAGCTCCCCCGCATGGCCCCACGTAAGAAGGACGACATCCTCAACGCCGCACTGAGCCTGCTGGCGGAGAAGGGCTACGAGGGCCTGACGATCGAGGGCGTGGCCGAACGGTCGGGGGTCAACAAGACGACCATCTACCGGTGGTGGCCGTCGAAGGCCGCGCTGCTCGGCGCGGCGCTGGTCGAGGCGCGGACGCTCGACTTCGACGTGCCCGACACCGGGAGCCTGCGGGGCGACCTGCAGGCGCTGCTGGACGGCCTGGCCTGGCTGCTGACCACTCCCCCGGCGGCGGACATCGCCGTCGCGGCGCTCGGCGCGGCCGTCAACAGCCCCGAGCTGGCGGAGGCGGCCAAGGGCTTCTTCGCCGACCGGTTCGCCAGGGAGCAGCCGATCTTCGAACGGGCACGGGAACGCGGCGAGCTCGGCGACTCCGCCGACCCGATGATGATCATGGATTTGCTCGCCGGCGCGGTCTGGCTGCGGGTGGTATTCCGGCAATTGCCTCTGGACGATGGCTTTACCGAGCGGGTGGTGAACGCCGTACTCGATGGGGTAGGGCGGCCAGGGGATCCGAAGGCGGGCCGACCGGCGCGGGCCGGCGGCTGACCGGACGGATCGACCTGACGGCCCGGCCGGGAATGCCACTGGCGGGCCCTCCGCGACGGGTTCGCGGTGCCGCGCGCTCCATGCGCGTCCGCGTACGCCCGGCGCGTCCTTCCCGCGGACGTTCCGCGCCACGGTCGCGTCCGCTCACGTCATGCGCGCACATTCCAGCCGCGCCGCCCACGCCAGGCCGCACCGTGCCATGTGCACCGGGTCGTGTCGTGCTCCGGCGCGGGGTGGAGGGAGCACACCGATGACCATCTCCAGCAAGCCGCCGAAACCTCATCGCAGACGGCCCCGGCTTCTGCTCGGAATCGCCGCGGCGCTCACCGTCGCCACCGGAGCCGGCCTCGCCGCCGCGAGCGCACCGGGGCAGGACCAGACGCCGTACGCCCAGGGGGGACAGCTCCGGTCGGGTCCCGAGCAGTTCGGCATGACCGAGCTCGCGCTGCTCCATCTCGGACCGGCCGGCCAGCGCAGCCGGGCCGGCGACTACCAGACCTTCACCAGCCAGACCGGCGCGGTGGAGTCGGTGCGGAGCGGCGCCGTGACGGTGGACGGCCGCACCTACACGGTCGACGAGTCGACCAGGGTCGTCGCGGACTCAAAGGGCCTGCAGGGGATCCAGCAGGGCGACCAGGTGTGGGTCATCGGCACGACCGGCGACAGCCCGCGGGCGATCATCGTCGCGGACGCCAGCCGCCCGGCCCTGCCGGGGCACGGCGGAGGCACCGCGCCCCCGGAGCAGCCCCCGCAGACGCCGACGGCGCCCGCCACGCCGGGCGAGACCGGCACGCCTGAGGAGTCGCCGTCGCCGGAGACGGTCGAGCCCACCGAGTGACGTACGCCCGGCCGTGGGCGGGGACCGGTAGCGGCCCCCGCCCTGGGCGTGACGGCGTGACGGGTCAGGACGTGGCGAACGTGAACCAGTTGAGGTTGACGAAGTCGGCCGGCTGGCCGCTGCTGAAGGTGATGTAGACGGTGTGGGTGCCGGTCGTCGGCGCGATGTTGGCCGGCACGGTCGTCCAGCTCTGCCAGCCGCCGGTGTTGGCGACGGCGAAGTCGCCGATCGGGGTCGCCGTCGGGCTGTCGAGCCTGACCTGTACGAGGCCGCTCACGCCGGCCGCCGCGCCGGAGGCGACCCTGGCCTTGAACTGCCGCGCCGCCGTCGAGCCGAAGTTCACTCCGTCGAAGCGCAGCCAGTCGCCGTTGGAGATGTAGGCGACGTTCTGCCCGCCGCCGGTGTCCTGGGTCGCCTCAAGCTGCGTGCCGCTCTGCGCCTGGTAGTTCTCCGCCTGGATGATAGAGCGCGCGTCCACGCCACCGCCGGTCGGCGGGGGCGAGCTCGGCGGCGGGCTGCTGGTCGCGCCGCTCTGCCACACGGCCACGTAGTCGACCACCATCGGCCGTCCGGACACGGTGGCGGACGTGGGCGTGGAGAACCCGGCGACGCCGTTGGGGAAGCCGCCGCCCATGGCGACGTTGAGCAGGAGGAAGTAGCCGGAGTGGGAGGTCATGTTCGACCACGTCGTGGCGTCGAGCTGGCTCTGGCTGATGCTGTGGAACTGCTGGCCGTCCACGTACCACCGGAGCTGGTTGGGGGTGACGCTGCGGTCCCACTCGAAGCGGTAGGTGTGGAAGGCCGACTGGCAGGTCGAGCCCGGGCAGGCCCGGCTGGCGCCGATGCCGTTGGTCTCGCCGCACGCCCCGCCGGGGTTCACGCCGCAGTGCAGCACGCCCCAGACCGAGTTGATGCCGTTGACGTTCTCCATGATGTCGAACTCGCCGATGGCCGGCCAGTTCTGGTAGTTGCCGCGGTAGGGCGAGCCCAGCGCCCAGAAGGCCGGCCAGTAGCCGAGGGCGGCATTGCCCGTCACGTTCGGCATCTGGATGCGGCCCTCGATCCGCAGGATCCGCCCGGCCTCCGGCTTGAAGTCCGTACGGCGGGTCTCGATCCGGGCGGAGGTCCAGTTCTGGCCGCTGCCGATCGGCGTGATGCGCAGGTTGCCGGAGCCGTCCAGGCTGACGTTGGCCGGGTCGGCCGTGTAGTTCTGGATCTCGCCGGTGCCCCAGTTGCCCGGGCCTCCGGGGTACGAGTGACCGGTGTCGATGATCCAGTTGGTGGACGACGGAAGCGTTCCGGCCGCGCCGTTGAAGTCATCCGACCAGACGAGCGACCAGCCGGACGGCGTCGCGGGCACCGACGCGTCGGCGGGCCGTACGGCGAGGGCCAGGACCGCGGCGGCCACGGCGAGCAGCGCCAGCGCCGAGCGCCGCCATGGGGAGTGGAGCACACGCATGAGTACCTCTCTCCTCGGTCCGGTCGTCGCGGCGGGGGGATTGGGGGGTTGCGGGTGGCCTCACGCAGCGGAGACGGCGAACGTCCGCGGGGCCGGACGGCGGTGTCCGGAGAGGGTCGTGAGGGCCCGCGCACCGCGATCGCGGACCGCTTGAGCGACACTGTCCCCTCTGAATCTCACGCCCGTCAAGAGGATCTGTGAAATCCAAGAGAGCGTTCTCAGCACACGACACCCGGTGTAGGCGGCGATGAGAGAGCGCTCTCCAATTCACTTCCTGCGAGGACCCGGAGGCACCCCGCCATCGATGTCAAGAGACCTGCGGCAGGCGGAGCCTGGTCGCGCCCAGCGTGCCCAGCAGCGCGGTCGCGGCCAGGACCAGGGCGGTCTCGTGGAAGCCCGTGAGCGGCGAGCCCGTCGCCGCGCCGCGGGTGGTGAAGAACGTGACGAGCAGGGCGATCCCGAACGATCCCGCGAGCCGCTGCGCCACGCTGAACAGCGTGTTGGCGTCGGGGACGCGTTCCGGCGCCAGGCCGCCCAGCAGCGAGATCACCAGCGGCTGGCTCGTGAACCCGATGGCCAGGCCGCGTCCGCACAGGACGAGCGTGGTGAGCCACACGGGCGTGTCCGGCGTGAACAGCGCCATCAGCCCGGTCATCACCGTCAGGAGCACCATCCCGAGCACCACCGCGAACCGCACCGACCGCCGCTCGGCCACCCTCTGGCCGAGCGGGGCGGACAGTCCCATGGCCAGGCCCTGCGGCAGGAGCGCGAGCCCGGTGACGAGGCTGGAGTGGTGCTGGATCGTCTGGAGATAGAGCGGCGCGAGGAACAGCACGGCGAACAGCACGACACTCGACACCGCGCACAGCGCGAGGGTCGCCGCCCGCGCCCCGTCCCGCACCAGGTCGAGCGCCAGGGCGGCCCGCGGGCGGCGGCGGGCCCACAGCACGTAGGCGGCCAGGAGCGCCAGACCGGCCGGCCATGACGGGGTGGCCCAGCCGTGGGCCGCCACCCGTTCGACTCCATAGGTCGCCAGCCCGAGTCCGGTCGCCAGCAGGACCAGCCCCGGCAGGTCCGGCCGTACGGCGCGGTCGCCCCGCACGCCGAGACCCGCCCGATAGGCCGCGAACGCGCCGGGCAGGGCGAGCAGCCCGATCGGCAGGTTGATCAGGAAGATCGAGCGCCAGCCGTACGCGCCGATCAGCAGGCCGCCCAGGGAGACGCCGAGGGCGGGCGCCGCGAAGAACGCGAGACCCGCGGCGAGCGGCACCCTGCCGCGCGCGCCCGTCGCGGCTCCGCCCTCCCCGATGAGCAGGCCGATCGCCAGCGGGACGAGCGGCGCGCCGCCCAGGCCCTGCAGTGCCCTGCAGCAGATCAGCGTGCCGGCGTCGGGGCTCAGCGCGCACGCGGCGGACGCGAGCGTGAACAGGACCAGGCTGCCGATGTACGTCGGAACCAGCCCGAACCTTCTGGCCAGGTAGGACGTCAGGCCAAGGCCGACCGCCAGGGCGAGCAGGTAGCCGCTCACGGCCCACTGCACGACGTCCAGAGGCCGGCCGAGCTCGCGGGTCAGGTCGGGCACCGCGAGGTTGACCACCGACGAGTCGACCATCGACAGGATCGGGCCCGCGACGAGCCCGAGCGACATCAGGCGGGTGGGCCCGCCGGCCCCGGCGCCCGTCGTCATGCCGACTCCCCCGGCGACGGCGACCGCTGCGGGAGCGCCGCCTCCAGCTCGTCCAGCCAGGCCAGTTCGAGCCGGTGGCGCTCGATGTTGAAGCGGAGGACGCGCAGGCCCCACGGCTCGTGTCCGGCCGCCGCGGCCATCTCCTCCTGCGCCGCCAGCGAGTGCTCCACGCACTCCCGGCGCACCTCGATGATCCTGCGGCGGTCGAGCTCGGGCAGCAGGTCGAACAGGCCCACCCTGACCTGGAACTCCTCGTCCTTCGTCAGGAGCGTCGTGTCGGCCGTGCCCAGCAGCGCCCGCAGCCGCTCACGCCCCTTGTCGGTGATCCGATAGACGGTCCTCGGCGGACGGCCCGGGGCGGTCTCCTCCGCCACCTTCTCGATCTCACCGCGCTGCTCGAAGCGCCGCAGGGCGGGATAGAGCGTGTTGTTGTTGAGCAGGCCGCCGGTGACGCGTTCGATGTACTTCTTGATCTCGTAGCCGTGCTTCGGCGTGTTGAGCAGCCCTCGGAGGATCACGATGTCGGAGTACACCCGTCCAAATTAACCTAGGTTATGTTAACCGTCGAGGCTCCCGCCGCCCCAGCGGTGGGCGCCATAGGCCATGAGCAGCAGGCTCACCCCGCCGGCCACGGCTCGCCAGGTGTTCCACGTGGTCCACCGGGCCGAGTAGTCCGCCCAGATCCGGGCGGCGGCCTCCGCCGGGTCGCCGTGGGCCGCGGCGGCGGCCAGGGCGTTGTTCATCGGCACGTTCACGGCGCCCGTGACCAGGAGCACGCCGACGACGTACACCGCGGCCGCCGCGAAGAACGGCCAGGCCGCGCCGGAGCGAGGGGGGGCCAGCAGCAGGCCGCCCGCCCCCGCCGCGGCCACCGGGGCGAGGAGGAACGCCGCCAGGAACACCGGGTTCTGGATCTTGATGTTGACGGCGTTCATCGCGTCGATCGCCGAGGAGGCCGGCGCGGCGTTCAGGCCCGGCATGACCCCGACCGAGAACCCGAAGAACGTGCCCGCCATCCCGGCGGTCATCAGCATGGACAGGCCCGCCGCGACGGCGGCCAGAAGGTATGTCATGACGCCTCCGCCACGGCCCGGGCGCGGACACCGGCGGTGGAGATGAGCGGATTGTGCGCTGTCGTAGTCATGGCGATCAGTCAACCGGCGGGCCGCTCCCGGCGACATCGCCGAGACGCTCGACCGCATATGCGGCCGTCTACGATCTGGCCATGGACGCGCTGGCCGATCTCCTCGACGGCCCCCGGGCGCGGGGAGCCTTCCTGCTGCGGGCGACCCTGAGCCCGCCCTGGTCACTGCGAATCCAGGACGAGGCGCCGCTGTGCCTGGTCGCGATGGTGCGCGACCAGGCGTGGATCATGCCCGACGACGACCGGTCCGTACGGGTGGGGCCCGGCGACGTGGCGGTCGTACGCGGCCCCGGTCACTACACGGTCGCCGACGACCCGGCGACCACGCCGCAGGTGGTGATCCACCCCGGGCAGGTGTGCACCACCCCGGACGGCCGCGCCCTGTCGGGGGAGATGGACCTGGGCACGCGCACCTGGGGCAACGACCCGGACGGGTCGGCCGTGCTGCTCGTCGGCGCCTACCAGATGCGCGGCGCGGTCACCCGGCGGCTGCTGGCCGCGCTGCCCACGCTGCTGGTGCTGCGCGGCGACTCGTGGGACGGCTCCCTCGTCACGCTGCTCGGCAAGGAGATCGGCAAGGACGAGCCGGGCCAGGAGGTGGTGCTCGACCGCCTGCTCGACCTGCTGCTGATCGCCGTGCTGCGCACGTGGTTCTCCCGGCCGGACGCCCAGGCGCCGGGGTGGTATCGGGCGCACGGCGACCCGGTGGTGGGACCGGCGCTGCGGATGCTGCACGCCGACCCGGCGCATCCCTGGACGGTCGCCGAGCTGGCGGGCCGGGCGGGCGTCTCCCGCGCCGCGCTGGCGCAGCGGTTCGCGAAGCTGGTCGGCGAGCCGCCGATGGCCTATCTGACCGGGCTGCGGCTGGCGCAGGCGGCCGACCTGCTGCGCGAGACGGACGCGACGCTGGAGGCCGTGGCGCGGCGGGTCGGCTACGGTACGGCGTTCGCGCTCAGCGCGGCCTTCAAGCGGGAACACGGCGTGAGCCCGCAGCGCTATCGGGAGACCCTGACCCGCCCGGCCGGCTGAAGCCGCGCGGCCACACCCGCCGATTCGCACGGACATCCCTCCAGCAACGCCCCAAGCGAGAGAACGCTTTCTCATCCATCCCGGGGAGCATGCCCGGCACCGGACGGCCGTCTTCCTGCGCCGATAGCCATGGGAGCGCTTCCACCAGGTGTAACACCATCCTCAGATAACGGGAATCGTTACTGATCCAGCCCTTGACGCCCTCACGAGCGACTCCCAATCTTGTGCGAGAGCGCTCTCTTCATGATCAATTAAATGCGGGAACCCAAGGAGGGTTCATGGGCACTCCCCACGCGGGCCGCCGGATGGTCCGGTTCGTCGCCCCCATGCTCGCCGCCTCCCTGCTCACGCTCACGGCGTGCGGCGGGGGCGGGTCCGGCTCCACGACCAGCGGCGGCCAGTCCACGGAGAAGATCAAGCTCAGCGTCGGGCTCTTCGGCGACTTCGGCTTCAAGCCGCTCTACGAGGAGTTCAGGAAGACTCACCCGAACGTCGAGATCGAGGAGCGCCAGGCGGCGTACGCCGACCACCACACGAACCTCGCCGCGCACCTGGCCACCGGCGCGGGCGCCGCCGACGTCGAGGCGATCGAGGTGGGCTACATCAGCCAGTTCACCTCGCAGCCGGACAAGTTCCACGACCTGCGGCAATACGGCCTCGACAAGCGGCAGGGCGAGTATCTCGACTGGAAGTGGCAGCAGGGCCTCGCCCCCAACGGCGCGCTCGTCGGCCTCGGCACCGACGTCGGCGGCCTGGCCATGTGCTACCGCACCGACCTGTTCGAGAAGGCCGGGCTGCCGAGCGAGCGCGACGAGGTGTCGGCCCTGTGGCCCACCTGGGAGCAGTACATCGAGACCGGCAGGAAGTTCGCCGCCAAGGCGCCCAAGGACGCGAAGTTCTTCGACGGCCCCGGCGAGATCTTCCGGGCCATCATCGCCCAGGCCCCTGTCGGCGTGTACGACGCGCAGGACAACGTGGTCGTCGCCACCAACCCCGACGTGAAGAAGGCGTGGGACCTGTCGGTCCAGATGATCGACGCCGGCCTGTCCGCCGAGATCGGCGCGTTCACGCCGGAGTGGAACACCGGCTTCGCCAAGGGCTCGTTCGCGACCGTGATCTGCCCCGCCTGGATGACGGCGTACATCCAGGACCAGGCCAAGAACGCGGCCGGCAAGTGGGACATCGCCACCGTGCCCGGCGGCGCGGGCAACTCGGGCGGCTCCCATCTCACGGTGCCGAAGCAGAGCAAGCACCCCAAGGAGGCCGCCGAGCTGATCGACTTCCTGACCTCGGCGCAGAACCAGGCCGCGGTGTTCAAGGCGATCGGCAACTTCCCGTCGATCCCGTCGCTGTACGACCAGCCGGACATCCAGAACTTCACGAAGGACTTCTTCAACGACGCCCCCGTCGGCAGGATCTACTCCGACGCCGCGAAGAACCTCAAGCCGCAGCACCTCGGCCCCCGCGAGGGCGACGTGCGTACGGCCATCGGCAACGGCATCGGCCGGGTCGAGCAGGGCAAGCAGTCGCCCGACGAGGCGTGGGCCCAGGTCCTCAAGGACGTGGAAGGCATCAAGTAGTCCGTCGCAGGCGGGGCCCCAGTCGACCGGATCAGCGACCGGCTCAGCGACCGGCGATCGGCTCAGGCGATCCGATCCGCTCGGGTTGTCGGCGCCGGGGCCCCGTCCAGAGGAGGATCTCCCATGGCATCACCCCCGGGCGGGTCCCTGCGGACCGCGGCGCCCTCCCCCGGCGGCCCACCGGCCGCCTCGCCCGCCCCGGCGCGCGCGCGAGCGGCGTCGGGCCGGGGCTCCACGCTGCACCGGCTCGATCTGCACGTCTCGCCGTACGCGTACGTCGCGCCGTTCTTCCTGCTCTTCGCGGCCTTCGGCGTCTTCCCGCTCGTCTACACGGCCTGGGTGTCGCTGCACGACTGGAACCTGCTGAGCAGCGACAACCCCTTCGTCGGCCTGGACAACTACGCGGCGCTGTTCGCCGACGGCTACTTCTGGAACGCGGCGTTCAACACGCTGTCGATCGGCGTGCTGTCCGCCGTGCCCCAGCTGCTGCTCGCGCTCGTGCTGGCGCACCTGCTGAACCGGCCGCTGCGGGCACAGACGCTGTTTCGCATCACGCTCCTGCTGCCCAACGTGACCAGCGTCGTGGCCGTGGTCGTCATCTTCAGCCAGCTCTTCGGGCGCGACTTCGGGCTGGTCAACATGGTGCTCGACTGGCTCGGGGCCGGCCGGATCGACTGGCAGGCGGGCGTGGCCTCCTCGCACGTCGCCATCGCCGTCATGATCATGTGGCGGTGGACCGGCTACAACGCGCTCATCTACCTCGCCGCCATGCAGGCCGTGCCCAGGGAGATCTACGAGGCGGCGACCCTCGACGGCGCGTCCAGCCTCAGGCAGCTGTGGGGCATCACGCTCCCGATGATCCGGCCGACCGTCGTCTTCACGGTCATCGTCACCACGATCGGGTCGATGCAGATCATCGCCGAGCCGCTGCTGTTCGGCGCGCAGGTCAGCAACGGCGCGGCGGTCACGGGCGGCACCGACCGCCAGTTCCAGACCCTGGCCCTCTACCTGTACGAGAAGGGCTTCCGCAGCTTCGAGTTCGGCTACGCCTCGGCGGCGGCCTGGGTGATGTTCCTGCTCGTGGTCGTGGTCGTGGGCGTCAACTATCTCGTCGTACGGCGCATGCGTGGAGGACTCGATGCTTAGGTCGCTGCGCGCTCGTCCGCTCACCTATCTGACCCTGGTGGCGGTGGCGTTCTTCTCGGCGTTCCCCGTCTACTGGAGCGTGGTCGTCGCCTCGCACGACAACGCGGCGCTGGCCGAGGTGCCGCCGCCGCTGCTGCCGGGCGGCAACTTCTTCGCCAACGTGCGGCGGGTCTTCGACACCGCGCCGTTCGCGCTGGCGCTGCTCAACTCGTTCGTCGTCGCGGGGACGATCACCGTGTCGGTGATGTTCTTCTCGACCCTGGCCGGCTTCGCGTTCGCCAAGCTGCGCTTCCGCGGCCGCAACATGCTGCTGCTGATGACGGTCGTGACGATGATGGTCCCGGCGCAGCTCGGCATCATCCCGCTCTACATGCTGATGATCAAGCTGGAGTGGACCGGCACGATGTACGCCGTGATCGTCCCCGCGCTGGTCAACGCGTTCGGCGTGTTCTTCATGACGCAGTATCTGAGCCGCGCGCTGCCGACCGAGTTGCTGGAGGCGGGCCGTATCGACGGGTGCAGCACGGCCCGGCTGTTCTGGCACGTCGTGATCCCGGCCGCCCGGCCGGCCGCGGCGGTGCTCGGCATGCTCACGTTCATGACGGCGTGGAACGACTACTTCTGGCCGCTGGTGGTGCTCACACCCGACAATCCGACCGTGCAGGTGGCGCTGTCGCAGCTCGCCAGCGGCTACGTGCGCGACTTCACGCTCGGCCTCACGGGCACGGCGGTGGCGACCCTGCCGCTGGTGCTCGTCTTCGTCCTGCTCGGCAAACAGATCATCGGAGGGATCATGCAGGGAGCTGTGAAGGGATGACGGCGACGACCACGGCCACTCGGGGGACCGGATCGTCGACGATGATCTTCCCTGACGGCTTCGTCTGGGGCGCCGCCACCGCGGCCTACCAGATCGAGGGCGCCGCCGCCGAGGACGGCAGGGGCCCCTCGATCTGGGACACCTTCTCCAGGGTCCCGGGCAACGTCGCCGACGGCCACACCGGCGACGTCGCCTGCGACCACTATCACCGCTATGCCGAGGACGTACGGCTCATGGCCGGTCTGGGCCTGGCGGCCTACCGGTTCTCGGTGGCCTGGCCGCGCGTCCTGCCCACCGGGGCGGGGCAGGTCAACGCCGCGGGTCTCGGCTTCTACGACCGCCTCGTGGACGAGCTGCTCGCCCACGGCATCAGGCCGTACCCGACGCTGTATCACTGGGATTTGCCGCAGGCGCTGGAGGACGCCGGCGGCTGGGCAACGCGGGACACGGCGCAGCGCTTCGCCGACTTCGCCGCCGTCGTGCACGAGCGGCTCGGCGACCGCGTCCGCACCTGGACGACGCTGAACGAGCCGTGGGTGGCCGCCTTCCTCGGTTACTGCTCCGGCGTCCACGCCCCAGGCAGGCGCGACCCGGCCGCCGCGTTCCGCGCCGCACACCACCTGCTGCCCGCTCACGGCCTGGCGGCGCGGGCCCTGCGCGCGGCCGGGGCCGCCGAGATCGCGCTCACCCTCAACCTCTCTCCCGTGATCCAGACGGACGGCCACGAGGAGGCCGCATTCGTGGACGCGCTGCTGAACCGGCAGTTCCTCGACCCGGCGCTGCGGGGGCGCTACCCGGAGGAGGTGCTGGAGATCGCCGCCCGCCACGGCGGCCTCGGCCACATCCGGGACGGCGACCTGGCCGTCGTCCACCAGCCGATCGACCTGCTCGGCATCAACTACTACAACCCGTCCTTCGTGTCGGCCGCGCCCGGCGAGCCGGCGAACCCCGCCTTCCCCGGCACCGAGGGCATCCGGTTCGAGCCGCCGACCGGCCCGACGACCGCGATGGACTGGCCCATCGAGCCGTCCGGCCTCAACACCCTGCTCGTACGGCTGTCGCGCGACTATCCCGAGGTCGGGCTGCTCGTCACGGAGAACGGCGCGGCCTTCGACGACCACCTCACGGGTGACGAGGTGCACGACGACGACCGGATCGGCTACCTCGACGGCCACCTGCGGGCGGCACACGCCGCGATCTCCGCCGGTGCGGACCTGAGGGGTTATCTCGTATGGTCGCTCCTGGACAACTTCGAGTGGGCCTACGGCTATCACAAGAGGTTCGGCATCGTGTACATCGACTTCGAGACCCAGCGACGCGTTCCCAAGGACAGCGCGCTGTGGTATCGAGACGTCATCGAACGCAACGGGCTGGGGAGTGCCTGACGACCACTGCCCGTCGTGAGCGGCCCCCGGACCGCGCGCGGCGCGGCGTGACTCGCCGGGCACGGCGAAGGGGGACTGCATGAAACGACCCACTCTGGAGGCGGTAGCGGCGCGGGCGGGAGTGTCCCGCGCCACCGTCTCCCGGGTCGTCAACGGGCAGATGACGGTGACACCGCAGATCAGGGATGCGGTGATGCGCGCCGTCGACGAGCTGGGATACGTCCCCAACTCGGCGGCGCGCAGCCTCGTCACCCAGCGGACCGACTCGATCGCGCTGGTCGTGTCGGAGCCGCCGACCAGGGTCTTCTCGGAGGACCCGATGTTCTCCACGGTCATCCGCTCGGCCAGCGTGGAGCTCGAGGCCGCCGACAAGCAGGTCGTGCTCATGCTCGGCGGCTCGGCCCAGAGCCACGCGAGGATCGAGCGCTACATCGCCAGCGGCCACGTCGACGGGGTCATGCTGATCTCGATGCACGGCGCCGACCCGCTGCCCTCGGCCGTCGCGCGGATGGGCGTCCCCGTCGTCTCGTACGGCAGGCCGCCCGTGCCGGTGCCCCTGCCGTACGTGGACAACGACAACGTGGGCGGCGCGGAGAAGGCGGTGCGCCACCTGCTGGACGGCGGACGGCGGCGCATCGCCACGATCGCCGGGCCGCAGGACATGATCGGCGGTCAGGACCGGCTCAAGGGTTATCGCGACGCGCTGCGCGAGTCCGACCGGCGGTCGATCGTCGCCGTCGGCGACTTCACCCGTGAGTCCGGCGCCGTCGCCATGCGCCACCTGCTGCAGGACGACCCGGACCTCGACGCCGTCTTCGTCGCCAACGACCTCATGGCCATCGGGGCGCTGCAGACCCTGCGCCAGGCGGGCCGCCGGGTGCCCGACGACGTGGCCGTGGTCGGGTTCGACGACATCGAGGCGGCCCGCTACACCGAGCCCCCGCTGACCACGATCAGGCAGCCGGTCATCGAACAGGCCGCCGCGATGGTCCGGCTGCTGCTCGGCCTGTTCAAGGGCGGCCCGGCCGACCCGGTGATCCTCCCCACCGAGCTCGTCGTCCGCGAGTCCGCCTGAGCCCACAAGACGCCTGAGCCCACGAGACGCCTGAGCCCACGAGACGCCTGAGCCCACGAGACGCCTGAGCCCACGAGACGCCTGAGCTCACGAGACGACGGGGGCGCACGACTCCCGCCTGACGAGCTGGGCCCCGACGCGGTAGGTGCGGCCCGCGCGTCCGTTCGCGGAATCCGACGCCGGGCCGTCGCCGCGCTCGATCTGCTGCAGCAACAGGTCCATGGCGAGCTCACCGAGCTCCCGGGCGCCGTTGTCGACCACCGTGATCGCCGGCTGCCAGCAGCGCAGCCAGGGCATGTCCTCGTGACAGATCAGCGACAGGTCGTCGGGAAGGCGAACCCCGGCGTTGACCAGCGCCGGGAGGACGCCGAACACCGCCTCGTGGTTCGCCGCGAACAGCGCCGTCATCCGAGGCTCGCGATCCAGCAACCGGACGACCGCCTCGGTGCCGAAGCCCGGGTCGAACGGGCCTCGCTCGACGAGCCCCTCGTCGACCGCGATCCCCCGCTCGACAAGCGCCTGCTCATAGCCGGCGAACCGTTCCCGTCCGGAGTTGGTCGTGAGCACGCCGCCGATGAAGCCGATGCGTTCGTGGCCGAGGTCGAGCAGGTGGCGCGTGGCCTCGTACGCGCCCTCCCTATCGGAGGCGAGCACTGACGGGGCCGCGCTGTCGGCGGCCGCGCGGATGACGTTCACCACCCCCACCCCGTTCGACAGCAGGGTGTTGGACGTGGCGGCGTTCTTGCCCGTGCCGATCACGATGAGTCCGTCGACGCCGTGGGAGGCGAGCACGCGCAGGAACGACTCCTCGCGCCCGGCGTCGCTGTCGGTGATGCACAGCATCACCTGGTAACCCTCCGTGGCCGCCCGGCGCTGCACCACCTCGACGATCGTGTGGAACGAAGCGTTGATCAGGTTGTTGAGGACGATGCCGATGAGGTGCGACTGCTTCGACCGCAGGGCGCTGGCGATCCGGTTGGGCTCGTAACCCAGCCTGCGCGCCGCCTCGACCACGGCGGTCCGCGTCTGCGGCGAGATCAGCGGACTGCCGCTCAAGGCACGCGAAGCCGTGCTCCTGGACACCCCGGCCTCGGCCGCGACGTCCTTCAAGGTGATCAATAGAGTGCTCCGTTCCTGGGATCGATCCCATGCGATGACCATTGTGCCAAACCGGAACGCCGCCGATCGCACGTTTCCCGAGAAAACCTTCTGGGTTAAAACCTCATTTCGGGTCTTGACCAAAACCGTAGTCTTGATGGAACGTAGTGCAACCGATCCCACAGCAGGGGTCACGAGTGGACACACCGGGGACGTTTCATGGATCGCGACGACGTCGACTGGCACGGTTACTGGCCGGCCGCTCCCACTCCCTTCACCTCCTCCGGTGAGCTGGACGAGGACGCGCTGCGCGCGCTGCTGCGGCTCTACGTCCGTCAGGGCGTGCACGGCGTGCTGGTCAACGGGAGCACCGGCGAGTGGTTCAGCCAGAGCCCCGCGGAGCGCAGGCGTGTCGCCGAGATCGCGGCGTCCGAGCTGTCCGGCCGGATCCCCGTGGTCGTCGGGGTCACCGCCTACACCGCCGCCGAGGCCGCCGAGCTCGCACGGCACGCCGAAGCCGCCGGGGCCGACGGCGTGCTCGCCACGCCGCCGCCGTACGCGCACCTCGGAGCGGCCGAGATCCACGCCTTCTACGCCGAGGTCAGCACGGCGACGGAGCTGCCGTTCATGGTCTACAACTGGCCGCGCGGAGTCGCCGTCGACATCTCGGCGCACCCCGGGCTGGCGGAGCGCCTCGCCGATCTCGATCGGGTGGTGGCCATCAAGGACAGCACCGGCGACTGGCTGCGGATGCTGGGGACGGTCGAGGCCGTCGCCGACCGCGTCCGCGTCTTCGGCAGCTTCCTGCACCGGCGCGGCCTCGCCGTGCTGATGGAGATCGGCGGCGACGGCAACATCGACGGCGGGGGCATCGGCGCACCGTTCGCCGTCCCCTTCTACGAGGCCGTGCGCAAGGGCGACCGCGAGACCGCGCGCGTCTGGGCCGACCGGTACGCGGCGCTCTCCTCGCGGCTGATCAACCCCGACTACAGCGGCGTCTACGCCTCGCCGATCTCCCAGCTCAAGGCGGCCATGGCGATCCTCGGCCAGCCCGGCGGGCACGTACGGCCGCCGCTCCTGGAGATCGCCGACGACGACGTGATCAGCGCCATCGGCGCCGTGCTGCGGGAGTCCGGGCTGGTGAGCGCCCTGGAGGCGGAGGACGGAACGGAGGCGCGGCGATGACACGGACCGGGACGGGCACACCTCCGCGGACCGCGACGATCACGGTGGACGGGCGTCCGCTCACCGTCGTGGACGGCGTCAGCGTCGCGGCCGCCCTCGTCGGCGACGGCCGTTGGACGCTGCGCCGCAACCCCGTCAGCGGGGAGCCCCGCGGGCCCTTCTGCGGGATGGGGGTGTGCCTGGAGTGCGAGGTGACGATCGACGACCGGGCGGGAGTGCGTGCCTGCCTGACCCGGGTGCGTCCCGGTATGCGGGTCGGCACCGGCGGAGGCGACGACGGTGACCGCTGATCATTGGAACGAGCCATCCGGCGCCCCCGAGACGGTGACCAGGGACGTCCTGATCGTGGGCGGCGGGCCGGCCGGGCTCAGCGCGGCCGAGCGGCTCGCGGCGGCCGGGCTCACCGTGACCCTCGTCGACGAGCAGCCCGAGCTCGGCGGGCAGTACTACCGCAGGCCCGCGCCCGCGGTCGCCGAGCGGTGGGGAGACCACCGGCCCGAAGGCGGCGCGCTCGTCGAACGGGTGCGCGCGGCAGGGGCCGAGTGCCGGACGAGGCACACCGTCTGGGGCGTGGACGACGACGGGCGCACCCTTCTCGCGGTGGACGGGGAAGGACGTCCCGTCCGGCTGCGCGGGCGTTACCTGATCATCGCGACCGGCGCCTACGAGCGGGTCCTGCCCTTCCCCGGCTGGCAGCTTCCCGGGGTCGCCACCCCCGGTTTCGCGCAGCACCTCGCCGCGAGCGAGCACACGCCGATCGGTGAGCGGGTCCTTGTGGCGGGATCGGGCCCGTTCCTGCTTCCGGTCGCCTGCTCCCTCGTCGATCTCGGGGTGACCGTCGTCGGCGTCGCCGAGGCCGGCACGCCGTACCGGCCCCGGCCCGCGGCGCTCGGCGCGCTGCGTCACCCGGCACGCCTGCGCGAGCTGGCCGGGTACGTCACGCGACTGGCCCGCGCCCGGGTGCCGATCTGGCAGGGCCACTCCGTGGTCCGCGCCGAGGGGACCGACAGGGTCTCCTCGGTCACGGTCGCCGCCGTCGGCGACCCGGCGGCGGCACGCACCTTCCTCGTCGACGCGCTCTGCGTCGGGTACGGCTTCCGTCCCCAGACCGATCTGGCCCGCATGCTCGGGTGCGACGTGCGCACCGACGCCGTGACCGGCGACGCCACGCCGGTCACGGACCCGCGCGGGCGAACCTCGCGACCCGGCGTCTACGTGATCGGAGAGGCCGCCGGCATCGGCGGCGCGCCCACCGCCCGCGCCCGCGGCCTGCTCGCGGCCTTCGACATCCTCATCCGGGAGGGCCGTCCCCCGGCGCGGCGCGACCTGCTCCGGGCGGGCGCCGCGCTACGCGGCCTGGCCCGCTTCACCGAGCTCACCGGGCGGCTCTTCCCGAGCCCGGCCCGGCTGACGTCCTCCCTGGTCCCCCCGCTCCCCGGCGACACGATGATCTGCCGCTGCGAGGCCGTGACCGCGCGTGAGATCCGGGCCGTGGCCGGGGAGGCCGAAGTCCCCGCCCCTGTGGATGTGAACGCGGTCAAGGCGCGCACCCGCGCGGGCATGGGCCCGTGCCAGGGCCGGGAGTGCGGCGTGGCCGTGGCCGCGCTGGTGCGCTCCGTCGCCGGCCGGACCACCGATGCGAACGTCTTCCCGGCGCGCACGCCGATCCGGCCGATCCCGCTCAGGGCGTTGCTCGCCACGGAGACGACCCCGGAGACGACCCCAAAGACGACCCCGGGGGCCTCTCCGGACGCCCTCGGGCCCGCCACCCCCCAGGAGGAACGGCCATGAGCGGCGTGCTGACCGCGGACGCGGTGATCGTGGGAGCCGGCGTGCTCGGCGCCGCCGCGGCTCATCACCTGGCCCGGGCCGGGCACCGGGTCGTGATCCTCGAACGCGGCGCCCCCGGGCGCGAGGGGTCCGGGACCACGGCCGGCAACCTGCACATCCAGGCCGTGCACTCACAGCGGCCCGGGCAGGAGGTGCCGCTCGACAACGCGCGCTTCCTGCCGCTGCAGCGAGCCGCGAGCGAGCGATGGGAAACGCTGGAGGAGGAGCTGGGCGCCTCGGTCGAGTTGCGCCGCAGCGGTGGCTTCACCGTGGCCGAGACCCCCGGGCAGCACGCCGAACTGGTCGAGAAGCACGCGTGGGAGACCGGCGCGGGCATCCCGACCGAGGTCCTCGACGGCGACGCCGCGAGGGCAGCGCTCCCCCAGCTCGGCCCCACCGTGATCGCCGCCACCTGGTGCGCTCTCGACGGCTACGCCAACCCGCTGAAGGTGACCCCGGCCTACCTCTCCTCCGCCGCGCGGAGCGGCGCGCGGACGCATCCGTACTCCCCCGTCCGGCGCATCGACCGCCACCGCGAGGGCTGGCGGGTCACCGCGGGGCGGGACGGCGGGCTTGTCGTGGACACCCCGGTGGTCGTCGACACCGCCGGGCCCTGGCTGGGCCGGGTGGCCGCCATGGCCGGGGCCGCGCTGCGGATGTCGCCGGTCGCGATCCAGATGCACTCCACGGTGCGGCTGCCGCCCATCCTGCCTCACCTGGTGCAACACATCGGTGAGGGCCTGTCGGTCAAACAGGTGGCGGCGGGTAACCTGCTCATCGGCGGCGGCTGGCCCGCCCGGACTCTCGACCTGGAGGGCCGGAGCCTGCCGAGCCTGGCCAGCCTGCACGGCAACGTCCGGCTCGCCGCGCGGGTGCTGCCGTTCCTCGCGGACCTGCGGTTGCTCCGCATGTGGGCCGGGCCGCTCGCGGCCACACCCGACGAGATGCCGCTGATCGGCGAAGTTCCCGGGCTGCCCGGTTTTCTCGTCGCCGGCGGGACCTATGCCTTCACCTTCGCCCCCCTGTGGGGGGAGACGCTCCGTTGTCTCGCGGAGAGCAAGCCACCACCTGTGGACATCGCCGACCTCGGTCCCGGCCGTCTCATGGACCACGCCGACCACCAGGCCGACCACCAGGCCGACCACCAGGAAGAGAGGAACACCCAGTGCTGACAACGCTTCCGAGGAGAAACCTGGTCGCGGCGACGGCCGGCCAGACCAAGGGGCGGCCCGCTTCCGGCACCGTGTGGCTGACCGGCGGGCACGTCGTGGACGTGCGGAACGGCCGGGTGCGGCGCGACACGAACGTGGCGGTCACCGAGGGCCGGATCGAGCGGATCACCGCCGAGGCGCCGCCGCCCGGCGCCACGGAGATCGCGCTGAACGGCCGCTATCTGATGCCGGGCCTGATCTCCGTGCACACCCATCTGTCGGTCGTCTATCCCTTCTCGGCCAACGACGAGGCCGAAAACCCCGGGCTGACCGCCCTCCGGGCGCTGTCCCGCGCCCAGGACGCGCTGTGGGCGGGTGTCACCACCATCCGCTGCGTGCACGAGCAGTCGCGGGCCGACCTGCTGGTCCGTACGGCGGCCCGGGAGGGCTGGGTGGACGCGCCGCGTATCGTCGGTGCGGGCCGGGCGATCTCCACCACGGGTGGTCACGGCAAGGGCGGCGGTTGTTCTTACGCCGACGGGCACGACGCCTTCCTCCGGGCCGCGCGGGAGGAACTGGACGCCGGAGCCGACCACATCAAGATCTTCATTACCGGCGGCATCGCCCATCAGGGCGAATCGTTCGCGGGCGCGCAGATGACGGTGGAGGAGATGCGCGCCGTGGTGCGGGCCGCCGACGAGCACGGCACGTACGTGGTCGCGCACGCGGGGGCCGGGGCCGCCATCAGGGAGGCGATGGCGGCCGGAGTGCGCAGCTATGAGCACGCCTACGACCTCGACGACGCAACGGCCAAGGAGATGGCGGCGCGGCGGGTGTTCCTGACGCCGACGCTGTGCGTCACCCGCTGCCCCGACTGGATGGCCGAGCACGAGTTCACCCCCTGGCAGATCGAGAAGGCGATGGAGACCGGGCCCGGCCACCTCGCCAGCATCCGCCGGGCGATCGCGGCGGGCGTGGCCGATCCGGCGGACCCGGAGGCTCCGGGGATCACCTTCCTGGCCGGGACCGACTACCCGCCGGGCGAGCCCATCGAGGACACGGTGGTGGCCGTACGGGAGATGGAGTTCCTGGCCGAGGCCGGGCTGTCCCCGGCCCAGGCCGTGCGGTCGGGGACCCTCGACGCGGCCCGCCTGGTCGGCCTGGCGGGCGAGGTGGGAGCGGTCGAGGAGGGCCACGTCGCCGACCTCATCGTCACGGAGGCCGACCCGCTGGCCGATGTCTCCGCGCTGCGCCGGATCCCGCTGGTCATGCAGGCCGGACGCGTCGTCCGCGACGACCTGCCGGCGGCCGGCCCAGACGACGGCACGACCGGCGGCGCCTCATGAACCCCCGGCGTCGCGACCGGCGCCCCAGCCACGTTCCCCTGGACAGAAGGAGTCAGGCATGAGTTCCCCCGCCGGCCGTGTTCGGCTCGCCGTGGACATCGGCGGCACGTTCGTCGACGCGCTCGCCTTCGACGAGGCGAACGGCACGCTACGGCTGCACAAGGCCCCCACTACCCCCGACGCCCCGGCCCGGGGCGTGCTCGACGCCGTGGGCGGCCTGATGCCCGCCGGCGACGACGCCCCCGGCGCGGCGCTCACCGAGGTCGAGGCGTTCGTGCACGGCACCACGCTGGGTCTGAACGCGATCCTGCAGCGCCGCGGCGCGGATGTCGGGATCATCACCAACGAGGGCTTCCGCGACCTGCTGGAGATCGCCCGCGCCAACGTGCCCGGGCATTCCATGTACGACTTCTCCTACGCTCCGCCGCCGCCGCTCGTCCCGCGTCGCCGCCGTCTCGGCGTCCCCGGCAGGATCGACGCGCAGGGCCAGGTCGTCGAGGACCTGGACGAGGACGCGGTGCGCGAGGCGGGCCGGATCCTGGTCGAGGAGCAGGGCCTGCGGTCGATCGCCGTGTGCTACCTGCACTCCTACGCCAACCCCGAGCACGAGCGGCGAACCGCCCGGATCCTCCGGGAGGCGTATCCGGACGTGTCGGTGTCGGTGTCCACCGACATCACCCGCGAGTACCGCGAGTACGAACGGACCAGCACGGTCACCCTGGACGCCTACATCCGTCCGGTGCTCAGCGACTACATCGGCACTCTGGAGACGCGGCTCGAGGCGGCCGGGCTGACCCGTCCGCTGCACATCATGCGGTCGGGCGGCGGCGCGATGACCGCGGAGCTGGCCCGCCGGGCGCCGCTCATGACGGTGCTGTCCGGCCCGGCCGGGGGCGTCGTCGGCGCGTCCTATCTGTCCCGCGAGCTGAACGGCAGGAAACTCATCTCGTTCGACGTGGGCGGCACGAGCGTCGACTGCTGCGTGATCGAGAACGGCACGCCGGGCGAGGTCCACGAGGCGTCCATCGACGGGTTCCCGCTGCTCATCCCCATCTTCGACATCCGCACGGTGGGCGCGGGCGGTGGGTCCATCGCCTGGATCGACGAGGGCCTGCTCAAGGTGGGCCCCCACAGCGCGGGCGCGGTGCCGGGCCCCGTGGCGTACGGCGCGGGCGGCACCGAGCCGACCCTCACCGACGCCGCGCTGACCCTCGGCTACCTGGCCCCGGAGGCGTTCCTCGGCGGGGACATGCGGATCGACGCCGACGCCGCGCGCGACGCGATCGCCACGAAGCTGGCCGCGCCGCTCGGCGTGACCGTGACCGAGGCGGCGGCCAGCGTCTTCCGGGTGCTGCTGGCGCGCACGGTGGGCGCGCTCCGCGAGATCACCGTCGAGCGCGCGCTGGACCCGCGCGAGTTCGCGCTGCTCGCCTTCGGCGGCGCCGGGCCGCTGATCGGCCCGATGCTGGCCCGGGAGATGGGCATCGCCGAGGTGATCGTGCCACAGGTGCCGGCGGCGTTCTCGGCCTTCGGAATGCTCATGTCGGATCTGGAGTACGAGTTCGCCACCACCGTGCTGCGGCCGCTGACGGACGAGACACTGGGCGAGCTGGAGCCGGCGTTCGCGGAGCTGGAGACCCAGGGCGACGAGGTGCTGTCCGCACAGGGCGTCAAGCCGGAGGACCGGCTGCTGGTGCGGCGGCTCGACGTCCGCTACAACGGCCAGGAGCACACGCTCCCCATCGACCTGCTCCCCGGCGACACGGCGGCCACCGTGCTCGCCCGGTTCAACGAGCAGCACCGGGCCCGCTACGGCCACGCCATGCCGGACACCGGGCAGATCCTCACCCTGCGGCTGCGCGCGGTGGGCCGGCTCGCCAAACCGAGCCTGCCGGAGCTGCCGGCCGCGCAGACGCCGACGCCGGACCCGTCCGGCGAGCGCCCCGCCTTCGACGTGGCCAGCGGCGAGGTCGTCGCCTTCCCCGTGTACGACAGGGCGACGCTCGGCCCCGGGCACGCCCTGAACGGCCCGGCCATCGTCGAGGAGGGCACCTCCACCACCGTGATCTTCGGCGACCAGCGCCTCGCCGTGGACCCGTACGGCCAGCTCATCGTGACCGCCGCCACCCCCGCGCCCGAGGAGGAAGACCGATGACGACCACCGGACGCCTGGACGGCGCGACGGTCGAAGTGATCCGCAACTACCTGGTGTCGGTGGGCGAGCAGATGCGCCGCACCCTGGTCCGCGCGGCCTTCAACCCGGTCATCTACGAGGTGCTGGACTTCGGCATCTCGCTCTACAACGGCGAGCTCGAACTGATGGCGGAGGCCGCCGGGATCACGCACTTCCTCGGCGCGAACGACTACGCGATCCGCAAGGGCGTGGAGTACGTCGGCCGGGAGAACATGGCGTCCGGCGACGTCTACCTGCTCAACTACCCCTACTGGAGCGGCGCGCACTCCTACGACGCGATGCTGTTCGCCCCGGTCTTCCGTGACGGGAAGGACGGCCCGGCGGCGTACCTCGCGGTGCGGGCGCACTGGATGGACCTGGGCGCCAAGGCTCCGGGATACGTCCTCGACTCCACGGACATGCACCAGGAAGGCCTGATCTTCCCCGGTACGAAGATCGTGAGCCGGGGCGAGCCCGTGCACGACATCCTGGAGCTGGTCCGGTTCAACTCTCGCCTGCCCGACCTGACCATCGGCGACTTCCACGCGCAGCTCGCGGCGCTGCGCACGGGCGAGATCCGGCTCGCGCAGGTGTGGGAGAAGTTCGGCGGGGACACCGTCGACCAGGCCGTACGGCAGATCATCGAGCACGGCGAGCGAGTGTCCCGCAAGGGCGTGGCCGCGCTGCCCGACGGCACCTGGACCGCCGTGGAGTACTGCGACGACGACAGCATCACCGACGACCTGATCCGCATGGAGGTCAAGGTCACCATCGACGGCGACCGCATGATCGTCGACTTCAACGGGTCGGACGGCGCGGTTCTGGGGCCGGTCAACCTTCCGATCGGCTCCACGGAGAGCCTGGCGAAGGCCACATTGAAGGAGCTGACCAGCCCGCACGAGCCGACCAACGCCGGCCACTTCCGCAACCTTGAGGTCAGAGCCGATCCGGGCAATTTCTTCCACGCCGTCTACCCGTCGGCGACGTTCACCCAGTGGAGCGCGATCGTCGCCTTCGAGATGCTGCACAAGGCGCTTGCCGGGGTGATCGCCTCCATTCCGGCGTCGTCGGGCGGTGACGAGCCCGGGTTCATGGCTCTCGGCCACGACCCGCGCACCGGCCGCGACTTCGTGATCAGCAACAACGAGGGCATCGGCTGGGGCGCCACCCGGGACCACGACGGAGCCAACGCCCAGCAGCACCCGTCCCAGAGCGTGGTGCGCAACACCCCGATCGAGGTGCTCGAGCACAAGTCGACGATCTTCCACGAGCGGCTGGAGCTCATCCCCGACTCCGGCGGCGCCGGGAAGTTCCGGGGCGGCGTGGGCGTGCTGCGGCAGGTCCGCTACCTCGCCGACGGCGAGGTCCTGTCGATGAAGAAGAAGAGCAAGACCCGGCCGTGGGCGCTGGACGGCGGCCACGAGCCCGAGCCGAGCGAGATGGTGCTATGGCCGGGCACCGACCGGGCCAAGCGAGTCGGCATGTATCGCGCGGCCATGAAAGCGGGCGACCGCTTCATCAACCGCACGGCCGGCGGGGGCGGCTACGGCAACCCGCTCGACCGCGACCCGGCGGCGGTGGTCGCCGATGTGCTGGACGGCTACGTCACCGCCGAGAGCGCCGAACGGCTGTACGGCGTGATCGTCAACGGGCCGGGCGACTGGCGGCCGACCCCGGCCCGGACCGCCCGCGCCACCGAGGTCTCCAGGCGTACGAAAGAAGGGTAGAAGACCCGTGAACCTCACCCATCCCCCCGTTTCCGGGCCGAAGGCCCGCCCGTTTCGAAACCCGGCTCGTCCGCTGCGGCTGATCTCCGTCGCACTGGCGGGGGCGCTCGCCCTCGCGGCGTGCGGCGGCGGCGCCGACGGCGGGCCGGGCGCCTCCGGCGCTCCGTCCGCCCGCGCGCAGACGCTGGTCATCGCCGAGAACGAGCCGCCCGCCACCTTCGACCCGGTCCAGGCCGACAACTCGACCGTCGACGAGGTCGTCCGGCCCGCCTACGACACCCTGGTGAAGTACGACGACGACAACCGGCTCACCGGGGTCGCCGCCAAGGAGTGGAAGGTCTCCGGCGACGGCACCGCCATCGACGTGACGCTGCGCGACGACATCACCTTCCATGACGGAAGCAAGCTGACCAGCGCCGACGTGCAGTTCACCCTGGACCGCGCCAAGAAGCTCGGCATCGGCGTGGCGTCGCTGGTGACGGCTTACGACAGCACGACCGTCACCGACGACACCCACCTGACGATCAAGCTGAAGCAGGCGTACGCGCCGTTCATGGCCGCACTCACCCGCGTCTACCTGCTCAACTCCACGCTGGTCCAGGCCAACGCCGGCTCCGACGACGGCCAGCAGTGGCTGGCGAACAACGACGCCGGATCGGGGCCGTACAAGCTGGTCTCCTACAGCCCCAACCAGGAGGCCAGGTTCACCCGCCACGACGCCTACTGGGGCGGCTTCACCACCCAGGCCAAGGACCTGGTGTTCCGCTACCTCGCCCAGGCGGCCACGCAGAAGAGCGCCCTGACCAGCGGTGACATCGACATCGCGATGGACATCGACCCCAACGACTGGGCGTCGATGGAGAGCGACCCGAACTTCACGGTCGACAAGGCCGACACCAACGTGCAGCTCTACGTGTTCTTCAAGATGAAGGACTCGCCGGTGGCGAACAAGGCGCTGCGCGAGGCCCTCTCCTACGCCTATGACTACGACCAGCATGTGTCCGCCATCCTCAAGGGCGCGGGCAAGAAGGCCGTCGGCGTGCTGCCCAGCGCGATGAGCTGCTTCGACTCCACCGTCACCCAGCCCGGTCACGACCTGGACAAGGCCAGGAGCATCCTGGCCGGGGCGGGGCTGAGCAACGTGTCGCTCACCATGACCTATCTCAAGGCCACCGCGGAGATGGAGCAGGCGGCGACGCTGCTGCAGTCGGAGCTTTCCAAGATCGGCGTGAACCTGAAGCTCGAGGCGGTCTCCTACCCGCAGTACGTGGACATGCTGAAGAGCAACAAGACCACGCCGGATCTCGGCATGATCTACGCCTTCCCGCCGTACCCCGACCCCGACTCGGTGCTGTACCTGATGTTCGACTCCAGGTTCATCAACAAGGGTCAGAACAACGGGGGCTACGACAACCCGAAGGTCGACGAACTGGTGGAGAAGGCGCAGCGGCTCACCGACGAGGGTCAGCGCTGCGAGCTGTACAAGCAGGCGCAGCACATCATCGCCGACGACTACGCGTCGATCAACCTGTCCAATCCGCAGACCGTCGCGGTCTACCGCAAGGGCGTCACCGGCTTCCGGTACGACCCCTCGCACCACCAGACCGTGGACGTCTACCGCATCAAGGTCGGCTGACCCGGCGGAGCCGGCGGATCACCGTAGAGGGGAGGTGCCCACGTGGCCCGTTTCCTGCTGAGACGACTCGTCACCAGCGTCGTGGTGCTGGCCGGGCTGGCCGTCGTCACGTTCCTGATGACGCAGGTCCTGCCGGGCGACCCCGCCCGCGCCGCGGCCGGGCGCAACGCCACCGTCGAGCAGGTGGCCGCGGTCCGGGTCCGGCTCGGGCTGGACCGGCCGCTGTGGGACCAGTTCCTCGGATACATCGGCCGGCTGCTGCACGGCGACCTGGGCACCTCGGTGTTCACACAGCGTCCCGTGACCGACGACATCGCAGCGGTCCTGCCGTCGTCGGTGGAGCTGGTGCTCGCCGCCATGTCGATCAACATCGTCGTGGCCGTGCCGCTGGGCGTCTACGCCGCCTACCGGCGCGGCCGGGCGGCCGATCTCGCGGCCCGCGTCGTCGCCATGCTGGGCGCCGCCGTGCCGGTCTTCTGGCTGGGCCTCATGCTCCAGCTCGTGCTGTCGGCACGGCTGCGGCTGCTGCCCCTGACCGGCCAGCTCGCCTTCGGCCGGGAGGTCTCCGAGATCACCGGGATGACCACGGTCGACGCCCTGCTCGGCGGCGATCTCCCGGCGTTCGGCGACGCGGTGGCCCATCTGGTGCTGCCCGCGGTGACACTGGCCGCGTCGTTCATCGCCGTGGTCGCGCGCACGGTGCGCTCCTCGATGATCGGGGCGCTCGACTCCGACTACATCACGCTGGCCCGGGCCACCGGCGCGTCGGAGTTCCGGGTCGTGGTGCGGCACGGGCTGCGCAACGCGCTGGTGCCGGCCAGCACCATCCTCGGCATGCAGCTCGGCTGGATGCTGGGCTCCACGGTGCTGGTCGAGTCGATCTTCGGGCGCACCGGCGTCGGGGCGTACGCGGTCAACGCCGTGCTGCAGAACGACCTGTACGCGGTGATCGGCACCGTCCTGGTGATCGGCGTGGTGTTCGTGGCGGCGAACATCGCGGTCGATCTCGTCCAGCTCTGGCTCAACCCGCGGCTCCGGCAGACCGGCGGGGGATCCGCGCCCGCCGGCCCGGGCCCCGTCGCCGGCGCCGAGCCCGTCGCGACTGTGGGAGGCACCCCATGAGCGGGCAGAACGGGCAGAACATGGCATACAGCGAAGCGCCCGCGGGCGTCGCCGCCCGCCTCTCCGGAGGACGGTGGACCCGCGCCGCGCGCCGCGCACCGCGCTCACCGGTGCTGGAGCGTGTGGCGATCGCCGTCGCGGCGCTGATGGTGGTGATCGCCGTCGTCGGGCCGCTGCTGGCGCCGCACGACCCCTACGCCGTCGATCTCGGCAGCGCGCTCCGGGCTCCCTCCGCGGAGCACTGGTTCGGCACCGACGCCAACGGCCGCGACATCCTGAGCCGCGTGCTGTACGGCGCCCGGGTGACGCTGCTCGCCACCGTAGTGGTGATCATCGCCGCGACGTTGATCGGGACTCTGGTGGGCACGGTCGCCGCGCTCGGGGGCCGGGTAGTCGACGAGGTGCTCATGCGCATCTGCGACATCGGCCTGTCCCTGCCCGCGATCATCCTGGCGCTCGGCCTGGCCGCCGCGCTGGGCCAGGGACTCGACTCGGCGGTGATCGCCCTGGCCGCGACGTGGTGGCCGGGCTACGCACGCCTTGTCCGCACGCTGGTGCGGGAGGTGCGAGACGCCGAATATGTGGACGCCGCCCGCATGATCGGGGTCACCCGGGCCCGCCTGGTGTTCCGCCACATCCTGCCGAACGCGCTCGACACCCTGTACGTGCAGACGACGCTGGACGTCGCCGCGGTGATGCTGGTCATCTCCGGCCTGTCCTTCGTCGGCGTGGGCGCGCAGGTGCCGTCCGCCGAGTGGGGCGCGATGATCGCGGCCGCCGCCAACAACCTGACCAACGGCTGGTGGGCCGTCGTCTTCCCCGGTCTCGCGATCATGATCACCGCGATCGCGTTCAACCTGGTCGGCGACTGGCTCCGCGTGCGCAACGACCCGACGATCCGTGAAGGGAAGGCCCGATGAAGCACGCCAAGGCCGCCCTGGACACTCCGTTGCTGGCCATACGCGACCTGCGGGTGAGCTTCCCCGCCCCTGACGGGCCGGTCGAAGTGGTGCACGGGGTCGACCTCGACGTGGCGCGGCGGGAGAAGGTCGCCCTCGTGGGCGAGTCAGGATCGGGCAAGTCGGTCACCGCCCGGTCCGTCCTGCGGCTCGACGCGGACGCGCGGCTCTCCGGACGGATCGAACTGGACGGCACCGACCTGCTCACCCTGCCGCCTCGCCGGATGCGCCAGGTGCGCGGCGCCCGGGTCGGCCTCGTCTTCCAGGATCCGCTGGCCGCGCTCAATCCGGTCATGACCATCGGCTGGCAGATCATCCAGCCGCTGGTCATCCGGGGCGTGTCCAAGCGGGTCGCCCGGCGGCGCGGCGTCGACCTGCTGTCGCGGCTCGGCGTGCGGGACGCGGAGCGCCGCTTCGACGACTACCCGCACGAGTTCTCCGGAGGCATGCGGCAGCGTGTGGTGATCGCCATCGCCGTCATCGCCGAACCCGAGTTGCTCATCGCCGACGAGCCCACCACGGCGCTCGACGTGCGCGTCCAGGCACAGGTGCTGGCACTGCTCAGGGAGCTGGCCGACGAGCGCGGCATGTCGGTGCTGCTGATCACCCACGATCTGGGCATCGTGGCCGGGTTCGCCGACCGGGTCGTGGTGATGCGCCACGGGGAGGCGGTCGAGACGGGACCCGTCGACGACATCTACGCCCGCCCTCGCCACCCCTACACCCGCGCCCTGCTCGCCGCCGTGCCCCGCATCGGCGACGACCCGGCGCGCCCCCTCGCCGTCGTCGACGCCTCCGGCGCTCCGGCCGACGGCGCACACCGGAGGGAGGACGGACGATGACGCGTTCGCCACACGACCCGAACGGCTCCGCCGCGCCGCTGCTCGTGGTCGAGAAGCTGGTCAAGAGCTTCGGCGGGCGGCGCGTCGTCGACGAGGTCTCGTTCGACCTGGCTCCGGGCGAGGTGCTGGGACTCGTCGGCGAGTCCGGTTCCGGCAAGTCCACCACGGCGCGGTGCGTCGCCCGGCTGGTGCGGCCCGACTCCGGGCGGGTGCTGCTCGCCGGTCGCGACGTGCCGGGGGCGGGGCGGCGGGAGCTTCGCGACCTGCGCCGGGACATGCAGATGGTGTTCCAGGACCCGTACTCGTCGCTGAACCCCCGCATGACCGTCGAGGCACTCGTCGGGGAGCCCCTCCTCGTGCACGGGCTGGAGCGGGACCGGCGGCGGCGGCGCGACCGCGTCGTCGAACTGCTGGAGACCGTCGGCATGTCGGCCGCGCATCTGGACCGCCACCCCCGCTCGTTCTCCGGAGGGCAACGGCAGCGCATCGCCATCGCGCGCGCGATCGCGGTCGGCCCCCGGCTCCTGATCTGCGACGAACCCGTCTCGTCGCTGGACGTCTCCGTGCAGGCCCAGGTGCTCAACCTGTTCCGCGATCTCAGGGAGCGTCTGGGCCTGTCGATCCTGTTCATCGCGCACGACCTGGCGGTCGTGCACTACCTGTGCGACCGGGTGGCCGTGATGGAGCACGGCGCGCTGGTCGAGATCGGCACGCGGAGTGAGATCTTCGGCTCACCCCGCCACCCCTACACCCGCGCGCTCCTGGACGCCGTCCCCATCCCGGACCCCGTCGCCGAACGCGCCCGGGCCCGGGGGAACCGGGCGGCGCCGTGACCCCTCCGAAGGCTTACGTCCCGCATCCGCAGAAGGGAGAACAGGCAGTGGAACCGCTGCGCATGTTCGTGAACGGCCAGGCGATGTCGGGGGGCAGCCTCAGCCCCGCGCTGAGCGAGGCCGTGTTCCTGGGCCCCGCGTCCACCGCGCCCCGCTACCGCTTCTACTCCGTCCGCGACGAGTTCCCGGGCCTGCACCCGGTGGCGTCCGGTGGACGCAGCGTCCCCGGCGAGCTGTACGAGGTCAGCTACGAGATCCTGCGCGACCGCCTGCTCCCCGGTGAGCCGCCGGAGCTGGAGCTCGGCGTGATCGAACTGGACGACGGCAGCGGCACGCTGTCGATGCGCATGCGTGCCGAGGCGCTCGGCGCCCCCGGCGTCATCGACATCAGCGACGCCGGCGGCTGGCGGGCCTACCTCACCGGCCGCACCGCGTGACCAGGCCGGAGCCGCGAGGACGACGGCGAGATGATCAGGGAGATGAGACGGTGACCTCGATGTTCCCGGGACGTTCCGGAGCAGGCGCGGACGGCGGGCACGCGCCCGTCGACCTGGTCGTGCGCGGGGGGACGGTGGTGGAGGCCGGATGGTCCGGCCCGGCCGACGTGTTCGTGGCGGAGGGCCGGGTGCTCGCGCTGGCCGAGCCCGGGGCCCCCGCACCAGGCACCCCGGAAGAGATCGACGCGACCGGGCGTCTGGTCATGCCGGGAGGCGTCGACCCCCACTGCCACGTCGGTTTCACCTCCGGCGACTTCACCTCGCTCGACGACTACCTGCAGTGCACGACCGCGGCCGTCTTCGGCGGCACGACCACCATCGTGGACTTCGCGATCCCCCGCCCGGGTCAGGCTCCCGCGGACGCCGCCTACGCGCAGCGCGCCAAGGCGGAGCAGGGCCTGTGCGACAGCGCCCTGCACGCGTGCGTGACCGAGTGGGACGACACCATCCCCGACCAGCTCGGCGCGCTCGTCGCCGACGGCGTCGTCACGGTGAAGATGTTCACGACGTACCGCAACGAGACCATGGCCGACGCGGACACGATTCTGCGCACCATGGCCACCCTGCGCGACCTCGGCGGCATGGTGGTGATCCACTGTGAGGCCAACCACATCATCGAGGACACCCAGGCCCACTGCGCGGCCGATGGGCGAATCGGCGCCGCCGACATGGCCGGCACGCGCCCCGAACTGGCCGAGACGGCGTCGGTGGCCGAGATCCTCGCCATCGCCGAGTCGCAGCGCGCTCCCGTCTACTTCGTGCACCAGTCCACCGCCGAGGCGGTCGAGCTGGTCGCGGCGGCGCGGCGGCGCGGCCTGCGCGCCTACACCGAGTCGGTGGCGCACCACCTCGTGCTCGACGAGACGATGTACGAGGGGGAGCATCCGGAGCGGTTCGTCTGCTGCCCGCCGCTCCGGCCCCGCGACGCCGTGAGCCGTCTCGGGCGGCACCTGTTCACCGGAGAGATCACCACGATCGGCAGCGACCACTGCTGTTACGACACGGCGCAGAAGCGGTCGCGCAGCGGCGACGTACGGGTGATGCCGAACGGCCTGCCGGGTGTGGAGACGCGTCTGCCCGTCGTGTTCTCCGCGTACGTCGCCGGCATGGGCCTGCCCGCGACGCGTTTCGTGGAACTGACCGCCGCCAACCCCGCCCGCGCCAACGGCCTCTATCCCCGCAAGGGCACCCTGCTGCCGGGCGCCGACGCCGACATCGCCATCTGGGACCCCACGACAGAGTGGACGATCACTTCCGGCGACCTGCACATGGCCACCGACTACACCCCCTACGAGGGCATGCGGGTGACGGGACGCCCGGAGACGGTGATGGTCGGGGGCCGGGTCGTCGTGCATGACGGCCGGTTGACCGATGCCACCCCGCATGGACGTCACCTGCCCGCCCGCCGCCTGCACGACCCTGTCGCGCCGGTGAGCCTTCGACGGCCGAGCGCCTTGAGCACCTGACGGGGCCGGTGCGGAGCGTTCAGGCGAGCGCCTCGGTGATGCGGCCGAGCGCCTCGAAGGGCGCCAGGCCGTAGGCGTAGAAGTCGGCGGCCCCGGCCCCCGCCGTACGGGCCGCGCGCACCTTGGCGGCGAGCCGGTCGGCGGAGTCGGTGTCCGGGGCGCCGGGGCGCAGCACGACCCGCAGCTCGGGGTTCTTGCCGACCGAGCGCCGGTATGCCGCCACGTCGTCGGCCACCCGGGCCGGGTCCCTGGCATAGCCGAGCACCGCGAACGACGGGACCAGGTCGCCGAGCGCCACCAGGTCGATCCCGAGCTGCCAGGAGTCGTGCGCGGCCAGGCCGGCGGAGGGCAGCCCGTGGGCGTAGCCCTTGACCGCGCCCGTGCCGTCCAGGAACGTCAGCCGCGCGCCCTCGGCCGTCACCGCCGCCGCGACCTCGCCCACCAGCGAGGTGACGCTCTCGGAGCGGGCCCGTGCGTACGCCACCGCCTCCGGGCCCGCGTACGCCGTCAGCGCGGCCCGCGTGACCTCGCCCTCCGCGGGAGGATCGCCGTCCAGCACGCCCCCGACGATCCTGGCGCACTCCTGCCTGGCGACCTCGGCGTTCACCCCGAGGTCGGCGGCCCGGCGCATGCAGTGGGCGCAGAAGCACAGGCCGAACAGGAAGGCGTCCATCGGGCCGAGCGCCACGAAGCACCGCTCGTAGGCGAACGGCCCGAAGTGCAGCGACTCCGCGACGACCGTGTCCACGCCCTGCCGGGCGACGGCGCGGGCCAGCGCCACCGCGTACGCCCGGACGTCGGGGTGCGAGGGGCACAGGTCGGCCGGGGAGCCGTGGTCGCCGAAGCAGTTCTCCACCGTGATGTCGGGGTGGGCCAGGCCGAGGGTGGCGTTGTTCAGGAACACGGTCCAGCCGTGCAGCCGCATCCCCCGGTCCTCGCAGGCGCGGCGCAGCTCGTCGAGCGGCCGGTCCTGCGCCCCGGGCTGCACGGGCGGGGCCAGGCGCAGCCCGTCGAACAGGTCCTCCGGTGGCGGGAAGTGGACGCCGTCGCGGCGCAGCGTCAGGCGCGACGCGCCGTGCGGGGTCACGTCCCTGGCCTGGTGATAGGCCGCGGCCACCGCGATGCCTCGCACGCCGTACGCCGAGGCCCGGTCGAGCAGCCCCCGCGCGCCCTCGGCGGGCAGGTCCTCGACGAAGACGTACAGGGCGCTGTCCATCGTCAGCGGCCCGCGTACGCCACGAAGTCGATCTCGACGAGGATGTCCATGAGATCGGAGCCCACCGTGGTGCGCACCGGGTAGGGCCGGGTGAAGTAGGACTGGTAGACCTCGTTGAACGCGGCGAAGTCCTCCTTGAGGTTCTGCAGGTGGACCGTCGCCTTCACCACGTCGTCGAACGTCAGGCCGTGGGCCTCCAGCACCGCCCCGAGGTTGCGCATGGTGCGGTGGGTCTGGGCGGCCACGTCCTCGCCCACGACCTCGCCGGTCGCGGGGTCGAGCGGCCCCATGCCGGAGGTGTAGAGGAAGTCGCCCACCACGAGACCCTGGGAGTACGCGCCGACCGGCGCGGCCCCTGCCGTCGTACGGATCTCCTGCTTGCCAGCCATTGTCACCGCTCCATCAGAAACACGTGTTGATCAAATCAATCACGACGTCGTCGTCGTCCACCACGGGGATGACCCGCCATTTGTCGAAGGCAGTGCACGGGTGCGACAGCCCGAACGACACCAGGTCTCCCGGGCGCAGCCCGGCGTCGCCGTCGAGATAGGCGTGCTGGTCCTGCACCTTGACGACCGTCACCCCGGTCAACGGCTCGGCCGGACCCCGGCCACCCCGCCGTACGGCCCGGGGGAACGGCAGGTGGATGTCGTGGGGGACGTCCCGCTTGCCCATGCCGACCAGCACGAGACCCGGCTCGGGCACGGACAGCACCTGGGCCCAGACCTCCAGCGCGGGCCGCAGCTCGCCCTCCAGCCGGTTGTAGGGCGTGTGCTCCCGGTAGTAGCCGTCGTCGTGGGCGATGTAGGCGCCGCTGCGCAGCACCACGGTCGCGCCCGGCTCCTTGGTCAGCGGCGCGAGCTCCTCGGCCACCAGGTCGAACCACGAGCTGCCCCCGGCGGAGACCACGATGGGCCCTGCCACCTGCGGCGCGAGCGTCCGTGCCGCGAGGGCCAGCTCGCGCAGGAACCCGCGCACCCCGGCGGCCTCGTCGTGGGTCCCCTCATATCCGGCCACCCCGGCCAGCTCGGTCCCCCGGGCCTCCCGCACCGCGCGGGCCACCGCCAGCAGCTCGTCGTGGTCGCGGCAGCCGGTGCGGCCGCCCGGGTGGCCCAGCTCGACCAGCACGCGGAACGGGACGTCGCCGGCCATCTCGTCGAGCACGCGCACGCCCTCGATCGAGTCGGCGAAGCAGAGGAAGTCGAAGCGCCCGATCTCGCCGGCCAGCCAGCGCAGCGCGCCGCGGTCGAAGATCTCGTTGGCCAGCAGCACGCGCGGCACGCCGAAGGAACGGTGGACGAGCACCTGGCCCGGCGTGGCGGTGGTGACCCCCCACGCCCCGGCGTCGAGCTGGGCCCGCACGAGCTGCGGCGACATCGTGGTCTTGGCGTGCGGCGCGAAGGCCAGCCCGTGATGGTCGGCGAAGCGCGCCAGCGTCGCGATGTTGTGGTCGAGGGCCGAGCGCCGGGCCGTCATCACCGGCCAGGTGAACGCGCCGTCGAACAGGGAGTGCCGGGCCGCGGCGAACTCCCGTCCGCCGATCGGCTCGCCCGGCCACAGGAAACCGCGGGTGCGCGCGTCGACGACGATCTCCGGGAGCCCCGGCTCCGCGGGCCGCGTCGGGAGGCCGTCCGTGAAACCCACGCCGCCCCCCTTGTTGTCCGGTTCAGACCACCTTGTGGATCGTACTGGACCACCGTCTCGGGGGTAGACTCGCGCCCTCACACCATGATCGGGATGGGGTGGCCATGAGCGGCGACGTGCGACTCGAGCGGGCCCTTGCCCTCTATGAACAGGCGGTCTTCGGCGGCGACGCCTCGGCTCTCGCCGAGGCCGACCGCGAGCTGGACGCGGTGGAGGCCGACCTGACCACGCGGGGACCGGGACGGGACATCGCCGCCGCCGAGGCCGGGCTCGCGCTGGCCCGCGGCCGGATCGTCCACGCGCGGTTCCTCGAACACCACGAGGAGGACCCCCGCGAGCTCGAACTCTTCGAGCGGGCGGCCGATCTCTTCCGGCGGCTCGGCGACACGCGCGGCGAGGGCGAGGCGCTCTTCTGGATCGGCTGCTTCCACCAGGTCGTACGGCACGACGACGAGGCGGCCGGGCCCGCGTTGCGGCGGTCGCATGAGCTGGCGGCGGGGGCCGGTGACAAGCTGACCATGTCCTACGCGCTGCGCCACCTGGGCATCGCCGATCACAAGGCGGGACGGCTGGAGGCGGCGCGCGAACGGCTGGAGGAGTCGGTCCGGCTGCGCCGGGAGCTCGGCTTCCATCCGGGGGTCGCCGCCAACCTGGTCGGGCTGGCCTACATCGCCGCCGCGGAGGGCCGCCGTGACGACGCCCTGCGGCTGCTCGACGAGGCGGCCGTCCTGGCGGAGACGAGCGGAGCCCTGGGCATCGCGCGGCACGTGGAACAGGCACGCACGAACCTGTGATCATCCCCCGACCTGGGCACGCCGACGACCGGCAGCGGCTGATCGACGCGCCCGGTGGCGGGCCGGTGGACGACTTCGCCGTCACGCTGCGCCGGGTCCCGGCCGAGCAGGTCCGGGCCGCTCGTTCAGGCGGGGCGCAGCGCCCGGCCGGGGGTGGCGCCGGTGAGCTCGCCGCCGCGCAGCACCGGCACACCGCCGACGAGCACGTCGTCCACGCCCACGGCGAGCGAGCGGGGCTGGTCGTAGGTCGCGGTGTCGGCCACCGTCGCCGGGTCGACGACGATCAGATCCGCGGCCTGGCCACGCCGTACGAGACCGCGGTCGGGCAGCCGGAAGCGGCGCGCCGGGTGCGAGGCCAGGTGCACGGCGGCCTGTTCCCAGGTGAGGTCGCCGAGCTCGCGTACGTGCCGGCCGAGATAGCGGGCGAACGCCCCGAAGCCGCGCGGGTGCGGATGGCCGCCCACGTAGATGCCGTCGGAGCCGCCCGTGTGGCCGGGGTCGCGCATGACGGCGCGCACCGACTCCTCCCCCGCCGGGCCCTCGTCGGGGCGGGCCTGCACGCAACCCGCCTGCAGCCGGGTCTCCACCAGCAGCATCCGGCAGAACTCCGCGGGATCGGCGCCGAACTCCGCCGCGGCGGCGGGCAGGGTCATCCCCTCGGCCCACTCGAACCCGGGGGCGTGCGAGAGCGTGATGCGCGGCCACAGGTCGTCGCGTCCCGCCCACTCCCGGGCGAGGCGGTCGCGTTCCGCGGACAACATGGCCACGGCGCGGTCGGGGTCGGCGGCGGGCACCCACGGCGGCAGCGTCACCATCGCCAGGATCGTGCTGGCCCGCAGGTAGGGGTAGGTGTCGAAGGTCAGGTCGACGTCCTGCCGCCGGGCGTCCTCGACCAGCGGCAGCAGGGTGGAGGCCGGGCCGTGGAGATGCGAGACGTGCACGGCCGCGCCGGACCGCCGGGCGATCTCCACGACCTCCGTCATCCCCACCGCCGCGGACGCGCCGTACGCGCGCATGTGGGTCACGTACGGCAGGTCGCCCAGCGGCGCGCACAGCGCCGCCAGCTCGGCGGCGTCGGCGTAGCGGCCGGGGGCGTACTCCAGGCCCGACGACAGCCCGGCCGCCCCTTCGGCCAGGCCCGTCTCGACCGCGCGGAGCATGGCGCGCAGCTCGTCCGCGTCCGCGGCGCGCTCCGCCGGGCCCATCGCGTCGAACCGGATCGTCGCGTGCGGCAGCAGATAGACGGTGTTGAGCGGGGTCGCGCCGTCATATCCGGCGAGCAGACCGGCGACGCTCACCGGCCCGTCCACGTGCGGGTGGGGACCGTTGACCGCCGCGAAGTAGCGGCTCGCGTACGCGAAGGGGGCCGGGGGGGTCGCCGGGGCGAACGACAGCCCGTCCTGCCCCAGCACGAACGTCGTGACCCCCTGCCGCAGCGCGGCCTGCTGCACGAGCGGGTAGAACACGGCCGCGTCGCCGTGCGCGTGGCAGTCGACCAGGCCCGGCAGCACGAGCCTGCCCGCCGCGTCGATCCGCCCCGCCGCCTCCGCCTGGCCGAGGCGGCCCACCGCCTCGACCCGGCCCCCGCGCACACCGACGTCGGCGCGGAACGCGGGGGCTCCGGTGCCGTCCACGACGCGGCCACCCGTGATCACAACATCGAAGCTCACGTCTCCGATTAGATCAGCCGTACGGATCAGTCGTACGGACCGGGCATGCGCGAAGGGCCGGGGCAGTCGCGCGACCGCGAGACGGGCGGCACGACGGGCCTGCGCTCCAGCACCTCGCGGGCGCGGGCGCGGGCGAGGTTCCAGCCGTTCCAGGGGTCCGGCTTCCACAGCTCGTCGGCCGCCACCACTTCGCTCAGCACGCAGCTGCGGTCCGGCTCCGGCAGGCGGTCGAGGATCGGCACGGCCTCCGCCCCCAGCTCGCTCAGATAGTCGTGGTCGAGCCGCTCCACGCCCCGGACCGTCAGCTGGGTCTCTGCCACCCGCGCGTCGGGGTCCCACACCGCGAACACGAACAGCGACACCCCGGTGAGCAGCACGAGCGCACGGAAGAACCACGACGTGCCGCCGCCGGCCAGGCGGACCGCCCCCACCACCAGGACCAGCACGAACACCGCGCCGAGCCACCAGATCGTCGCCTCCACCGAGGCCCGCAGCCGCGACAGGCCGTACGCGTCGGTGTAGAGGCCGAGCCGGTGCAGCGCCGAGGCGAGGATGACGAGGGTGAACGCGCACAGCAGGCCGAGCAGCACGGCCAGCAGCCAGCGGTCGGCCCGGCTCTCGCGGCGCAGCAGGGCGACCGCGGCCGCCACGATGCCGAGCACGAAGAGGCTGACCGTGACGAGTTCGAAGAAGCCCGACCTCGCATACTGCGCGTAGGTGAGCCCCGCAGTCGTCAGCACCCTGCGGCTCCCGCCGAACAACACCGTGATCTGCACCGTCACGAACGCCGCGAACAGCAGGTTCAGCCCGATCAGCGGGATCATCCACACCTGGCGGCCGATGGACATCCGCAGGTCGGGCGCGGCGGGCTCGGCCACCGGCCGCAGGCCCACCAGCACCGCCGCCGCGGCCAGCGCCGCGAACACGCAGAACACGAAGGCCCGGTAGGGCAGGCTCCTGACCCAGTCAGGGGTACGCAGCAGGTCGCTGAGGAAGGCCGAGAAGACGGCGTCGGCCGAGGCGAACAGCAGGCCGAAGACGGCCAGCAGGACGATGGTCACGAGGGCGCTGACCAGCGTGGGCAGCATCCTGCGCCGGGTCAGCCTCCGGATCGGCCCGCTCAGGAACCACGGCTGCGGCAGCAGCGCGAACACGACCGAGACCCCACCCTTGATCACCGCGAGCCAGCCCCGTCCGCCGCCCGACACCGCGAGCGACCCGACTCCGAACGCGGCCAGCAGCACCGGCCCGACCAGCCAGTCGGCGTCGCGGAAGAGCACCACGGAGACCAGCGCGTACGCCAGGAGGCCGAAGGCCACCGTCCACGGCGTGATCCGGCCACGACGGAGCGGCAGCACCGCGGGGAACGCCGCGGCGCCCATCGCGACCGCCGTCAGCGCGAAGCCCAGCCCGGGCGCCGCGTCCGGCAGGGAGACGGCGGCCACCAGGCCCGTCGCCGCGGCGGCCGGCAGCAGCCACCGGGGCGCGTCCGGCAGTTCCGGCCGCGGGAACAGCGGCGGCGGCACGTACGCGGGCGGCGGCGGGTATCGCCCCGGCCCCTGTGGTCCGGGCGTGCCCAGCCCCAGCGTGCCCGGGTTCTGCGTGCCTGGGTTCTGCGTGCCCGGGTTCTGCGCGCCTGGGGCGGGCGACGGGGAGGCGCTCACACCCCGTGCCGCGGCCTGGGCGGCGCTCATACGAGCGACCGGCCCAGGTGACGGCGCATCTGTCGGCCCAAGTGTCGGCCCAGGTGTCGGCCCAGGTGATGGCGTGGGCGACAGCACCGGTGACGACGCGGATGACGGTCCGGGTGGCGGCGCAGGCGTTGGCCCGGGCGTTGGCCCGAGCGTTGGCCCGAGTGTTGGCGCTGCGCCCTGCCAGGGCGGCGGCGCGGCTCGATGAGCCGATGACGACCCGCGTGTCGCTCCCGCGATCGCACCGCCGATGGCGAACAGCAGCACCACCACGACGCCCAAGCCGAGGATGACCGAGACGACCATCCCGGTGAGGAATCCGGCGATCATGCCAAGGCCCGCCCCCAGCGCCGCCCGCGCCAGCTGCCCAGCGGGGTCATGGACGGCGCCAGGCCGCGAGGCGGGCACATGCGGTGCGGGCACATGCGGTGCGGGCATATGCGAGGCCATATGCGACGCGGGCGCATGTGGGGAGGACACGTCCGAGGCGAGCATGTGCGAGACAGGCGCGTGTGACGCGGGCATGGGTGACGCGGGTACGTGTGCGGCGAGCGGCCGTGAGGCTACACCCCCATCCTGCGCACCCACGCCCTGCACACCCACGCCCTGCACACCTACGCCCTGCGGACCTTCGGGGTGCGCGCCCCCGTCGTGCGCGCCCATGTCCTCCGCCGCCGCACCCGGCTGACCCGCCCGCGCATGAACGAGGCCAGACCGCAACGACTCACTGCGCTCCTCGCCATCGCCCAGAACCCCGGCGTCCTGCGCACCCCCCTCGCGCACACCCACGTCCTGCGCCGCCGCACCCGGCTGACCCGCCCGCGCATGAACGAAGCCAGACCGCAACGACTCACTGCGGTCCCCGCTGTCGCCCAGGGCACCGGCGCTGTCCGGAAAGCCGCCGTGGTCCCCGCTCTGGGGGTGGCCGCCTGTCGGAGTCTCGGTCTGCGATGAAGCCGAGACCTCGTGAAGGAATGCCGGCCGGAGGGGCTCCAGGCTGTGAGGCTCCACGCTGTGGGGCTCCAGAGTGCGGGAATCCGGGCTGGGGGGCTCCGATCCCTCCCCGTGCCCGGCCTCTGCTCGCTCATCCCCGGCCTGGCTCGCGGGCGAGGACGCCCCCGCATCCTCGCCCCGCGCCTCCCCCACCAGTGCGTCCTCTCGCCGCGTCCGCCCCACCAGTGCGTCCTCGCCCCGTGCCTCCGCTACGCGCACGACCTCATCAGCGGTCTTCTCCGCGCTCACTGCGGGGGCGAGAGTGCCATCGATCAGATCGGTCTCGCCTCCGAATGGGCCCTGCTCGCCGGGCCTGCCTTCGGCGCGGCCCGCGCCCGGCATGCGGACGTCCATGTCTCCCCTTCCGGCGCGGACGAGTCCGTCCGTGCTCTCCGCCGCAGCGGGCTCCGAGCGATGCGGCAGCACGACGACCATCCGGCACCCAGGGGCCGTGCCCCCGCCTCTCAACTCGGTCCCCTCGATCCTCCCGGTCCGCCTGGTGACCGGGATCGGGTCGGACACCGAGATCGACCCGCCGTGTAACTCGACGATCTCCTTGGCGATGGCGAGCCCCAGCCCCGCCCCGCCCGCGTCGGCGGCCCGTCCGGCGTCGAGCCGCGAGAAGCGCTCGAACACCCGGGCCCGCTCCGCCTGCGGGATGCCGGGACCGTCGTCGGTCACGCTGATCTCCAGGTTCGCCCCGGCCGGCCGCGCCTCCACCCGGACCATGCCGCCGGGCGGGCTGTGCCGTACGGCGTTGTCGAGCAGGTTGGCCAGCACCTGAGCGAGCAGGGCCGCGTCGGCGGACAGCACCGTCCCCGGCCTGACCGCGCTCACCACCGTGACGTCGTCACGCGCGAGAGTCGCCTCAGAGACGGCCTGACGGCACAACGACGCCAGGTCCAGCTCCTCCGGCTCGATCAGCCGGGCCCCCGAGTCGAGCCGCGACAGGTCGAGAAGCTGGGCCACCAGGCGGCCGAGCCGCTGCGTCTGGGCGAGGGCCGTACCCAGGGTGTCGAGGTCGGGCGGCGTGACGCCGTCCACGATGTTCTCCAGCACGGCCTGCAGGCCGGTGATCGGCGTACGCAGCTCGTGGCTGACGTTGGCCACCAGTTCACGCCGCTGGCGATCGACCTCGGCGAGGTCGGACGCCATGGCGTTGAAGGCCCGCGCCAGCTCTCCCACCTCGTCGCGGGAGGTCGCGCTGACGCGCAGGCCGTAGCGGCCCTTGGCGATCGTCTGCGCGGCCGCGGCCATCTCGCGCAGCGGCCGGGTCATGCCGTGGGCGAGGAGCTGCACCATGATCATCGCGAGCACGACGGCGATCGCGATCCGCAGGTCCCGGGACATGCCGGAGTTGATGCCGACCTCGTTGACGACGAACGCCGCGACCACGGCGAGCACGATCACGATGCCGAGCTTGACCTTGATCCGGCCGAGGAAGTCGAGCGGCCTCAATTGCCTGGCTCTCCCTGCTGAAACGTCATGGACGGACGAGCGCGTATCCCACGCCGTGGACGGTGCGGACGACCTCCGGGCCGAGCTTGCGGCGCAGCGCGCGGACGTGGCTGTCCACGGTCCGGGTCGCGGCTGCCTCGGAGAAGCCCCAGATGTCCGACAGCAGCCGTTCGCGTTCGAAGACCTGACCGGGCCGCTCGGCGAGACGCCGCAGCAGGTCGAACTCGGTCCGGGTGAGCTGGGCCTCGGCCCCGCGGACGAACACGCGGCGCTCGGCCGTGTTGATCTCGACGTCGCCGACCCGGATCACCGCGTCCTCGTGGGCCAGCAGGCTGGCCCGCTCCACCCGCCGCAGCAGGGCGTGGATCCGCGCGACGAGCTCCCGCATGCTGAACGGTTTGGTGATGTAGTCGTCGGCCCCCACGCCCAGGCCGACAAGGACATCCGTCTCCTCGCCGAGCGCGGTCAGCATGAGCACCGGCACCGGGCGGGCGGCCTGCATCCTGCGGCACACTTCGAGCCCGTCCAGGCCCGGCAGCAGCCGGTCGAGGACGACGAGGTCCGGCTCCGCCTTCGCATAGGCCGCGAGCGCCCCCTCGCCGTCACTCGCGACGCGTACGTCGAAACCCTCCGCCACGAGCCGGAGCCGTACGGCGTTCGCGATGGTGGCGTCGTCCTCGACCACGAGGATGCGGCGTTGCTGAGGGGTAGCCATGGAGGGAAGCGTAGATGCCCTCTGTGCAGAGTCTCCGTCCGGAAATGTGCAGATCCCGCGCATCCCGTGCATGACGGGCCGCCCGTGCCCGCCACAACAAGGGCTGCGGGCCGCAGCATCGCTTCGATGAGCCGAATCCACTGGTCAGGGGTTTCGCCCTCAGGTTACGGGTAGCCCGGATATGACCAGAAAGGAGGCGCTAATGGACCGCCAGTCAAGGCCGGAGACCATGCGGGAGAACGACGTGATCGATCTCCTGACACAGCAGCACGTCCTCATCCGGGAGCTGTTCGACGAGGTCGACAGAGGCCAGGGGGAGGAGCGCAAGGAGGCGTTCAGCCGCCTGGTTCGCCTGCTCGCCGTCCACGAGACGGCGGAGGAGGAGATCGTCCACCCGTATGCACGGCGCAAGCTGGTCGACGGCGACACGATCGTGGACAACCGCCTCCAGGAGGAGGAAGAGGCGAAGGAGATGCTCAGCCGCCTCGACGACATGGACGTGACGACGGCGGAGTTCTCCCAGGAGCTGGAGAGGCTGCGGGCCGCCGTGTTCGCCCACGCCGCCGCCGAGGAGCGCTACGAGTTCTCCGAGCTCAAGGCGAGCACGTCCGAGGCCGAGCGCAAGGCGATGGCCGTGGGGGTCAAGGCGGCCGAGGCGATGGCTCCCACCCACCCGCACCCCGGGGTCGAGTCGGCGATGGAGAACGTCCTGCTTGGTCCACCGGTCGCGATCATGGATCGTGCCCGTGACCTGATCCGCAAGGCGATGGGCAAGTCGGAGTCCGGCGAAGGCTGAGTCTCCGGTCAGGGGTCTCCAGCCGGGAGTCCCCGATCAAGGGCCTCCGGCCGGGCCGCAGTACGGGAACGGACTCCGTCCCGTCGAATCGGGAGCGCGGCCCATGCCGGACGACCGGGCAGTGTGCGCGGCGCCGCGGAGCCGGACGGGAGACGATCACTCGTCTCCCCGGCACCGCGGCGCCGCTGCGTGGACGCGCACCGGCTGGGACCAAACCGGAATCAGGCCGGGATCAGGCCGGGGATCAGGCTGGTATAGGGCCGGGTCAGCGCGGGATCAGGAGGGGGTAGGCCCCGGGGTCGGGCGGGGTAGGTCCCGGGTCGGGCCGGGGTCAGGCGCGGATCGAGCGGGGTCAGGCCCGGGGGGTCAGCGCGGGATCGGGAGGGGGTAGGCCCCGGGGTCAGGCGCGGATCGAGCGGGGTCAGGCCCCGGGGGCAGCGCGGGGTCGGGCGGGTCAGACGCGGATCGAGCGGGATCGGGCGGGATCGGCGCCGGCTTCCCGCGGGCGTTCGCGGAACTCGGCCGGGGCTCCGGACGTTCTCCAGGCGACGCGGGACTTCGCCCCGCGCGAGACCCGACACGAAAGGCCTGACGATGTCGCCACTGGGCAAGTACTACGTGGGCGCGGCGGTGGTGGCCGTGCTGGTCTTCATCCTTCCGGTGCCGTCGCTCCTCGCCTGGCTGATCACCATCGGCGCGCTGGGTGCGCCGGTCGTCGCCTACTTCATGCTGGACGAGTCGCAGCGGGCGCGGCTGCGGCGCATCCGCCGCCGTCAGATCGGCCGCTGAGGCCCCCGAGCACAACCACAGACACGACACAACAAAAGGTACGGCCGGGTCGCGTTTCGCGACCCGGCCGTTCCACTTCGCTCACGAAGCGGTGGCGATCCTCCTGCGCGCCCGCTCGGTGACGCTGCGCTCCATCACGAAGGACAGGAACGGGATCGTGCCCGCGATGAGCACCAGCAGCAGATAGCCGACCGACCAGCGGGCCTTGATCAGGCCCAGGTTGATCGCGGCCACCAGATAGATCATGTAGAGGAAGCCGTGGATCGGCCCGACGACCGCGACCATCGTGTCGCTGTCGAACCCGTACTCGACGACCATGGCGGCACACAGCACGAGCAGCATCACGCCGACGATGTAGGCCATGACGCGGTAGAAATTGAGCGCAGATTCCACGTCGATCATTACCTCTGCTGGGGAAACGGTCACACCACGATATCCGGGCCACCCGGTGGTCCCGGCTCCAGGGCCGCTCAGGCCTCCACGTGCGCGGCGGGCTCGGACGGCTGGGGCCCGGGCGACCGGGGCTCGGGCGACCGGGGCTCGGGCGGCTGGAGCCCGGATGACTGCGGCTCTGATAACTGAGACTCGGACGGCTGCGGCTCTAACGGCCCCGGTTCACCCGGCGCCCGCTCTGGTTCCTGTTCGCGTTCCCGCCGCCCGCGCAGGGCGTCACGGACGAAGTGGAACCACATGTAGACGGCGAACAGCGCGAAGATCCACCACTGGAGGGCATAGGCCAGGTTGCGCCAGTTGAACCCACTGCCAAGGGTCGGCGGCGACACGGCCACCGGCGTGACGCGGGTCGGCGGCTCCTGCGCGGTCGCGACGACGAAACCGTCCCGCACCTGCGCGTCCGGCCACAGGTTGATCAGCTCCGCCGTCGACACCGTCGCGACCTGACCGGCCGGCAGGTTGCCGCTGCGCATGACGTCGTCGGTCTGCTCGGCCGGCCGTAGCCGCCCGGTCACGGTCACGGTGCCCTCGGGCACGGCCGCGGCGGGGGCGTCCGCCCTGGCGACCCAGCCGCGTACGACGGGGACGACCGTGCCGTCCGCGAGCCGCAGTGGCGTGAGCAGCCAGAAACCGTCCCCCTGGGCCGCCCGGCCGCCGGGGGCGGCCACGTCGGCGACCCGGTCGGCCACCAGCAACTGGTGCGCGGCGTCGTAGGTCCCCGTGGCGGTCACCCTGCGGCTGATCGCGGTGCCGTTCACGTGCTGCCCCACCTGAGCCAGCTCGGTGACGGCCACGGGCGCGGGGTCGGGGGCCCGCTTCGGGGCGCCCGACGCCTCGAAGACGCCGAGCTGCCAGCGGCCGAGGAAGGTGAAGGACACGAGCACCCCGATGACCAGCAGGTGCAGGGCCACCAGCCGGGGAGCCAGGAGGGTGCGGAGCATGAATACAACGCTATCCGCCGCCCGCACCGGTCCGGTATTCGCTCCGGCCCAGAAGGACGCCGGCGCCCGGCCGGGGCGGTGACGTCTCGGCACCGCAGCACGGGGTCATGCGCCTTCCACGCGGCGGCCCGCACGGGTCAGCCCGGTGACGTCACGACGAACTCGGCAGGGGTTCATGCGGGTTCCACCCGGCGGCCCGGATGGGTCAGCCCGGTGACGTCTCGGCACGGCGGCACCGGGTCATGCGCCTTCCACGCGGCGGCCCGCACGGGTTCGCGCGGCGGCAGTCGGCGCGGCGCGGGTGCCACCCCGCCCGTAGGCCGGTACGCCGCCGTTTCCCGCCTCCGCCGGAGCATGAGTTCTGCCCTTCCTCAAGTGACCACCAGGAGAGGGCAAAATCCGACAAATCGCGGCCACGACACACCATGTGTCGCTAGAGTCTTGCCCATGTCCGACCCTCAGATCGACCCGGCCGGAAACACGCAGGCTTTCCGGGCGTTCGCGCAGCAGCAGGACGTGGAGGCCTCGAAGGAGCAGCCGTCGCGCCTGCCGATTTGGATCGCCGTCGGTGCGGCGCTCGTTGTGATCCTCGCCGTGGTGGCGTACCTCCTGGTGCGCTGACATACCTGTACCAGCCGCCGACGTCCGCGCCCGTCGGCGGCTTTGTCATGCCCGCCGACGCGTCCACGACGACACGTCGCTCCCCTGCCGCTCGGGCCGTACGCGCCGGACCCTGGACCCGGCCCACCCCCGGGAATAGATTGGACAAATCTTCTAATAGGACGGGGAGGTCGCATGCCCAGTCCGGGCGTCACGATCATCGGTTCCGGGTTCGCCGGGCTGTGCATGGCCATCAAGCTCAAGGAAGCCGGCTATCACGACTTCGTGATCCTGGAGAAGGCGGGCGAGCTCGGCGGCACCTGGCGGGACAACAGCTATCCCGGCTGCGCCTGCGACGTCCCCTCGCCGCTGTACTCCTTCTCGTTCGAGCTCAACCCCGGCTGGTCGCGGCTGTTCTCTCCACAGGAGGAGATCTGGGACTACCTGCGGGCCTGCGCCCGGAAGTACGGCCTGGAGCCCCACCTGCGGTTCGGCAAGGAGGTCTGCGGGCTGGAGTACGACGACGAGCGGGCCCTGTGGCGGGTGTCGACAGGCGACGGGGAGACCTTCGAGACCAACGCCGTCGTCTCCGGCGTCGGGGCCCTGCACGTGCCGTCGTACCCCGAGATCCCCGGCCGTGAGCGCTTCACCGGCACGGCCTTCCACTCCGCCCGGTGGGACCACTCCGCGGACCCGGCCGGCAAGCGCGTCGCGGTCGTCGGCACCGGCGCGTCGGCGGTCCAGTTCGTCCCGGTCCTCGCGGAGCAGGCGAGCCGGCTCACCGTCTTCCAGCGCACCCCGCCGTGGATCCAGCCCAAGCCCGACCTGCCGATCGACGGACGGCTGAAGCGGGCCATGGAGGCGCCCGGCGGCGCCCGGCTGCTGCGCGACGCCGTCTATTGGCTGCTGGAGACCCGGGCCGTGGGCTTCACGATCGACCCTCGGCTGATGAAGGTCCACCAGGCCATGGCCGAGCGCCATCTGGCCCGGCAGGTGCCCGACCCCGGGCTGCGCGCGAAGCTGACGCCCGACTACACCATCGGCTGCAAGCGGATCCTGCTGTCCAACGACTACTATCCCGCGCTGACCAGGGACAACGTCGAGCTGGTCACCGACAGCATCACCGAGATCAGGCAGCGGTCGATCGTGGACGCCGCGGGGCGCGAGCACGAGGTCGACATGATCGTGTGGGGCACCGGCTTCAAGGTGGTCGACGCGCTCAACGAGCAGCACATCGTCGGCAGGAACGGCGTCAAGATCCAGGACGCGTGGAGTGACGGCGTCGAGGCCTACTACGGGATCACGACCACGGGTTTCCCCAACCTGTTCTTCCTGCTCGGCCCCAACACCGGTCTCGGGCACTCCTCGGTGGTCTTCATGATCGAGTCACAGGTGCGCTATGTCATGGACTGCCTGCGGCTGCTGTCGAAGACCAAGGCCAGAGCCCTCGACGTACGGCCGGCGGCGCAGCGGGCCTTCAACGACCGCCTCCAGCGGCGGCTCGATCGGCTGGTGTGGAACGAGGGCGGCTGCACGAGCTGGTATCTCGACGAGCACGGCAGGAACCGCGCGCTGTGGCCAGGCTTCACCTTCGAATACTGGGCACGCACCCGGAAGGTGAAGCCGGAGGCCTACGAGCTCATCGGCGCAAGGTGCTGACCAGGCCCCGTACCGACCCGGCCCCGTGCCGACCCGGCCCAGCGCTGACCGTGCTGACCCGGCCCGGCGCTGACCCGGCCCCGCGCTGACCCGGCCCCGCGCTGACCCGGCTCAGCGCCGCGGGCTGACCACGAGGGCGCTGCCTCCGCCGCGCCTGCCCGGCTCGGCGACCGCCTGGACGCGGCCGTCGCGCAGGAACTCCAGGCCGGTCGCCGCGCCGATCTCACCCACCGGCGGGCCGGGGACGTCCGTCAGCGTGTGACCGAGCGCGGTCAGCTCCGCGCCGTACCGGTCGGCGAACGCGGGCTCGGCCTGGGTGGCGGCGGTGTTGCGCTGCGAGGCGCGCGGAGCGGCCACGGCCTCCGGGAGCGACATGCCGAAGTCGAGCCGGTTCAGCAGGATCTGCAGCACGGTCGTGATGATCGTCGAACCGCCGGGCGAGCCGACGGCGAGCAGCGGCTTTCCGTTCTTGAGCACGATGGTCGGGGCCATCGACGACCTCGGGCGCTTGCCGGGAGCGGGCAGGTTGGGGTCGCCCGGCGCCGGGCCGAAGGTGAAGTCGGTCAGCTCGTTGTTGAGCAGGATGCCGCGGCCCGGCACCACGATCCCGCTGCCGCCGGTCTGCTCGATCGTGATGTTGTAGGCGGCCACGTCGCCCCAGCGGTCGGTCACCACGAGATGGGTGGTCTCCGGCCCCTCCTTCTTCTCCTCCGGGACCGAACCTTCCGCAGCCCCCGAGGGGCATGGTCCGTAGGAGCCGTCGGGCGAACCGGGCGCGGCGGGGTGGGCCATCGCCCGCGGGCCGATCAGGCAGGCGCGCTCCTTGGCGAAGCCGTCGGACAGCAGCCGGTCCAGCGGCACGTTCACGTACGCCGGGTCGCCGACGTAGGCGTTGCGGTCGGCGAAGGCGAGCCGGGACGCCTCCAGGTATTCGTGCAGGCCGACCTTCGGGAGTGCCTCAAGGATCTTCAGCGCCTCCCCCACCGTGGATCCGCCGGACGACGGCGGCGCCATGCCGTACACGTCGAGGCCCTTGTACGTGACCTTGGTGGGCGGCCGTTCGAGCGCCCGGTAGGCCCTGAGGTCGGAGACCTCCATCAGGCCGGTCCTGACGTTCCGGGTGGCTCCCTTGCGCACCGGCGGCTTCTTCACGGTGGCGACGATCTCGCGGCCGAGCTCGCCGCCGTACAGCCAGTCGGGGCCGCGGACGCCCAGCTCACGGTAGGTGCGCGCGAGGTCGCGGTTGCGGAAGACCGAGCCGACCGGCGGCGGCTGCCCGCCCGGCAGGTAGAGCGAGGCGGTCGAGGTGAAGTCGGCGAAGCGGGCGGCGTTCTGCTCCGTCTGGTCGTGGAACGTCTGGTCGACGACGAAGCCCTTCTCGGCGATCTCGATCGCGGGGCGCAGCACCTGGCGCAGCGACATCGTGCCGTAACGGCGCAGCGCCAGGTCCCACTGCGCCACGCTGCCAGGGACGCCGACCGACAGCCCGCTCGTGACGGCCTCGTCGAACGGGATGCCCTCGAACGCCGTCGAGGTCATCGCCCTCGGCGCGGCCTCGCGCCCGTCGATCGTGGTCACCTTCCGCTTGCGCGCGTCGTAGTAGACGATGAAGCCGCCCCCGGCCAGCCCCGCAGAGTAGGGCTCGGTCACGCCCAGCGCCGCGGCGCCCGCCACCGCCGCGTCCATCGCGTTGCCACCCTGGCGCAGCACCGAGAGCGCGGCCTTGCTCGCGTCGAGGTCCACGGTGGCCACCGCCCCGCCGTACCCCTCCGCGACCGGCCGTTTGACCTCTTTCGCGGCCGGTGAAGCGTGGACGGGCGGCGCGAGGAAGCCCGCGAACGTGACCAGTCCCAGCGACGCGACGACGACGCTTCTCATGCCCCGGCACCTCCATCAGACGTGACCGATCACTCCAGCATGACTCACGACAGTCAAAAAGGCTGCGGGAATGTCCGCTTTCGGACGCCTGCAGGACGCGGGTCCAGCCGGAGCGGCCCGGCCTGCGGCGGAGGGAAGCCCGCTACTCCTTGCGGCGTACGGCGGACTGCCGCGCGGGGCGGATGCGGTGACCAGGGGTGATGGCCTAGCGTGCGGGTGTGCGCTCCGCCGTGTTTCACCGCATCGATCCCGTTCTGCCGATCATCGTGGGGATCCTTCAGGTGTTCCTGTCGATCGGCGCCCAGTATGGGCAGTTGCGAAACCCGGATCTCGGACGGGTGCCGCTGACCTGGTGGGGCTTCGGGCTGCTGCTGGTCGGGCCGATCGCGATCGCGCTGCGCCGCCGCGCCCCGGTCGCCGTGCTGGTCGTCACGCTCACGGCCACCTCGGTCTACATGCTGTCCGACTTCGCGTACGGACCGGTGTTCCTCAGCCCGATCATCGTGATCTGCAACGCGGTGGTGTCGGGGCACCGCCGCGCGGCGTGGCTGTCGGCAGGGGCGTTCTTCCTGTTCGTGGTCGCCTACGCCACCTGGCTCATCCCCCATCGGGCGAGCCTCTTCCACCACACCGCGGTCGCGGCCTACCTGCTGCTCACGCTCACCGTCGCGGAGTTCTACCGGATGCGCCGCGAGCGCCTCGCCGAACGTCAGCGGATGGCGCGGGAGGCGGCCCGGCGGCAGGCGAGCGAGGAACGGCTCACCATGGCCCAGGAGCTGCACGACGTGCTCGCCCACAACATCTCGCTGATCCACGTGCAGGCGTCCACCGCCCTGCACATCCTGGACGACCACCCCGAGCAGGCCCGCACCGCCCTGGCCACGATCAAGCAGGCGTCCAAGGACGTGCTGACCGAGATGCGCGGCGTGCTGAGCCTGCTCAGGGAGGGCGCGCCGCGCTCCCCCACGGCGGGGATGGCCAACCTGGCCGACCTCATCGAGCGCAGCGGCCTGCCGGTCGATCTGGAGGTCACCGGGCAGGAGCGTCCGCTGCCCGCCGGCATCGACCGGGCCGGCTACCGGATCGTGCAGGAGTCGTTGACCAACGTCTCGCGGCACGCGCCCGGCTCGCGGGTGACCGTACGCGTGGCGTACGCGCCGGAGGAGCTGACCGTGGTGATCGAGGACGACGGCGCGGGGACGGCGCGGGCCGAGGCGGGCCTCGGCGGCGGCAACGGCATCCCCGGCATGCGCGAACGGGCCGCGGCGCTCGGCGGGTCGCTCGCGGCGGGCCCCCGGCCCGGCGGCGGCTTCCGCGTCGAGGCCCGTCTCCCCCTTCCCCCATCCGCCGACCAGAAGGAGCCGAAGTGATACGCGTCCTGCTCGCCGACGACCAGGCGCTGGTGCGGGCCGGGTTCCGGGCCCTGCTCGACGCCCAGGAGGGCATGACCGTCGTCGGCGAGGCGGGCGACGGCGAGCAGGCCGTCCGGCTCAGCCGCGAGCTGCGTCCCGACGTGGTGCTGATGGACATCCGCATGCCCGGCACCGACGGCCTGACGGCCACCCGCCGCATCGGCGACGACCCCGCCCTCTCCGACGTGAAGATCGTCATGCTCACCACGTTCGAGCTGGACGAGTACGTCTTCGAGGCCCTGCGCGGCGGCGCGAGCGGCTTCCTGGTCAAGGACACCGAGCCTGCCGAGCTGATCCAGGCCGTGCGGGTGGTGGCCTCCGGCGACGCGCTGCTGTCGCCCGGCGTGACACGTCGGCTCATCGCCGAGTATGTCGCCCGCGCCAAGGAGCCCGCCATCGCGACCCGCCTCGACCCGCTCACCGAGCGGGAGCGGGAGGTGCTCGCGCTCGTGGGCACCGGCATGACGAACGACGAGATCGCCGCCCGGCTCTACATGTCCCCGGCGACCGCCAAGACCCACGTGAGCCGCACGATGACCAAGCTGCACGCGCGCGACCGCGCCCAGCTCGTCGTCATCGCGTACGAGTCGGGCCTGGTCAAGCCCGGCTGGGTCTGACCCGCCGTACGGCCGCCCGCGTCAGGTGGCCCGCCCGCTGACGAGGGGGAGGAAGAGCTCGTCGACGATCGACCGGATGCGGGCGGGCGGCACGGGTTTCAGGTTCATGAGCAGGTCGTGGCGCACCAGGTCGAACGGCATGGCGAGCACCGCGGGCGGGATCCGCTCCAGATCGATCTCGCCGCGGTCGTGGGCGCGCTGGTAGATGGCCTGGACGCGCGGTAGCCGCTGGTCGCCGATGATCCGGTCGCGCACCTGGGACGGGGTGAGCCCGGTGCCGGCCAGCAGCCCCGAGAAGGCGGCCGCCGCGGTGACGGCGAAGAAGGCGGCGCGGGTCTCCCCCATGCCGGTGAGCGCGGCGAGGAGATCGCCGCGCAGGGTCCCGGTGTCGGGGAGCTCGATCGGGTGCCTGCTCCGGTAGTGCTCGAGCGCGGCGAGCACGAGCTCGTCCTTGTTGGCCCAGCGGCGGTACAGCACCGCGATGCCGGTGCCGGCGCGGGCGGCGACGGACTCCATGGTCAGTTTCGCGAAGCCGGTCTCGACCAGCTCGTCCCAGGCCGCGTCCAGCAGCGCGGCCTCCAGCGCGGGCCCGCGTCGGCGTCGCGGAGCAGACGCGGCGGCAGGCGCGGCGGCAGATGTGGTCACGGCTCCATCATAAGGAAGGATTGCATTCCCTATCAACACGTCCTACTCTCCTAAGAGATGGATTCCACTCTTATTTGAGAGCGAGACGATGACGGAGACCACTGAGGCGAAGCTGTCGCCGCAGGTGAAGAAGGCGCTGATCGCGCTGCTCGTGGGCGGGATCGCGGCGATCCTCGACTCCACGATGGTGACGCTGGCGATCCACACATTGGTGGTGAAGCTGCACACGACCACCGGCACGATCCAGTGGGTCACCACCGGATTCCTGCTGGCGGTGGCCGTCGCGATCCCGGTCACCGGGTGGGCGGAGCGCCGCTGGGGCGGCAAGCGGGTCTGGATGGCCGCGCTGGTGCTGTTCGTGCTCGCCTCGGTGCTGTGCGCGGCGGCGTGGAACGGCGCGAGCCTGATCGGCTTCCGGGTACTGCAGGGCTTCGGCGCCGGGCTGATCTTCCCGCTGATGCAGACGCTCGCGGTGAGGGCCGCAGGCGGACAGGTCGACAGCCGGCTGATGGCGACCGTCAGCCTGCCGATCGCGCTCGGCCCGATCCTCGGCCCGGTGATCGGCGGGGTGATCCTCGACTGGCTGAGCTGGCGCTGGCTGTTCCTCATCAACGTGCCCGTGATCGCCGCCGGGCTGCTGCTGGCGTGGCGGTTCCTGCCCGCCGACCGCCCCGGCGCCACGTCCGGGCGCGGGCGCCTGGACTGGACCGGTCTGGCGCTGCTCGCACCGGCGCTGGCGGGGATCCTCCTCGGCCTCTCGCAGCTCTCCAGGGAGGGCGGGATCGGCCACGCCGGGGTGCTGGCGCCGCTGGTCGCCGGGGTCGTCCTGCTGGCCGCGTTCGTCGCGTGGGCGGCGCGGCCCGGCGAGCGCGAGCCGATCGTCGACGTCCGGCTGCTGCGCGTCCGCTCGCTCGGCAGCGCCTCCGCGGTTCTGTTCACCGCCGGCGCGGCGATGTACGCCGGCATGTTCCTGCTGCCGCTGTACTACCAGCAGCTTCGGGGCGACAGCGTGCTCGACGCCGGGCTGCTGCTGATCCCGCAGGGTGTCGGCGCGCTCGCCTCGCGCTTCGTGGTCGGCGGGCTGGCCGACCGGTTCGGGGCACGCGCCGTGACGATCGGCGGCTTTCTGCTCACCGCCGTCGCCACCGTCCCCTTCGCGCTCGCGGGGCCGGACACGAGCCTGTGGTGGCTGGGAGCAGTGCTGCTGGTCCGCGGCCTGGGGACCGGGGTGGTGCTGATCCCGCCGATGTCCGTCGCCTACCAGGACATCCGGCCGACGGACATTCCGCACGCCACCATGAACACCCGCATCGCCCAGCAGGTGGGAGCGTCGTTCGGCACCGCCGTGGTCGCCGTCGCCCTGCAGTCGCTCCTCGGCGACGGCGCCGCGGCCGCCTTCCACGGCGCGTTCTGGTGGGCGATCGGCATCGCCGTCGTGGCGGTCGTCCCCGCCGTCGTCCTCCCGGCCCGTACGAGGGCGAGCCGGGCGGCGACGCCGGTGCACGGCGACGAGGCCACGAGTCCCCGGACGGCCGCACCGGAAGAGGTGGCGTGACCCCGGGGGTCCTCACGCCGGGGCGTCGCGGACCTCGTCCGCGACGCCCCGGCCCTGGAACCTCGGTTCGGTACGCCTATGGGCTTGCCTGCGGGCGGGTCCCGGCTCCACTCGATCACCGCCCGCAGCGACCGATGCCGCGGCCCCGCCGTACGGCCGCCGCGCAGCGCCGGCCGTTCGCCCACCGCCTCGGCGAGCTGCCGCATCGGTAACTGCGCCGGAAGGAACCGTCCGTGCCGCTCGTTCCAGCCGGTGAGCGCCGGTGGACGGCGCGCTGCTACGAGGCGAGCGGCTCCTGGAGTTCGGTCACCCAGCCGGCGGGGTCGTCGGGGCACTCCAGGTAGAGCTCTCTGGCGTACCCGGCGGAGCGCTCACCGCCGTCGGCGATCCACCGGGCCAGCGTCTGCGAGGTCGGGAGGACGTCGTCCATCGGCCCGCGGTGCACGATCGTGGCCGCCCGCTCGATCGCGGGCAGGTCCACGACCGCGAAGTCCTGACCGTCTCCGGACGCGACCGCGACCGGCAGCGCCACGTGCGCGAGGATCCCGTCGCCGCCCGGGGCGTCCTCGTAGTAGGCGATCCCCGGCCCCACCGGGGTCACCCCGGCCTCGTCCAGCCTGCGGCACAGCTCCTGGAACAGCGGGCCGACCACCGGGCCGATGTCCTCGGGCTCGTAGCTGCGCGCCACGGCGCCGAGCTCGGCCACCCGGACAGCGGGGATGCGCCGGACCACCACGTCGTCGGTGCTCATGTGTCCCTCACTTTCGATCGTCCGGAGCCTCGCCTCGACCTGGGCCAGCCGGGCCGCCGCGGCGGCCATCGCCGCCTCCAGCTCGGCCTGCCGCAGCCGCAGCATCCCGCGCAGTTCCCCGGCGCTCACCTGCTCGTCCAGGATCTCCTGCACCTGACCGAGGGTGAAACCCAGGTCCTTGAGCGCGATGATCCGGTTGAGGCGGGCGAGCTGGCCCGCCTCGTAGAAGCGGTAGCCGCTCGCGGGATCGACGTGGGCCGGACGGAGCAGCCCGATCGCGTCGTAGTGGCGCAGCATGCGGACCGACACGCGGCCGTGCCTGGCGAAGTCTCCGATCGTGAACATGATGCGGCCGATTCCAGCCCCTCACACGGTGTGAGGGTCAACCACGCCGCCCATGCGGATCCGCCGAGGCGGCAGGTCCAGCGGCGCAGGCAGCCGCAGCGGGCCGGGACCGGGGGTGATCGTGCCGAGCACGCGCGCCCCTGTGGCGCCGGTGCACGCGGGCACGGTGCCGGGCAGGCCGTGCGCGGTGAGCCAGCCGAGATAAGAGAACGCGACGGCCTCCTTGGCGTCCGAGGGCACGCCGAGGTCGTCGCTCGGCAGCAGCCGCACGCCGTCGGCCCGCTCGCGCAGCGCGCGCATCAGGGCCGGGTTGCGCACGCCGCCCCCGGAGACGACGACCGTGCCGAGCCCGTGCCGCCGCAGCTCCGCCGCGACCGTCTCCGCGGTCAGCGCCGTGAGCGTCGCCACCAGGTCGGGCAGGCCCAGCGCGTACGGCCCGGCGATCCGGTCCAGATAGCCCGCGTTGAACAGTTCCTTGCCCGTCGTCTTGGGCGGCGGCCGGTGATAGTAGGGCTCGGCGAGCAGCTCGGCCAGCAGCCCCTCGTGGACCTTCCCCGCCGCGGCCAGCCTGCCGTCCTCGTCGTACGGCATGCCGGTGGCAGCGCGCAGGGCCGCGTCCGTCAGCGCCGAGGCCGGGCCGGTGTCATAGGCGAGCGGAGGCTCGCAGGCGGTGGGGGCGACGGTGATGTTGGCGATGCCGCCCAGGTTGAGCGCGCCCGCGCGTCCCGCCGAGGCGGGCAGCCCGGCCAGCAGCGGCAGGTCGAAGGCGGACACGAGCGGCGCGCCCTGCCCGCCCGCGGCCACGTCGCGCACCCGCAGGTCCGACACGACCGGCACGCCGAGCCGTTCGGCGATCCAGGCGGGCTGCCCGAGCTGGAGCGTCCCGCGCACGCGCCCGCCCTTCACCCAGTGGTACATCGTCTGCCCGTGCGAGCAGACGAGGTCGGCGGCCGGGCAGGCCGCCGCCGCGTCGGCGAACGCCTGTCCGACGAGCGTGTCGAGGCGGCAGACCTCGCCCATGTCCGTACGGCCCGGGGGCAGCGCGGCGACGATCGCGGCCCGCAGCTCGGGCGGGTAGGGCACGGTGGCGGTGTGCTCCACGACCCCGGTGAGCAGGTCGCCGTCGCGCGACCAGCGGACGAGCGCGCAGTCGATCCCGTCGTGGGAGGTCCCCGACATCAGCCCGAGTATGCGCACGCCCACCTCGCCGGGGCCCGTCAGCCGGCTCTCGGCGGGAGGCCGACGAGCTTGGTGAGGAAACGGTCGATCTGCTCCTCGGCTGGCGGCCAGGGCAGGTCGGGCTCGTTGATCCGTTGCGACAGCATGCCGTTCACCGCCGTACGCAGGTCGATCGCGACGGTCGCCGCGTCGTCACGCGGGGCGACGCCGGCGTCCATGCAGCGCTGGACCGCCTCCGTCGTCCTGGCGACCAGCACCTCCTTGAACGGCATGCCGAGCCGCCGGTGGACCGCGCTCTCGTGCAGCACCTTGTAGAGGCCCGGATGCTCGTGGGCCCAGGCGGTCTGCGCGAGGATGCGCGCCCGCAGCCGCGCCGCGGGGTCCTCGTGCGCGGCGTCCGCCTCGTCGCCGGTGCGCACCAGCTCCTCGTTGCAGCGCCGCAGCACGGCGAGCACGAGCGCGTCCCGGTCGGGAAAGTGCAGGTAGACCGAGGTGGCCGCGATCGACACCTCGCGCGCCACGGCCCGCAGCGACAGCGCCTCGTCGTCGGCGAGGGCGTCGAGCATCCGCATGGCCGCCGCGACGATCTCCTCGCGCAGCCGCTCGCCCTGCCCCCGCGCGTTCGGACGGCGGCGGGCGGCGGGAGCCGGGGGCGTGCTTGATTCCATGACCGGCCCATTGTACGAGCACGACTTTCACACTACAGTCGTAGCGCTACAGCCGTTCATCAAAGGAGCGATCCCAGTGACCGTCCACGCTTCGACCGACACGATCAACGAGATGGACCCGGTGTTCGCCCAGATGGCGGCCGCCAGCGTCGGGCACTGCTGGGCGGTGCCCGAGCTGACCGACCGCGAGAAGGTGTTCCTCGCCCTGGTGGCGGACATCTGCCAGCCCGCCCTCGGGCTCCCGTTCGAGATGCACGTCCGCGCGGGGCTGCGGCGGGGCGTGTCCACCGCGGACATGCGGGCACTGCTGCGCCTGATCTCCTACGACAGCGGGTACGTCGCGGCGCTGGGCGCGCTGGAGCGGCTCGCCGAGATCGAGGCCGCGGCCGGGCTCCCCCGTCCGGAGGCGGAACCGCTGCCCCGCGAGCTGCTGGAGACCGGCCCCGGCGCTGCGCCGACTCCGCTGCCCGCGCCCGTGCGGGCCGAGCTGACCAAGCTCGACCCGTACTTCCTGGAGTATTTCGACCTCCAGTCGCGGATGCGGGGCGTCCAGGGCCCGGGCACGCTGAGCGTCCGCGAGCGGGCGTTCATGACGATGAGCGTCGACGTGCACTACCAGACGCTGGACGAGACGTTCCGCATCCACGTGGGCCGCGCCCTGGGAGCCGGCGCGACCCCCGAGGACGTGCGGGCCGTGCTGCGCTTCAACGCGCAGTTCGGGGCGACCCGGGCGTGGCAGGCGTGGAAGGCGCTCAACGCGTGCCTCGCCGACCTCGCCCCCACCCACTGACGTGCGCTGACGTGCGCTGACGTCCCCGCACGCCGCGGCGCCGCGGTCCGCACCGCCTGACGACCGTGCGGACCGCTCGATCCACCCTGCTCAATGCAACCTGCTCCACGGGACCCTGCTCAACGGGCCCTGCTCAATGGGCCCTGCTCAGTGGACGCCGCGTTCCCCGCTCGGCTCGCTCTGCCGGGAGACCCGGTCGACGGCCGTGACGTGGTAGCGGTGGCCGCGTGCGCCGTCCGGATCGACCCAGCGGACGTGCCGGTCCCCCGGGACGACCGCGACCAGGTGCTCCGCGTCGGCGAAGTCCTGCGGGCGGGCGGGCCGGTCGAACCGGAAGACGGCGAACTGGAACGGCGCGCGGGGTCCGGTGGCCTCGACGTGCAGCTCCACGCCCCCGCTCACGCGGCGGGCCGAGGCGAGCACCGGACGGCGCGGCGGCTCGCCGCCCGCGAGCCTCGGCAGCAGCGGTGCGAGCGCGGGCCGGGTGTAGTGCTCGTTCAGCACGCCGCTGATCGACCCGAGGCGGTCGTCGCGGACGTCGGCGGCGTTGTACCAGATGTCTCCGCCGACCTCCGAGTGGTCACGGTTGAGCGTGAGGTGCCGCGACAGCTCGTCCGGCTGGAACCATTCGGCGGGCTGCCCGGCCGTCCCCGCCTTGTACGCCGCCTGGCCGATCCACAGCTGCACACCGGTCCCGGCGGCCACGCCGGACCACCAGGGGACGAGCTTGGCGTAGTCGGCGTTCGACTGGCCGATGTACCAGTAGAGCTGCGGCGCGATGTAGTCGAGCCAGCCGTTCCTCACCCACGTGCGGGTGTCGGCGTGCAGGTTGTCGTACGACTGGCCGCCGCTGGTGTCAGAGCCCAGCGGGTCGGTGGCCTTGTTGCGCCAGATGCCCGACGGGCCGATGCCCCAGATCACCTCGGGCTTGGCCCGCCGCACGCGCTGCTGCATCTCCCGCACGAGCAGGTCGACGTTGTTGCGCCGCCAGGAGGCCAGGTCGGCGAAGCCCCCGCCGTACGCCGCATAGGCCGCGCTGTCGTCGAACTCGGTCGTGTTGACCGGGTAGAAGTAGTCGTCGAAGTGGACGCCGTCGATGTCGTAGCGGGTGACGGCGTCGAGCATCGCGTCCTGCACGAACGCCCGGACCTCGGGGATGCCGGGGTTGTAGTAGAGCTTCCCGCCGTACGGGACGATCCACTCGGGGTGCTTGCGGCCGGGGTGATCGGGGTGCAGCTTGGCCGGGTCGGACTGCATCGACACGCGGTAGGGGTTGAACCAGGCGTGGAACGCCAGCCCCCTCCGGTGGGCCGCCTCGACGGCGAAGCCCAGCGGGTCGTAGCCCGGGTCCTGCCCCTGGACCCCGGTGAGGTACTGCGACCACGGCTCGTACGGGGACGGCCAGAAGGCGTCGGCGGTGGGCCTGATCTGCACGAACACGGAGTTGAGCCGGCGCGCCACGGCAAGGTCGCACCAGGCCTCGAACTCGGCCCGCTGCTGCTCGGGCGTGAGGCCCGTCTTGGACGGCCAGTTGATGTTGACGACCGAGGCGATCCACATGCCGCGCATCTGGCGCAGCGGTGGCACGTAGCCGGCGGAAGAGGCGGAAGCGGGGGACGCGGCGAGGGACGGCAGCGGTGCGGCCGACGCCGCGGCGGCGAGGGTCAGGCCGCGCAGCACGGCACGCCGGGAGGGAGAGCTCAATCGGACCTCCGAAGGCCGGGGGGTTTCGGCGATCACGACACTGACAGAAACTTACTTTCAGATCAATGTGGATAAAAGAAAGTGTCATCGACGTGTAATCTGCCCCAAGAGGTCCTCAGGAGAGACGGCAGCGGGCATCCAGGTCACACCGCACATGTCTCGACATGTGGACTTCTGTCCGCGTTGTCCCGCACCGGCGGGCGCGTGGATCTAAGCTGATCGCGCACAGGAGAGGCTGCACGCAATGAACGAGAACGAGGGCGCACCGGTCAACCCGATCGCGACGGTGCGTGCGGTGTTGCCCTCGCTCACCCCCGCCGCCCAGACCATCGCGCGCCTCATCCTCGACGACCCCGCCATGGTGGCCCGCAGCACCATCACCGAGGTCAGCGCGGTCTCGGGGATCAGCGAGGCGACGATCGTGCGGACGGCACGGGCGCTGGGCTTCGCCGGTTATTCGCAACTGCGGTTCGCCCTCGCGGCGGCCGTCGCCAGGGACACCCCCGAGCGGCTCGTGCCCGGCGACCTCGCCCCCGACGACCCGCTGACCGACGTGATCGCCAAGGTCACCCGGGCCGAGTCGCAGGCGCTCGCCGACACGGCGGCCCAGCTCAGCCCCGACGGTCTCGGCGCGGTCGTGGACGCCGTCGCCGGCGCCCGCCGCGTGGACGTGTACGGCGTGGGCGCCTCCGGCCTCGTCGCGGCCGACATGGCGCAGAAACTGATGCGGATCGGGCTGCCCGGCCACTACTTCACCGACGCCCACCTCGCGCTCACCAGCGCCGCGCTGCTGCGCGAGGGAGACGTGGCCGTCGGGGTGAGCTGCACTGGCGAGACGCCCGACGTGCTCGGCCCGATCCGGGTCGCCCGCAAGGCCGGCGCGACGGCCGTGGCCATCACGAACAACCCGCGCTCGTCGCTGGCCGGGCTCGCCGATCACGTCCTCGTCTCCGCCGGGCGCGAGACGGCGTTCCGGCCGGGCGCGCTGGCCAGCCGGATCAGTCAGTTGCTCATCGTCGACTGCGTCTTCGTCGGCGTCGCGCAGCGCACGTTCGACAGCTCCGACGCGGCCTTACGGGCGACCCGCGACGCGCTCGCCGACTATCTCGGCGACGCCCACCGCCGCGCCCGTTCGGCCTGACCCACCCGCGCGGAACCGTCCGCTCCACTGGTTCCCCGAGAGCGCGGCCACCGGTCAGTCGGTCAGGCCGCGCCGCCGGCGCGGCGGGCGGCCTCCAGCCGGTCGCCGTTGGCCTTCAGCAGCGCCCGGGCGCCGTCCGGGCCAAGGTCGCGCTCGATCATCAGCACCGCCACCTTGACGTTCCAGTCCGCCGCCTCCAACGCGCCCCGCGCGGCGGCGGCCCCCGCGCCGGTGATGTCGCCGACCATCCGCGTCGCCCTGCGCGCGAGCTTCTCGTTCACCGCCGAGACCTCGATCATGGCGTTCCCGTACGTCCTGCCGAGCCGGATCATCACGATCGTGGAGATCATGTTGAGCACGAGCTTCTGCGCGGTGCCCGCCTTGAGCCGGGTCGAGCCGGCCACCACCTCGGGGCCGACGACCACCTCGATCGGATGCTCGGCCCGCTCCGACAGCGGCGACCCCGGGTTGCAGGACAGGCTCACGGTCAGCGCCCCACGGCGGGCGGCCGCGTCCAGCGCCCCCAGCACGAACGGCGCGCGTCCGCTGGCGGAGATCCCCACGAGCGAGTCGAGCAGGCCCAGGCCGCGGTCGGCGACGGCCGCCGCCCCGCCGTCGCGGTCGTCCTCGGCACCCTCGACCGACCGGGTCAGCGCGGCCTCGCCGCCCGCGATGACGCCCTGCACCAGCTCGGGGTCGGTGCCGAAGGTCGGCGGGCATTCCGAGGCGTCGAGCACGCCCAGCCTGCCGGACGTCCCCGCCCCCACGTAGAACAGGCGTCCGCCCCGCGCCATCCGGGCGGCGATCGCGTCGATGGCGGCCGAGACGGCCGGGATGGCCCTGGCCACCGCGCGGGGCACCGTGGCGTCGGCCGCGTTCATCAGGCGGGCGATCTCCTCGGTCGGCAGCCGGTCGATCTCGCGATAACGCGGATCGCTCTGCTCGGTGTACAACTCGCCCTGCTCGGTGTACAACTCGCCCTGCTCGGTATAGAGCTCGCCGAGCTCGGTTTCAAGCTCTCCGTGCTCGGTGGACAGGCCCGTCAGTGGGTCAGTCATCTCGTCCCTGTCGTCGGTTTCCATCTCCGGCCTCCCCCGCTCGCCGTACGCGTCCGGACGACTCCTCACCGGCGGCTCACCGGCAGTGCGACCACGCTGCGGCGCTCGGGATGGAAGCAGGCGTGCTCCTGCGGCGTGTCGCCGTCGCGGCCGAGCGCGGGCCGCTCGCGTTCGCACCGCTCGGTCCTGAACGGGCAGCGCGGCGCGAACAGGCACCCGTCCGGGTACTCTCCCGACGCCTCCACCGGCACCACGCGCTGCTCGCCCGGCGACTCCAGGCCGTGCAGCACCGGTATGGCCGACAGCAGCGCCTGCGTGTAGGGATGCACCGGGGCCGAGATGACGGTCTCGACCGGGCCGCGTTCGACCACCTGGCCGCGATAGATGACGTACAGCTCGCCGTCGGTGCCGATATAGCGGGCCGTCGCCACATCGTGGGTGATGAACAGCACGCTCACCCCGAGCCGCTCGCGCAGGTCCTTGAGCAGCGCGAGGATGCCCAGGCGCAGCGACACATCGATCATCGAGACGGCCTCGTCGGCGACCAGGACCTCGGGATCGACGGTCAGCGCGCGGGCGATCACCACGCGCTGGCGCATGCCGCCCGACAACTGGTGGGGATAACGCGGCAGCACGTAGCCCGGGTCGAGCCCGACCAGCCCGAGCAGCTCCCTGGCCCGCTCGTCCGCCCACGAGTGCGGCCGGCCGGTCTGTTTCGCCCGCAGCGCGAGCGGCGCGGCCAGGGCCTGGTGGATCGTGCGCGTCGGGTTCAGCGCGGAGTAGGGGTCCTGGTGGATGAGCTGCACCCGGCGGAAGTACGGCTGCCGCCTGCGGTGGCTCAGCGACGACATCGCCACGTCGTCGATGACGATCTCCCCGGAGTCGCAGGTCTCCAGCCCGGCGATGATCCGGCCGAGCGTCGTCTTGCCACAGCCCGACTCGCCGATGAACGAGACCGCGCCTCCTTTCGGAATGGCGAAGTCCACGCCGCGCAGCGCGGGCACCTCCCGGGCGCCGAGCACGCCGCCGCGCTGCCGGAACGTCTTCGTGATGCCGATCCCGCTGATCATGCCTGGTCCTCCCCCGTCACGGCGGCCACGGCCGGTCTGTCCCCCTCGTCGTCCCGTACGGCATGGCAGGCCGCCGACCGGGAGCCCGAGACGACCACCGGCGGCCGGCCGGTCTCGCACACGTCCATGCGCAGCGGGCAGCGCTCGCGGAACACGCACCCGTCGGCCGGGATGCCGGCCAGCGTCGGCGGGCGGCCCGGCAGGGCGCGTGCCTCGCCGATATCGCCGACGAGGCGCGGGATGGCCCCGAGCAGCCCCTGGGTGTACGGGTGGCGCGGCGCGGCCAGCACCTCCCGGGTGGGCCCCTGCTCGGCCAGCCGCCCGCCGTACATGACCGCGAGCCGGTCGGCGACCTCGGCGACCACCCCGAGGTCGTGGGTGATGACGAGCGTGGTGAGCCCGCGCTCGGCGTGCACCTCCCGCACGATGCGCAGGATCGTCGCCTGCGTGATCATGTCGAGGGCGGTCGTGGGCTCGTCCAGCACGACGAGGCGGGCGTTCAGCACCAGGGCCAGCATGATGCCGACCCGCTGGCGCATGCCGCCCGACAGCTCGTGCTGATAGCAGTCGAGCACCCGGGCGCCGTCCAGGCCCATCCGGCCGAGCAGGTCGCGGGCGTCGGCCAGCAGGCCGCGCGGGTCCTCGACGCCGTGCGAACGCCCCAGGTCGAGCACCTGCTTGCCGACCGTCTTGAGCGGATTGAGGGAGTTCTGCGCCGCCTGGAAGACATACCCGACGTGCCGCCCCCGGGCTCGGCGCAGCCCCTCGCCGCCGAGTGCGACGACGTCGCCGAGCCCGTCGATCTCGACGCTGCCCGCCGCGATCCTGCCGGGCGGCTGGACGGCGTTGAGCAGCGACAACGCGAGCGTCGACTTGCCGGAGCCCGACTCGCCGACGACACCGGTGATCGTGCCGGGCGCGAGGTCGAGGTCGACGCCGGACACCGCGGGCAGCTCGCCGGCCGGGGTGCGATAGACCACGGTCAGCCCGCGGATCCGGACGCCGGGAGGACTCTGCTCGGGAGCCATGCTCACTCCTCCCGCAGCCGGGGGTTGAAGATCTCGTCCATGGCGTCCACGACCAGCACGATGCCGAGCGTGAGCAGCAGGATCGCCAGCAGCGGCGCCAGCAGATAGGGCAGCGCGGCCGTCGTGGTCAGCGCGCCGCCGCCGAAGACGGCGAGGTTGAGCATGACGCCCCAGTTGTTCGCCTCGAACGGCAGCACGCCCAGGAAGAACAGGCCCACCTGCGCGTAGACCGCGCCGGTCACCGCGATGAGCGCGTTCATCGCGATGTACGGAGCCATGCCGGGCAGCAGCTCCCTGCCGACGATGTGCGTAGTGGACAGGCCGAGCCCCCGGGCCGCCTCGATGAAGCCCCGCTCGCGCAGCGACAGCGTCTGCGACCGCACGGCCCGGGCCACACCGCCCCAGCCGAGCAGCCCGAGCACCAGGCCCATCTCGACCGCGCCGGTGAACTTCCACACGGTCGACAGCACCAGCAGCAGCGGCAGCCCCGGGATCGTGAGCTTCATGTCGGTGAACCGCATGAGCACGGTGTCCCAGCGGCCCCGCCGGAACCCGGCGAACAGCCCGACGCCCGCGCCGACGACGACCGTGATGGCGGCCGTCACGAGGGCCGTCAGCAGGACGTACCGGGAACCGGTGACGACGAGGGCGAGCACGTCCGTCCCCTCGAAGTCGGTGCCGAACGGATGCCGCAGGCTCGGGGGCGCGTAGAGCGCGCTCGTGTCGCGCGGCAGGGGGTCGGGGTAGAGCATCGGCCCGAGGATCCCCATGAGGGCGAACACCACGAGGATGACCGCACCGACCATCCGGCTCGGCTTGCGCCGCATGACCCGCCAGACGCCCCGCCAGAAGTTGCGGCGGACCGCCGCGGCGGCCCCCGTCTCCGCCTCCGGCACGATGGTGGCGCTCATGCGATCCCCTCGCCTGACGGCTCGGGGTGGCGTCGTGCCGGAGGCGCGCATATGGCCGCACCACGCGGCACGCTGTGTCTGCTGATTCGCTCGGTCATGCCGCCCTACCTTCTTGAGTGCGAGCGCGCTCCGGTTGGTGTAGAAGATCGGGGTGTGCGAACGAGGCAGGGATGGCTCTCACGCTGGCTGCCCTCGATGGC
>NZ_VJVX01000051.1:0-68160 GCF_008033685.1 Microbispora sp. CSR-4
CGTCGGCGGGCACGCTGCCCGGGGCGTCGCTGGGGTCGGCGCTGGGAGCGTCGGCAAGCACGCTGCTGGGGGCGTCTCTGGGAGGGGCGTTGGGGATGGCACCGGGGACCGCGCCGGGGTTGTTGCTCGCGACCGGGCAGGTGCTGCCCCTCTCCAGCGTGCACCGCCTCGCCCGCACCTCAACCCTGGTCCGGATCGTCATGAACGCCGACGGGCAAGTCCTCGACATGGGCCGCAAAGTCCGCCTGGCCACCCCCGCCCAACGCCGGGCCATCTTCGCCCGGTACGCCACCTGCTGGATCGACGGCTGCCCACTCCCGGCGACCATGTGCCAGATCGACCACGCCGACAACTGGAGCACCGGCGGGCTCACGGACCTGAAACTCCTCGGCCCGGCCTGCCAGTTCCACAACCGCGACCGCTACCAGCACCCCGAGCGCTACACCCGCCGCAACGTCGGCGAAGACCGCTGGGCCTTCACCTACCACCGCCTCGGAAGAACCCGACGACTACATGAGTAAGACGCGGGGGCACACAGGGAGCGCGACGCGGCACCGAGCGACGCGCGGACAGGCCCGAGCGACGCACAGACAGGCCCAGCGGCTGCGCGAGTGAGGCGAGAGGCACAGAGGGCAACGCACAGGGCAGGCCCAGGCTGACGCGCGGACAGACGTCGAGCTCCCCCAGGCAGGTCTTGACGCTCTTGACGGCTCTGGTCACCGCCTCGCGGGGCCGTGGCCCGCCGTTCCGACGCGCGGATCTGACCGCTCTGGGCCGCCGCGACGCGGGTCTCACGGGGGCCGCCCAAGGGCGCAAGTGTCCAGAATCCAGTGCAACATGCATGCAACTTTCTGACCGACCCACCCTTCAATAGATGCTGCTTACAGCCTACTTTGCCGACTCACGATTGACGAGTGATCGCAGGCATGTCTACGATGTGTGCGTTTTACACATAATTTCGATGGACGGCCGAGCCGTCCCGAGGCATGCGGAAGAGGAGCCGGACATGACCGACACCGACGTCGAGGTGATCATCAGCGGAGCCGGGGCGGCCGGGGAGACCCTCGCGATCGACCTGGCCCGCCGGGGCGTGAGCTTCCTGCTGATCGACAAGGCCGCCCGCCCGTTCGCGGGGTCACGTGGCAAGGGCATCCAGCCGCGTACCCAGGAGGTGTTCGAGGACCTCGGTGTGATCGACAAGATCGTCGCCTCCGGCGGCGAATATCCGCCCCAGCGCCTCTACACCGCCGACGGCCCGATCGACAGGGCGATGACCGACATGACCGGCCCGACTCCGTACGAGCCCTATCGGATGGCGCTGCTGGTCCCGCAGTTCCTCACCGAGCGCAGGCTGCGCGAGCGGCTGGCCGAGCTCGGCCACGCCCCGCACTACGACCACGAGCTGGTCGGCTTCGACCAGGACGACGACGGCGTGAACGCCCGCATCCTCACTCCGGCCGGTACGCGCACCGTGCGCGCCCGCTATCTGGTGGGCGCCGACGGTGGGTCGAGCTTCGTACGCAAGGCCCTGGGAGTGGCCTTCGACGGCGCCACTCTCGGGGTGCGCGCCCTGGTGGCCGATGTGGTCGTCGAAGGGCTCTCGTTCGACGCGTGGCACCGCTGGGGGCGGGGAGCAGACGACCAGCTCATGCTGTGCCCGCTCTACGGCACCGAGATGTTCCAGCTCCAGGCGCCGATCCCCTTCGACGTGGACGTCGACCTGTCCGCGCACGGCCTGACCGAGCTGGTGCGCGAGCGCACCGGCCGCGACGACGTGGTGATCCGCTCGGTCCCGTGGGCCTCGGCGTACGAGATGAACGCCCGCCTGGCGGGGACCTACCAGGCCGGACGGGTGTTCCTGACCGGAGACGCGGCGCACGTCCACCCGCCGACCGGCGGGCAGGGGCTCAACACCAGCGTGCAGGACGCCTACAACCTGGGCTGGAAGCTCGCCGCCGTGCTCGACGGCGCCCCGGAGCGGCTGCTGGCGTCGTACGAGAAGGAGCGCCGCCCGGTCGCGGAGGCGGTGCTCGGCCTGTCGACACGGCTGCTCGACGCGGCCAAGCAGGGCGACATCAACCGCAAGCGGGACGTCTCCCAGCTCGACCTCGGCTACCCCGGCTCGCCGCTCACTCTCACCGACCCCCTGCGAAGCGCGGGCGTGCTCGCCGGCCACCGCGCCCCCGACGCGCCCGTCACCGGTGCCGGAGGCCTGCCCACACGCCTGTTCTCGCTCTTCCGGGGCACCCACTGGACACTGATCGGCTACGACGTGCCCGCGGGCGACGCCCCCGCCGCCCGGCGCGGCGTGCACGTGCACACCATCGGCGAACGCGGCGACATCGCGGACACCGGCCACCACGTGCGCGACGGTTACGGACTCGTCTCCGGGGAGTGGGTCCTGGTGCGCCCCGACGGCTACGTCGCCGCCGTGACCGCCGATCTGGACGTCGTCGACGCCTACCTCGAAACCCACCTGAACGTCACCGCGGCCGCACTCCCCCGGCAGGACGCGGTCTCCGCCGGAAACGACGTGGTCTCCGCCGGAAACACGGCATCGTGATGAGCGGCGGTCCCCCGGCGGCCGGTATGGCCGCGAGCGGCCCGGTCAGGCGGACGGCGCGTACCAGAGGTCGGGCTCGCCCGGCACTCGGGTGACCATGTCCCGCTGCTCCAGCCACACCAGGTGGGCGAGCGTCTCGTTGTTGGCCGCCCGCCGCATGTGCGCGGGGATCTCCTCCCAGCCGCGCGACCAGGTGAGCCGGGTGGCGATGTCCCAGCAGGTGGAGCCGTCGCCGTCGGCCACGACGCGCTGCACCTCCGCCAGCCGCTCCTCGTGGTGCCCGATCACGTAGTCCACCCGCTTGGCCAGCTCAAGGAAGCGGTATTCGTGGGCGGGCAGCACCTCCTCGACATCGAGCTTGCCCACCGCCCGCAGCGCGTCGAGATAGTCGGCGAGCGGGTTGGCCGCCGACTGGGGATGCACGGCGACCATCGACGTGATCCGGGCGAGCACGTGGTCGCCGGAGAACAGCAGCCTGCGCTCCGGCTCCACGAAGCACAGGTGACCGGGCGAGTGGCCGGGGGTCCACATCGCCCGCAGGTCCCAGCCCGGCAGGTCGAGCCGGTCGCCGTCCTCGATGAGCCGGTCGGGCGTCGCCATCGTGACGAACTGCCGCAGCATGACCGACGCCCCGGCGAGCTCCTGCGCCGTCATGTCCGGCACTCCGCACCTGACCAGCAGGGACCGCTCCCGCTGCACGAGCGAGTCGATCGCCGATTCGTCATAGCGGTCGTGCACGATGCGGGCGTCGGCCGGGTGGAGCCCGATCCAGGCGCCGGACGCCTCCCGGATCCGCCCGGCCAGGCCGTAGTGGTCCGGATGGATGTGGGTGACCAGCACGGCCTTCACGTCCGTGATCTCATATCCGGCCGTGGCGAGCCCCGCGACGAGCGCGCCGTACGCCTCCTCGGTGTTCCATCCGGCGTCGATGATCACGACCCCGTCCGGGACCTCCAGGGCGTAGACGAGGACGTAGCGCAGCGGGTTGATGGGGATCGGGACGGGAATCGACCACAGCCCCGGCCGCACCCGCTCGACCTCGGGCAGGCTCCCGCCCAGCCACGCCGCGCGCTGCGCCTCGTTCGCCGCGGTCACGATCACCTTGCTCATCGGCTCCCCGCCCCTTTCGCAGCCCTGACGCTTGATTGTGCCGTGTAACCGAATTTCGTTCTACAGGGGGTGCCTTCAGGGGGCGGGGCCGGTTGATGTCAGGCCGCCGGGTCCCGGCGCGGATGGGCCGCCAGCAACACCGCGACCGGACGCGCGTCCGGGTCGTCCCGATCCCGCTCGGCGGCCTCGAGGAGCATGGCCGACACCCGTTCGTAGAGGGACGCCACCGTCGCCGGCGACAGCCGTACGACCAGGTCGGACATCCCGGCGGCCTCGACCCACGCCTCGCTCCACAGGTCGCGCTCGCGCTCGAAGCTCTCGACGTCGGCAGTGAGCTTTTCGAGCTGACGCCACCGCAGGACCGCCGCGGCCTCCCTGCCCTCGGCCGGCGAAGCCGTCGCAGGCGTCGCGGGCGTCGCAGCCGTCGCGGCCGTCTCCACGTCGCTCCATGAGGTGAAGCGGTGGATCGCCCGCCATCGGCGCTCACGCCGGTCGCGCCGGTCGGGATCGGCGTCCACGAAGCCATACCTGGCGAGCTGGCGCAGGTGATAGCTGGTCGCGCCGGAGCTCTCGCCGAGGCGCCCGGCCAGCTCGGTCGCGGTCGCCGGGCCGTTCGTACGCAGTTCCCCCAGCAGCCGCACCCGCAACGGGTGGGCGACGGCCTTCAGCGCACGGGGATCGTCGACATGGAAGACCTCGTGGTCCATGCCGGCCGACGCTACCCTTCGCAAAGGAATCTTTGCAAAAAACCCTTTGCGGAAATGTAAGTTTCAGTCACACCCCCTCGCAATGGCCGGTCAGGCGCGTCCCACCGCCCGCATCGTTGACGCCCGCGGAAAGCCGAAGGAAGCATGCGAGTCGCTTCCGACTTTGGGAGCGCTCCCACTCTCCCCGAGGACCACAGTGCTCAGACGAATCGGCATTCTCGCCGTGGCGGCGCTGGCCACGGCCTGCCTGACAGGCGCACCTCCCGCCACGGCGGAGGAGGGCCCGGAACAGATCCCCAACGGCACGTTCGACACCACCACAGACCCGTGGTGGCACACGGCGAACCTCGACTTCGAGCTGACCGACGGCCGTCTCTGCTCCGACGTCCCCGCGGGCACGATCAACCCCTGGGACGCGATCATCGGCGTCAACGACATCCCGCTGGTGAAGGACGAGACCTACGCGTTCAGTTTCTTCGCCACCGCGGACCCCGGGAAGGTCGCCAGGGCGTACGTCCAGCTCCCGACCGACCCCTACACGCAGTATGTGTCGGCCGCTCCCGAGCTGAGCGTCTCGGGCAACACCTACAGCTACACGTTCACCTCGCCGGTCGACCTGCCCAACGCGCAGGTCGTCTTCCAGCTCGGCGGCAGCGCGACGGCATGGCGGTTCTGCGTTGACAACGTCTCCCTCAAGGGCGGGGCGCCGCCAGAGGTCTACACGCCCGACACCGGCCCCCGGGTCCGCGTGAACCAGGTGGCCTACCTGCCCAAGGGCCCCAAGAACGCCACCGTGGTCACCGACGCCACCGAGGCGCTGCCCTGGCAGCTCAAGAACTCCGCCGGCACCGTGGTCGCGCACGGCACGACCACCCCGCGCGGCGTCGACTCCAGCTCCGGGCAGAACGTCCACACGATCGACTTCAGCACGTACACGAAGGCCGGGACCGGCTACACGCTGACCGCCGACGGCGAGACCAGCCGGCCGTTCGACATCAAGCCCGACGCGTACGCCGACCTCAAGCTCGACGCGTTGAAGTTCTACTACACCCAGCGCAGCGGGATCGCGATCGACGACGCCCTGCGTCCCGGCTACGGCCGTCCCGCCGGGCACGTGGGCGTCGCCCCCAACCAGGGCGACACGAACGTCCCCTGCCAGCCGGGGGTCTGCGACTACTCGCTCGACGTGTCCGGCGGCTGGTATGACGCGGGCGACCACGGCAAGTACGTCGTCAACGGCGGCATCTCGGTCGCGCAGCTCATGAGCGAGTTCGAGCGGACCAAGAACGCCGCGACCGCCAAGCCGATCGGCAGCCTGAACATCCCCGAGAGCGGCGACGACGTCCCCGACGTGCTCGACGAGGCCCGCTGGGAGCAGGAGTTCCTGCTGAAGATGCAGCGGCCCGACGGCATGGTCCACCACAAGATCCACGACGAGAACTGGACCGGCCTGCCGCTGCTGCCGCACCTGGACGCGCAGAAGCGGGAGCTGCACCCGGTCTCCACGGCCGCCACGCTCAACCTCGCCGCGACGGCCGCCCAGGCGGCGCGGATCTTCGCGCCGTACGACGCCGAGTTCGCCGCGAAGAACCTCACGGCGGCGAAGAAGGCGTGGACGGCTGCCAAGGCGCACCCGAACCTGCTCGCCTCCCCCTCCGACGGCGTCGGCGGCGGCACCTACGACGACGCGAACGTCAGCGACGAGTTCTACTGGGCGGCCGCCGAGCTCTACATCACCACCGGTGAGAAGGAGTACAAGGACTACGTCCTCGCCTCGCCGCTCCACACGGCCGACATCTGGAAGACGGGCGCCATGGACTGGGGCAACGTCGCCGCGCTCGGCCGCCTCGACCTGGCGACCGTGCCCAACGATCTGCCCGGCCGCGACGAGGTGCGCGCCTCCGTGGTGGCCGGCGCGGACAAGTACCTCGCCATACTGAAGGCCCACCCGTACGGCCTGCCGTACGACACGACGAACTACGACTGGGGATCGAACAGCATCGTCGTCAACAACCTGGTGGTCATCGCCACGGCCTATGACCTCACCGGCGACGTGAAGTACCGCGACGGCGTGCTGGAGGGCATCGACTACATCTTCGGCCGCAACGCGCTCAACCAGTCGTACGTGACCGGTTACGGCGAGGTGGCGTCGAAGAACCAGCACACCAGGTGGTACGCCCACTCCCTGGACACCTCGCTGCCGAACCCGCCGCGCGGCACGCTCGCGGGCGGCCCCAACTCCGCCATCCAGGACCCGGTGGCCCAGGCGAAGCTCACGGGCTGCGTGGCGCAGTTCTGCTACATCGACGACATCGGCTCCTGGGCGACCAACGAGCTGACGATCAACTGGAACGCGCCGCTGTCGTGGATCTCGGCGTTCATCGCCGACCAGGGCGACGGCGCGGTCAAGGCCCCGGCCGGGTGCAAGGTCACCTACACCACGCACGGCTCGTGGCCGACGGGCTTCACCACCCAGCTCACGATCAAGAACACCGGCACGAAGGCGATCGAGGGCTGGTCGCTGAAGTGGTCGTTCCTGGGCGGTCAGACGATCGACATCGGCTGGAACGCCAAGTTCTCCCAGAAGGCGGCGACGGTGACCGCCTCGAACGAGTCGTACAACAAGACCATCAACCCGGGCCAGTCGATCACCTTCGGTTTCAACGGCAAGGCCGCGCCGGAGGCCAACCCCACGCCCGACCTGTTCACGCTGAACGGCGCCGCCTGCTCCGCCTGACGGCCCGCCGCCTCTGAAGACCCCGGCCGCCGCCTCAGCAGAGGCGGCGGCCGGTTCCACGTCGTCGGCAGGCCCATCACAAAAGAACTCAGCGCAAAAGAACTCAGCACAAAGAGAATTCAGCGCAGGTGCGGCTCGTAGGGCGGCAGGCTGGAACCGCCCGGCCCGCCCCCGTCCCCGCCGTCGTCCCCGCCGTCTCCTTCGCCTGCCTGGTCGCCTGCCTGGTCGCCGGCATCATCGCCGGCATCGTCGTCGGCCAGGGCGAGGACCTCCGGCCGCAGGACGCGCGACGCGCCGAGCACCTCGATGCCCAGCAGCCGCCCCTCCCGGTCCAGGTCCAGCACGATCTCCCCGCGCAGGTCGTCGTCCTCGACCTCGATCTGGGTGACCGCCTCTCCCTCACCGATCTCGTCGACCAGGTAGATGTAGGCGACGTTGTTCTCCCTGTCGTGCTCGATTCGCACGTCAGACTCCCCCGCCCACTAGTTCCTTCTTTTCTTCTTGCGGATGACAGTGATCACGTTATCGGTCTTGTCGTTCACGACGACCTTCAGCTTGTCCGTCTCATAGACGGAGGTGCCGGGTTCGTGGCCACGGCTCCTCCGGCCGTTCGCCTTGACGTCGTCGATCATGTCGTCGCTGAAACCACGCTGGCTCTGGCGCTGCTCGCTGTGGGAGGTCCGGCCGTCGTCCCTGGCACTGGCGCCCCCCCCGCCCCCGCTACGGCGTCCGCCCCCGCCGCGGCGCCCGTTGCCGCCGCTCCTGGCGTTCTTGTTGCTGCGCCCCATGAGCGCCAGGCCGTCCTGCGGGGACCGGCCGGCCGCCGCGCGGGGACCCACCGTCCCCCGGGCCGGGATGCGGTGACCCGCGCCGGCGAACGCGGGGACCGGCCCTCCTCCGCCCGGGCGGCGCAGGCCTTCGAGGATCCGGCGGAACTGCTCGGTGACCCGGCGGTCGAGCGCGGGGGCCAGCACCCGTCCGGCGCCCTCGGCGCCCTCCCGCTGGATCTTCCCGATGGCGGCGCGGGAGCGGAACATCTCCGCCGCGGCCAGTGCCGCGCCGAGCGGGCCACCGGACAGGTACGCCCTGGCCACCCGTACGGTCGTGTAGACGGCGGTCGAGGCCACCGCGACCTTCACGCCGGTCGTCAGCCAGGCGGTGTTGTCGAGCACGGCAGGGGCCAGCCGCGCGGCGGCGGCCGCCCGGCTCAGGTGCCCGCCCTCGCCGCCCGTCTCGTTCCAGTAGCCGGCCAGCGCGTTCGCCGACCTGCCGCGATAGACCTCACCCGTCCCCGCGATCGTGGCGTTCGCCGCCGCACCGGACCGGTCGGTGCCCGCGAGCACGGTCCGCCAGGCGTCTGCGTCCTTGCGGATCTCGTCCTCGTCGACGTTCGGCCAGGGCATGCCGAGCATGCTCAGCATCACGTCCACCTGCGGAGGAACCGTCACACCCATCGCGGGGCCCCCGTCACGCCCACTGCTCGCCGTACAGGTCGCGGGACCGCGTCAGGCTCGCGTCCTCGGCCTCGCCGACGCGGGCGCTCACCCTGCCCAGCCCGTCGCCGGTGTCGGCCATCGCCGCGGACAGACCGGTCAGCGCCTCCACCCCCAGAAGCGTGCACTCGGCGTACGGCCCGGTCAGCATGCCGAGCAGGCCGTCGTCCTGCCAGGCCGCGCCCCCGAGCCCGCGTTCCCTGAGCCGGCGCAGCGCGGCGGCGTAGTCCTCACCGTGCACCCGCATCCGGGAGGCGTCCTGCCTCATCCGGTCGTGGATGATCTCCAGTCCCGACTCCATGCCGCAGGCTCAACTCCCCCACTTCCCGTCGCGTACAGATCCCAGTAAACACCGATCTACCATTCGATAACCTTTTTTCATGACGACCCCCTCCCCCGACGGCGACGCCGAGCTGCTGGAGCGCGTGTTGCTGGAGGGCCGGGCGATGATGCGACGGCTGCAGGACGCGCGGGCCCTGGTCCGCGACGTGACGGGTCGGGCGGAAAACCCCGACCGCACGATGAGAGCGGTGGCCGACGGCCGGGGCGACATCGTGGAGCTGCACTTCGACCCCCGCGTCCTGCGACTCGACCGCGAGGCGCTCGGCCGGCAGGTGACGGCCGTGCTGCGCGCGGCCCAGTGGGACGCCGAGGCCAGGACCAGGCAGATCATGGATGCCGCCCTCGCGGAGACCGCGGACGTCCCCGCGCCCCTGGACGACGGCTTCGTCCGCGACCGTGTGGAGCGGATCGCCCGCGACCTGCTGTGACCCTTCACGACCCGACTGGAGGCGCCGTGTACGGCTCTCGCATGAACCCGGCCGACATCCGCGAGGAGGATCTCGCCCGGGCCGAGGAGCAGGCGGAGCGCGTCCACGCCTGGGCAGAGCGGGCCCGGGCCGACCTCGAAGAGATCACCGGCACGGGCGAGGCGGCCTCCGGCCAGGTGACGGCCACCGTGTCGGCGGAGGGCATGGTGCTGGACGTGACGTTCGGGCCGCGCGCTATGCGCCTGGACAGCCGGACGCTGGCGGAGGAGGTCCGCGCCGCCGTCTCCCGGGCGCGGCTCGACGCCGCGCGCCGGACCCGGGAGCTGATCCGCGACGGCCTGCCCGGGTTCGACCCCGACGAGGCCGCCGCCCAGTTCGAACGGCTGCTCGACGTCCCCTGGGACTGACGCCCCGGAGACGATCCGCTCAGCCCCGCTCGACCACGGCGGCGAAGCGGGAGGCGACCTCGCCCCAGGCGGCCCGCGCGAGCGGGTCGTCGGTCACGGCGGCGGCGTACAGCTCGTCGATGTCCAGCCCCCGCCTGCGGGTGTGCTCGGCGTCCCACAGCCGGATGCGCTCGGGCCCGGCCTCGGGGTGGAACTGCACGCCCCAGGCACGCTCGCCCAGCCGGAACGCCTGGTAGGGGCAGCGTTCCGTCTCGGCGAGCCAGACCGCGCCCGGCGGCAGGGCCGTGACGGCGTCGATGTGGTTCTCGATCGCCGGGACGACCTGGGGCAGCCCGCCGAACACCACGTCGTCCGCCGCCTCGGCCCTCATGGCGATGGAGGTGCTGCCGTGCTCGGGCGCCCCGGCGTCCGCCTGGACCTTCCCGCCGCCGACCGAGGCCAGCATCTGCCCGCCCAGGCAGATGCCGAAGTAGGGCACCGACCGGGCGAGGGCCTGCTCGACGAGGGCGCGGGTGGCCGGCAGCCAGGGCGCCGTGTCGTCGTCGTCCGGCATGTAGCCGCCGCCGAGCACGAGCAGGCCGTCGTGCTCCAGCCGTGACGGCAGGGCGGAGCCGTCGAAGGCGGTGACCACGTCGACGGCGACCCCGGCGGCCTCCAGCCATTTCCCGAACCGCCCGGGACCCCCCTTCGCCCCGTTCTGTACGGCGAGCACACGCGGCGTTTCCGGCATGAGCCCGGACTCTACTCGCCCGGCCTCCTGCCCCCGGGCGGCGGGCTCACAGGTCGCTGCCGCCGGTGGCGTCGACCGTGGTGCCGGTGACCCAGCGGGCGTCTCCGGAGGCGAGGAACGCGACCACGTCGGCCATGTCGCGCGGTGTGCCGACGCGGCCCAGCGCCGCCCGGCCGGCCGACGCCGCCCAGGCCGCTTCGTCGCCGCGCAGCCAGTCCGCGTTGGTGTCGGTGTCGACGATCCCCGGCGCCACGTTGTTGACGGTGATCCCTCGCGGCCCGAGGTGCTTGGCCAGCGCCAGTGTGAAGGTCTCCAGCGCGCCCTTGGTCATCGCGTACGCGATCGCCTCGGGGAACGCGATCCTGGTCACTCCCGAGGTGACGGTCACGATCCGCCCGCCGTCGGGGATGCGCGGCAGCGCCCGCCGGGTGACGAAAAAGGCCGCCCGCGTGTTGACGGCGAACGCCCGGTCATAGAGCTCCGGCGTCACCTCCTCGATCGTTCCCCGCACGGTGATCCCCGTGTTGTTGACGAGGATGTCGATCGGCGCCCGCGGGCCCAGCTCCCGGTCCAGCCCGGCGAACAGCTCGTCCACGTCGCCCGGCGCGCCCAGCTCGGCCCTGACCGCGAAGGCCCGGCCGCCTCGGGCCTCGATCGCCGCCACCGTGTCCTTGGCCGCCGCCTCGTCCCTGGCGTAGTTCACCGCCACCAGCGCCCCGTCGGCCGCCAGCCGTTCGGCGATCCCGCGTCCGATTCCCCTGCTCGCGCCCGTGACCAGCGCCGTCCTGCCGTCGAGCGTGCCCATGCCCGTCTCCTTTCTTTAGCGACCGCTACAAAATAACACGACCTGTAGCGATCGCTATAAAATCAGCGCATGGGCAGGACGAGGGCGTTCGACCGGGACGTCGCGCTGGAGCGGGCGCTGGAGGAGTTCTGGCGGCATGGCTACGAGGCGACCTCGGTCGCCGGCCTGACCGCGGTGATGGGGATCAACCCGCCGAGCCTCTACGCCGCCTTCGGGGACAAACGCCGGCTGTTCGGCGAGGCCGTGCGCCGTTACCAGGAGACCCACGGCGCGTTCGCCTCGCATGCCCTGGCGGGGGAGCCGACCGCGCGGGCCGCCGTCGAGCGCCTGCTGCGCGAGGCGGCGGAGGTCTACACCGACCAGGCCCACCCACCCGGCTGCATGATCATCTCGGCGGGAGTGAACACGAGCGACCCCGGCGTGGTCGAGGAGCTGCGGACGCACCGCGAGGCGAGCAAGGCGGCGATCCGCCGCCGGATCGAGCGGGACGTCGAGGCCGGCCTCCTCCCCCCGGAGACCGACGCCCCCGCGCTCGCGACGTTCTTCGCCGCCGTCATCCAGGGCATGTCCACCCAGGCCAGGGACGGCGCGAGCCGTGGCGACCTCGACGCGGTGGCGACGCTCGCCATGCGGGCGTGGCCGTAGGCTGTCGGGCGTGATCGACGACATCTGGGTGGACGACGCCGTCACGGCGCTACGTCCGGACTTCGCCGTCCTGGTGGTCTGCGCGTACGGCCTGCGCAACGGGCCCTCCGACGACCGGTCGCGGGCCTGGCTCGCCGACGCGGCGGCCCACGCCGTGCCGCTCACCGACGAGAGGATCGAGGCCTGGCGGACGGCCTACCGCGCCTTCGGCGCCAAGCCGCAGCGCACCCGGCCCTCGGTCGACGCGCTGGTCCGCCGGATGCCGCTGCCCGAGATCAACCTCGTGGTGGACGCCTACAACAGCGTGTCCGTACGGCACGGCCTCCCGATCGGCGGCGAGGACCTGAGCCGCTACCAGGGCACGGCCCGGCTGGTGCGGGCCGCGGGCGACGAGCCCTCGGAAGAGGTGCTGGGCGACCCGGAGATCGGCGAGGTGGTGTGGCGCGACGACGCGGGCGTCACCTGCCGGCGCTGGAACTGGCGGCAGTGTGTCAGGACGAGGATCACCGAGGAGACGGTGGACGCGCTCTTCCTGCTGGAACGCCTCGAACCGCTCTCCCTCGAGGCGCTGCACGCCGCGGCCGACGACCTTGCCGGTATGCTGACCGATATAGCTCCCGATATCCAGATCAAGTCGCGGCTCATCGGCTGACCAGCCGCTGTGACCAGGGGGTAAGGGACACCTCACCACCCAGACGGGCTATCCGCGCGTGACCTGTTTTATCGATCCTGGGAGGATGGGCCGGGACCTACGACCCGCCGGGGCGCACGTCGGTGTGTGAGGCGAGTAGCCTTGGACAGGTTCACCAAACATCAACGCCGATCTGCGGAAGAGGGCGATTTCCGCCGTGTCGTCTGAGTCGTCGCGGTCAAACCCGCTGGCAAGCTTTGGACAAAATGAGTGGCTTGTCGACGAGTTGTACCAGAAGTATCTCGAAGATCCAGAGTCTGTTGATCAGGCCTGGTGGCACTTCTTCGCTGACTACAACGGGACGGCCAAGCCCGCTCCGTCCAAGTCCGCCGCCGTCGCGAACGGCGCGACGGCGACGGCAGCGCCCGAGGCTCCCGCTCCGGTGAGCCCGGCTCCGCAGACGGCGCCTCCGCAGCCCAAGCCGCAGGCGAAGCCGGCGGCCAAGGCCCCCGCAAAGGAGCAGGCCCCCGCCAAGCAGCCGGCCCCCGCCGGCGCGGTCGAGGAGAAGCTGCGCGGCGCCGCCGCGCGCACCGCCGCCAACATGGAGGCGTCGCTGGTCGTCCCCACGGCCACGAGCGTCCGCGCGGTCCCCGCCAAGCTCCTGATCGACAACCGCATCGTCATCAACAACCACCTGTCCCGCGGCCGTGGCGGCAAGATCTCCTTCACCCACGTCATCGGCTACGCGATCGTCCAGGCGCTCAAGTCGATGCCTGAGATGAACTACTCGTACGCCGAGGTGGACGGCAAGCCGGTCCTCGTCAAGCCCGAGCACGTCGGGCTCGGCCTCGCGATCGACGTCCAGAAGAGCGACGGCACCCGTCAGCTCCTGGTGCCCTCGATCAAGCAGGCCGAGACCATGGACTTCCGCCAGTTCTGGGTGGCGTACGAGGAGATCGTGCGCAAGGCCCGCGCGGGCAAGCTCGGTGTGGAGGACTTCCAGGGCACGACGATCTCCCTGACCAACCCCGGCACCATCGGCACGGTCCACTCGGTGCCGCGCCTGATGCCCGGCCAGGGCACGATCATCGGCGTCGGCGCGATGGAATACCCCGCCGAATACCAGGGCGCCTCGGCGGAGACGCTGTCCCGCCTCGCGATCAGCAAGGTGATGACGCTCACGTCCACCTACGACCACCGGATCATCCAGGGCGCCCAGTCGGGCGACTTCCTGCGCCGCATCCACCAGCTCCTGCTCGGCGCCGACGGCTTCTACGACGAGATCTTCCAGTCGCTGCGCATCCCCTACGAGCCGGTGCGCTGGGTCCAGGACATCTCGGCCACCCACGACGACGACGTCGCCAAGTCCGCGCGCGTGCTGGAGCTCATCCACGCCTACCGGGTCCGCGGCCACCTCATGGCCGACACCGACCCGCTGGAGTATCGCCAGCGCAAGCACCCGGACCTCGACATCCAGTCGCACGGCCTGACGCTGTGGGACCTGGAGCGCGAGTTCCCGACGGGCGGCTTCGGCGGCAAGCCGCTGATGAAGCTGCGCGACATCCTCGGCGTGCTGCGCGACTCGTACTGCCGCACGATCGGCATCGAGTACATGCACATCCAGAACCCCGAGGAGCGGGCCTGGATCCAGGCGCGGGTGGAGCGGCCGCATTCCAAGCCCAGCCGCGAGGAGCAGCTCAACATCCTGCGCAGGCTCAACACCGCCGAGGCGTTCGAGACCTTCCTGCAGACCAAGTACGTCGGCCAGAAGCGGTTCTCGCTCGAGGGCGGCGAGTCGCTGATCCCGCTGCTCGACTCGGTGATCAGCTACGCGGCGGCCGAGCACCTTGACGAGGTCGTCATCGGCATGGCCCACCGCGGCCGGCTCAACGTGCTCGCCAACATCGTGGGCAAGTCGTACGCCCAGATCTTCGGCGAGTTCGAGGGCAACATCGACCCCCGCAGCGCGCACGGCTCCGGCGACGTGAAGTACCACCTCGGCGCGAGCGGCGACTTCACGACGCCCGAGGGCAACACGATCAGCACGTCCGTGGTGGCGAACCCCTCGCACCTGGAGGCGGTCGACCCCGTCCTCGAAGGCGTGGTCCGGGCCAAGCAGGACCTGCTGGAGCGCGGCGAGGAGGGCTTCACCGTCCTGCCCGTGCTCGTCCACGGCGACGCGGCGTTCGCCGGCCAGGGCGTGGTCGCCGAGACCCTGCACCTGTCCCAGCTGCGCGGCTACCGCACCGGCGGCACCGTCCACATCGTGGTCAACAACCAGGTCGGCTTCACCACCTCCCCCGCGTCCTCGCGGTCGAGCGTGTACGCCACCGACGTCGCGCGCATGATCCAGGCGCCGATCTTCCACGTGAACGGCGACGACCCCGAGGCGGTCGTGCGGGTCGGCCGGCTCGCGTACGAGTACCGCCAGACGTTCCGCAAGGACGTCGTCATCGACATGGTCTGCTACCGGCGGCGTGGTCACAACGAGGGCGACAACCCGGCGTTCACGCAGCCGCTGATGTACGACCTCATCGACGCCAAGCGCTCGACCCGCAAGCTGTACACCGAGGCCCTCATCGGCCGCGGGGACATCACGGTCGAGGAGGCCGAGCAGGCCCTGCGCGACTACCAGGAGCAGCTTGAGCGGGCCTTCACCGAGACCCGCGAGGCCGTCAAGCATCCACCGGCGCCCGGTGCCGTCCGGGTCCCCGAGCCCGACGAGCTGATCCCGTGGTCGCACGAGGACACCAAGACGGCGATCTCGGAGGAGGTCGTCAAGCGGGTCATCGACACCCAGCTCAACCTGCCCGAGGGCTTCACCGTCCACCCGCGTCTCGCCCCGGTCATCCAGCGCCGCGGCACGATGGTCGCCGAGGACGCGATCGACTGGGCGACCGGTGAGCTGCTCGCGTTCGGCTCGCTGCTCATCGACGACCACCCGGTCCGCCTGGTCGGTCAGGACTCCCGCCGCGGCACCTTCGGCCAGCGTCACGCCGTGCTGGTCGACCGCGTCACCGGCGAGGAGCACACCCCGCTCAAGACGTTCAACCACGGCACCACGAAGTTCTACGTGTACGACTCGCTGCTCAGCGAGTTCGCCGCGATGGGCTTCGAGTACGGCTACAGCGTGGTCCGCCCGGACGCCCTGGTCGCCTGGGAGGCGCAGTTCGGCGACTTCGCCAACGGCGCCCAGTCGATCATCGACGAGTTCATCTCGTCGGGTGAGCAGAAGTGGGGTCAGCGCTCCTCGGTCGTGCTGCTGCTGCCGCACGGCTACGAGGGTCAGGGCCCGGACCACTCCTCCGCCCGCATCGAGCGCTACCTGCAGCTGTGCGCGCAGGACAACATGACGGTGGCGCAGCCGAGCACCCCGGCGAACTACTTCCACCTGCTGCGCTGGCAGGTGCTGTCGGAGCGGCGTAAGCCCCTGATCGTGTTCACGCCCAAGTCGCTGCTGCGGCTCAAGGCGGCGGCCTCGGCCACCTCGGAGTTCACCTCCGGCGCCTTCCGACCGGTCATCGGCGACTCGACGGTGGACCCGTCGGCGGTGCGCAAGATCGTGGTCTGCTCGGGCAGGATCTACTACGACCTGCTCGCGCGGCGCGAGAAGTCGGGCAGGAACGACGTGGCGCTGGTCCGCCTGGAGCGCCTCTACCCGTTCCCGGAGAACCCGCTCAAGGCCGAGCTGGCCCGCTACAGCGCGGACGCGGAGCTGCTCTGGGCGCAGGACGAGCCCGTCAACATGGGTCCGTGGCCCTACCTCAGCCTGAAGATCGTGGAGAAGCCCGACCTGCTCGGGGGCCGCACCTTCCGCCGGGTCTCGCGTACGCCGAACTCCTCGCCGGCCGTCGGCTCGCACGCCAAGCACGACGAGGAACTGCACGGCATCCTGGACGAGATCTTCGGCTGAGCGAGGATCCCGTACCACTGAGGAGGTCCCCCACGCCCGTGGGGGACCTCTCTCCATGATCAGACCATTCACTGGAGCTCACTGGAGCGAGGCATGTACTTCACCGACAGGGGGATCGAGGAGCTCGTCGAGCGTCGCGGCGAGGAGGAGGTCAGCGTCGGCTGGCTCGCGGAGCGGCTGCGCGAGTTCGTGGACCTCAACCCCGAGTTCGAGGTGCCCGTCGAGCGCCTGGCCACCTGGCTCGCACGCCTGGACGAGGACGACTGACAGGAGGCCACCAAGACCGGCTGGCCACGGAAACGCGATACATCTTGACTTTGCACAAACGCGATATATCGTGTTTGTGGATGGTTCGTCTGCGCGGAAGCCGACCCGTGCGGACGCAGGACTTCGCGTGGAAGGGCCTGAGCGATGCCCCAATGGACGATCGACTCTCCCGGACGGCTCACGTTCGGCGCGGTCACCGCGCTCAACGTGCGCATCATGGCCGGTCGGCTGGCGGTGCTGGCCAGTGACGGCCCGCCGGCCCTCGACGTGACGGAGGTGGACGGCGCGCCCCTGGTGGTGACGCACGACGATGACGGCCGCCTGACCGTCGCGTACAAGGACCTGACGTGGGACGGCGTCCTCGGGTTGTTACGCCCGGGCCCGCGCAGCACGACGCTGACGCTGACCGTGCCGAGGACGTGCCCCGTGCGGGCCGGGGTCGTCTCCGCCTCCGCCGTCGTGACGGGCATGGAGGGGAACACCGGGGTGAAGTCCGTGTCGGGCGACATCGTCCTCGACGGCGTCAGCGGCGAGGTGCACGCCGAGACGGTCTCGGGCTCGGTGGAGAGCCGGGGCCTGACCGGCGACCTGTCCTTCTCCAGCGTCTCCGGCGACCTCACCGTCGCCGCGGGCCGGCCGCGGCGGCTGCGCGCGAACACCGTGTCGGGCCGCGTCACCGCCGACCTCGAACTGGAGCCCACCGGTCACGTCACCGCGAACAGCATGTCGGGCTCGATCGTCGTACGGCTCCCGCACGACGTGGACGCCGACGTGTCCGTCCGCTCGACCTCCGGCAGGATCGAGTCGGCCTTCCCCGAGTTGCACGTCACCTCGGCCCCGGGCACCCGTTCGCTCAGCGGCCGGCTGGGCGGCGGTATGGCGTCCCTCTCGGCCATCACGGTGTCCGGCGCCGTCACCCTGCTCAGCGGCCAGCCCGCCGGCAGGCGAGAAGAGGAGAGAGCGTGAGCGAGCGAACGAGGCGGCACCGCACCGGGCGGCTGCCGCTCGGGGCCGAGAGCGAGGAGACGTCATGAGTCCCGTGTTCGGGCACGGCCGGCTGCGGCTGTACCTGCTGAAGCTGCTGGAGGAGAGCCCGCGGCACGGTTACGAGATCATCCGGCTGCTGCAGGACCGTTTCCTCGGCGTCTACTCCCCCTCCCCCGGCACGATCTATCCCCGGCTGGCCAGGCTGGAGGACGAGGGCCTGGTCACCCACGAGGTCGTGGACGGCAAGAAGGTCTTCACCCTCACCGACAAGGGGCGGGCCGAGATCAACGACCGGATGGACGAGCTGGCCGACCTGGAGCAGGAGATCACCGCCTCGGTCCAGGACATCGCGCGCGAGGTGAAGGAGGACGTGCGGCAGACCGTGCGGTCCCTGCGCGAGGAGCTCACCCAGATGGCCAGGGACATCGGCCACGACAACCGCGACCTGCGGCGTGAGCAGAAGGAGGAGTGGCGGCGGCAGCGCGACCACGCCAAGGAGGAGTGGCGTCGCCACAAGCGCCAGTGGAAGGAGGAGAGCGAGCGCTGGCAGCAGGAGTGGCGGCGGATCTGGGAGGAGTCCTGGGGATTCGGCGGCGGCCGCCAGGGCGACCACGACGCCGCGCTCAGCCGGATGCTGGCCGACTTCGTCGCCGACGTCCACCGCTCCTCCGGCGGGGGCGTGCCCGGCGAACAGGCCCTCGCCGAGTGCCGGGCCGCCCTCGACGAGGCCGCCGAGCGCATCCGCCGGGCACTGCACCCCTGAGCGACGCGTACCCGGCCGAAGCCTTCCGGGCCGGGACGCGCCCTCCGCGCCCCGGCCACGCGCGTCAGAGCGTGAAGACCACCTTGCCGAAGACCTCGCCGCGGTGCATGGCCGTGAAGCCCTCCTCCGCCCGGGCCAGTGGCAGCACCCGGTCGATCACCGGCCGGACACCCGTCTGCTCCAGGAACACCGCGAGCCGCGCGAGCTGCTCGCGCGTCCCCATCGTGGATCCGATGATCGACTTCTGCAGGAAGTAGACCTGCGCGAGCTGCGTCGCGGCGACCATGCCGCTCGTCGCGCCGCAGGTGACGATCCGGCCGCCCGGGCGCAGGGAGCTGAGCGAGTGCTTCCAGGTGGCCTCGCCGACCGTCTCCATGACGGCGTCCACCCGCTCGGGCAGCCGCGCGCCGGTCTCGAAGACCCGGTCGGCGCCGAGCCCGAGGGCCCGTTCCCGCTTGTCCTGCGAGCGGCTCGTCGCCCAGACGCGGAAGCCGCCGGCCCGGCCGAGCGCGATCAGCGCGGTCGCCACACCGCCGCCTGCGCCCTGGACCAGGATGGTCGAGCCGGGCTCCAGCTCAGCCTTGTCGAAGATCATGCGAAAGGCCGTGAGCCAGGCCGTGGGCAGGCAGGCGGCCTCCTCGAAGGAGATCGACGCGGGCTTGGGCACCAGGTTGCGGCGGGGCACCGCGACCTTCTCCGCGAACGTCCCGTCGTACTTCTCCGACAGCAGCGAACGCGCCGGGTCGAGGGTCTCGTCCCCGTCGACCGGCGTGCCGATCACGGAGTGGACGATGACCTCGTTGCCGTCCTCGTCCACCCCCGCCGCGTCGCAGCCGAGCACGATCGGCAGCCGCTCCTGGCTGATCCCCACGCCCTTGAGGGTCCACAGATCGTGGTGATTGAGCGCGGCGGCCCGGACCGTGACGGTCGTCCATCCCTCCGGCACGACGGGCTCGGGGTGCTCCCCGAGCGTCAGGCCCTTGATCGGGTCGTCCGGATCGAACTGTGTGGCGGTGACGGCGAACATGCCAGAACATTACTCCGGCCGCCGCCTCCCGCCCGGACACCCTCGTACGGCTCGTCGCGACCGCGACGATCACCCCGGCCGTCGCGGCGGCACAGGCCACTCCGGGCGACGTGACCGTCAAGGCCGCGGCTCGGACACCCGAGAAGGCGGCCGCCAACCGGTGGACCCAGTGATGGCTCACGTCTGACATATCAGGGCAAGGTCGGACAGGGGGCCCGGCGGGACGTCCCGCCGGGCCCTCTCGTGTCACGGTTCCCCGGTCCACCTTTTACGTTCCCCGTACGCCGCGTGCGGTCGACTGGGATCGTCAGAAGTCGAACAGCGCCCCGGCGGCCGACTTCAGCTCACAGTCGTTGCCGAAGGTGCGCCGGAACTGGAAGTACTTCCCGTCCCATATGCCGCTGGCGGTGACCGTGACAGGTGCGTAGATCATCGTGCAGGGCGCGGCCGCGTTCACCCGCAGCGCGCTCGGGTCGACGCCCGCCCTGTTCAGCCACGCGCACGCCTCCTCCGCGGAAGGGTGCGAGCCGCCCACCGGAGAGCAGTTCAGGAACACCGACCGCGCCGGCGGCTCCGCCTGTTCGCCCTCGGCGACGGTCAGGATCACCGCCCGCACCCGGGCGGCCGACGGCCGGGACGCCCGCAGGGCGACTTCGGGCGGCGGTGGAGCGGGCAGGGTGTCCGCCCACTCCGGGAGCGATGTCGCCCCGTCGCCGGAGACACCCGGCCGAGCAGGAACCTGCGCGGCGGCCTCGGCAGAGGCCTGCGCAGCGGGGCCGGCGGCCAGCGCCGCACCGGCCAGTAGGACAAGCAGCGGTTTCATGCGATCCCCCCGTTTCCGCTGCTGACCAGCGTGTTCACGGGAGAGCTCCAGGGCAAGCGTCCACTCCGGACCTCAGCGGAAACGTGGCGTACCACAGACCACATCGGTTCCGCTCGATTCATAACGAGGTGGACAAGAAGCTGTGCCACAACCGTATGGATCTGGAAAAATCACCCCTTACTGACCATATCTCCGCCCCGAGAGGCTCACGGTGACCAGGAACCTCACACTCGCCATCGGTGGCGTCGTCGCCGCCGCGAGTGCGGTCGCCGTTTTCTGGAGCCAGGGGCCCGCCGTTCCCGCGACCGCCGCGTCCCGCGTGGCCACGACCCCGGTCTCCGCGGTGACCGGCGTCGACGAGAGCGCCGGTGTCAACAGGAACGCCGGCGTCAACAAGAACGGGGTCAGCGCCTTCCCGCTCGCTCCCAGCCAGGCGGACAAGCAGCGGGTGGCGGCCTATTGGAGCCCCGAGCGGCTCAAGCAGGCCAGCAGCTACGTGCCCAGCACCAAGCCGTCCCCCTCGACCAGGAGCACGACCTCCGCCGTGGAGATGGGCCCGGGGGACGCGAAGACGCACACGAGGACCCCACGGGGCGCGGCGCCCCCGCCCGTGGCCTCCCCGCCGATGGTGGGCAAGGTGTTCTTCAAGGTCGGCGACAAGGAGTTCTGGTGCTCCGCCTCCGCGGTGCACTCCGCCCATCGCAACCTCGTCGCCACGGCCGGGCACTGCGCGTACGCGCTGTCGCAGGACAAGCCGGTGCAGAACTGGGTCTTCATCCCCGGGTACCACGACGGCGTCGCCCCTTCGGGCATCTTCGTCGGCCACACGCTCTACATGCACGAGGACTTCGCCGGCCAGGGCGACTTCGACCGCGACTACGCCTTCGTGACCGTGCACCGGGGCTTCTCCTGGCAGCCGTACGTGGAGGGCGGCAGGCTCAAGTATCGCTCGGTCGACGTGGGCCGGCTGGAGGACAAGGTCGGGGCGTTCCGGTTCGCCTCCGGCAAGCCGCTCGGACGGCAGACGTACGTCTTCGGCTACCCGGCGGGCGCCAATCCCGACGGCACCCGCCCGTACACCGGGCAGACGGTGAAGTCCTGCGACGGCATCACCGAGAAGAAGTTCGTCAGCGCCCCGACCTGGCAGCTTGAGCACGGGGTGCGGCTGGCGGGCTGCCCGTTCACGGCCGGCGCGAGCGGCGGCCCGTGGGTGATCGGCTACAATGCCACCACGCGGACCGGCTACCTCGCCGGGATCACCAGCCTGACCTGGAACCTCAACGGCGGCGGACGCCTCGACGCCGTCTCCACGCCCTACTTCAACCAGCTCACCCAGCGGGTGTACACCCAGGCGAGCAAGCAGGGCACGGGCTGACCCCCTCCAGGCGCGTCACCATGTGATCTGCGTCACACAAGGACGCCCCCTTCGACTGCGCCGCGTGCTCGGCTTGACACGGACGGAAGCCGAGGAGACCTGCACTGATCGCACGTTCCTGACAAGCGCTGTCGAATGTCACGAAAAGATCACGCGCACATCGGTCCGAAAAGCTCCCGAAACACGGATAAGGCGCGGGGTACTGTCTTTACTGTCCCTTTACTGACGTGTGGGACGCATGTGACCTGCCCCGACAGCACCTGGAGATTCATGAACACGCGAGTCAAGCGCCTGATCCTGCCCATCGGGGGCGTGGCCGTCGCCGGCCTCGTCGGGGCCTCGATGGCGGCGCCGGCTCAGGCCGCCGGCGACACGGCCCACGACACCCTGGCCGGAAGCGGCCTCGCCGCGAAGAACGTCATCGCCTACTGGCTCAACCAGAAGGCCTCCAACCTGCTCCACGCCACCCCGTACGGGTATGAGAGCCAGGTCAGCGCCAAGCACATCTCGAGCGGCGGCCCGTCCGCCGACAGCAAGCCCGGCATCGTCTCCCCCATCGGCGGCGGGTCGTCCGGCGGCTCGCTGAAGAACGTGAACCTGCCGCGCACCACCGGCAAGGTCTTCTTCCGCGGCGGCGACGGCAGGCCGCACTGGTGCAGCGCGACCTCCGTCCACTCGAAGTACGGCAACCTGGTCGCCACGGCCGGGCACTGCGTCTACGACACCAAGACCAACCGGGCCACCATGGACCGCTGGGTGTTCATCCCCGGCTACTACCAGGGCAAGGCGCCGTGGGGCATCTACGTCGGCAAGACGGCCTACACCCACTACGACTACGACGTCTACGAGGACGGCGACCGCGACTACGCCTTCGTGACCGTCTACAACGGCATCAAGGCGGGGCGCGGCGGCGACCTGCGCAACGTCGCCGAGTGGAGCTGGAAGCAGGTCGACAGGAAGACCTACGCTGGCCACGACCGCTTCCTCCGCAAGAGCAAGGGCGGCAAGTACTACGTCGTCAAGTTCACCGACGCCGGCCGGCTCGAGAGCAACGTCGGCGCGCAGGGCCTGGCCTACAACCAGAAGGTCGGCAGCTCGGTCTACGTGTTCGGCTACCCGAGCGGGTCGCACCCGGACGGCAACCACGCCTTCACCGGCCAGACCCTCAAGTGGTCGTACGGCAAGACCTTCGCCGCCAAGGCCCCCTCGGTCAAGGGCGAGGAGCTCGTGGGCGTCAAGTCGTCCTTCACCGGCGAGGGCTCCCTGGGCTCGTCGTGGCTGCTGAGGTACAGCAGCTCCAAGCGGCTCGGCTACCTCAACGGCGTCACCAGCGGCGTCTCGGACACCGACGGCAACCGGCGGATCGACACCAGCGTCTCCCCCTACTTCGACGGCGAGACCTACGGCGTCTACAAGGCCGCCGCCAGCAACTGGTCCGGCTCGATCGCCTGAGTCGCGAACACCCCGGTGCCGGTCCACGAGTGACATGCTGGGTGGACGGCGATCACGAGGAGATCAGGATGACCCACCCTTCCAGCACGCGGCCCGCCTTCCGGCGCACCCCCCTGAACGCGGAGGAAAGGGCGCGCGGCGAGATCACCTTCTCGCAGCTCGTCACCCACCACCTCACCACCCAGGGACGGTTCCGGATCACCGCGGACACCCCGGAAATGGTGGACCTGTGGCAGACGGTCGCCCGCAGGGTGGGTGAGACGCTCCAGCGGCCGGTGGTCAGCTACGCCAACGGCCGCGACATCGTCATCACCTTCGCCCAGGAGGCCGCGCAGCCCACGCAGGCTCCGGGTCTCACGGCACAGGCCTGAGCACCCCCCGGAAGTGCCCCGCCGCACCGCGGTGGGGCACTTCTGCGTTCCGGGAGAACAGCTCTCCACCCGCGTTGTTTTCCCGACTTGATCCCCGTCGCTGTATCTTCCTTCGCAGCCCCTTCACACCGCACTCCCGAGGGCGCCACGGGCGAGGGAGACGTTCCACAGCAAGGAGATCCGGTTGAAGCGCATCCTCCCCCCGCTGTGGGGTGCGGCGGCGACGGCCGCGTTGCTCGTCAGCGGGACGGCGGTGCCCGCTCACGCCTACGAGATCACGGTGACGACACCCCTCGTCTCCGGTGAGAAGGCGGCGGACGTGATCGCCTACTGGCTCGGCGACGGCGGACGCCCGCTCACGGCGGCCACTCCCTTTTCCGCACCGGCCGGGATCCAGGCCACTCCCGTCAAGGCCGAGGGCAGCGCCCCCGGCGGCGTGCGGGGCGTGGTGCCGGCCTCCGCCGGGGTCAAGCGGGCCTCCGGTCCGTCGAGGAACGTAAACCTGCCGAGGACGACGGGCAAGGTCTTCTTCGTCGGCTCGGACGGCCGCCCCCACTGGTGCGCGGGCACCTCCGTGCAGTCCGATCACCGCAATCTCGTGGCGACGGCCGGACACTGCGTGTACGCCCCGAGGCCCGCGGCAGGGAGCACGTCAGAAGGCACGGCAGCGGGCACGGCAGCGGGCACGGCAGCGGGCACGGCAGCGGGCACGGCGCAGGGCGCGGAGGACTCCACCCCGGCGCCCTACCGCTACTGGATCTTCATTCCGGGGTACGCCGGCGGCGGCACGCCGTGGGGCGTCTACGTCGGCGCCCGGGTCTTCGCCCACAGCGACTTCACCCGATATGGCGACCTCGACCGCGACTACGCGTTCGTCAGCGTCCACGCCGGACTGCTGCCCAAGCGCGTCACGCTGCGGGACGCGGCGCAGTACGCCGCGTTCTCCGCCGGGCCGAAATATCGCACCACCACCGGCTACACCGGCGTCAGGCTGCTGCCCGCGGGGCGTCTCGGCGACAAGGTCGGCGGGCAGGGCCTCGCCTACAACCTGCCGGTCGACCGGCCGCTCGCCATCTTCGGCTACCCGACGCAGACCGCCGAGGGCCACGCGACCGGGAGCACCCGGCTCACCCGCGCGTACGGCAGGCCCTTCCTGGCCCAGGACCTGTCCAGGAGGGCGAACGAGCTGATCGCCGTGCGCTCGGCCTTCACCGCCGCCTCGGGGTCGCCGTGGCTGGCCGCCTACCACGGCGTACGCGGCCTCGGATATCTGAACGGCCTGACGATCGGCCTCTCCGGCCCGGGGACCGGCCTGTCGCCGTACTTCGACGGGGAGCTGTTCCAGGTCTACAGCGCGGCGCGGCGCGCCGGCTGAGGAGCACCGGCTGAGAGCGGGGGCTGGCGGCGGCGTCGGATCAGACGCCGACCGCCTCCCTGCTCACGCTCTGCCTGCCCGTGCCCTGCCGGGCCGCGCCCTGCCTCCCCGCATCAGCCGTGTCCTTCGCGCGGCCCCGGCCGCGCTCCAGCACCTCCGCCACGCGCGGCTCCGCGGCGTACGGCGCGAACCGGCGGCACATGTCCGCCACGTACGTCCGGGTCCGCGCCGACTGGATGCCCTCGGCCAGGTCGAGGGCCGACGACGCCGCCTGGCACGCCTCCTCCAGCTCGCCCTCCTGGATGAGCGAGGTGGCGAGCAGCGAGAGGTTGAACATCTTGCCGCGCACGTAGCGCCCGTCCATCAGCAGCGAGCGCCGGGCCTGCTGTACGGCCCGCGTCCCGTCGCCGAGGTCGCGCAGGCAGTGCGCCGACTTCGCGGCGAGGTAGGCCTCGTCGAAGTAGCCGATCCAGCCGGGCTCGTCCTGGGGTCTGCGCCGGTCGAAGGCGACCTCCGCCTCGTGCAGCGCGCCGCCGCACGCCTTGTGCTCCCCGAGCAGGGCCAGGGCGTGCGCCTCCAGCACCCGGGCCTCGGCCAGCAGCGTGCCGCCCCCAGAGCGCCGGGCCGCCGCGACGGCCGCCCCCGCCAGCTCCAGCGCGTGCCGGGAATGCCCGATGTAGACGGCCTGGTGGCTCATCCCGGCCAGGATCTCGCCGCACAGGGCGTGGTCGCCCGCGCCGCGCGCCAGGCCGAGCGCCTGGATCAGGTAGCGCTGGGCCAGCCCGTGCTGCTCCAGGTCGTAGGCCATCCATCCGGCCAGCCGGGTCAGCTCCGCCGCCGCCGTCGCGAGCGAGCGCCCGGTGGCCTCGCCGTACGCGCCGTCGCGCAGCAGCGGCGTCACGGCGGTGTGCAGGTAGCGCACGACCGGGCCGCGGATGCTGCCGCCGCCGAACCGGTTGTCCAGCTCGCTGAACGACCGGGTGACCTCACGGATCGCGGCCACGTCAGAGGGCCCGACCCGGCGCGGCCCGTTCGCGGAAAGCCGCTCCCCGTCGGGCGCCGCCAGCCAGCGGAACATGCCCGCCGAGCCCGCTCCCAGGGCGAAGGTGGAGTCGAGCAGGAACCTGCGCCGCTCGACGTCGGCCCTCCACAGTGCTGTCACGCTTGCCACACCCTCCTCCCACGAATGGGGGAACTTTTGTCCAAGATCGGCGGGCACCGTTCCGCGCGGCATGCCGATGTCCTCCCTGGACACCTGCCGCCCCAGCCGCAGCGAGAAGATCTCGGCCAGCAGGCCGGGCACCGGTTCGCGCGGGCGGCGTCCGCCGATCCAGCGCAGCACGGAGCCGTGGTCGTACCGCATTCCCAGCAATCCCCGGGCCGAGCCGAGGCCGTTGAGCCGCCGGGCCAGGCCCTTGCGGGACAGTCCGGCTTCGGTGAGGTGCTGCTGGAGGAGGCGGTTGGGGTCACGTCGCATCGCTCTCCAACCGGGACAGGCAATAACCGAGTTGGTTACGGAGAGCTTTCTTTATAGCACTAACCGTGAGGACCTAAAGGGATTCCCAAATGTTCGGCGCCCTGGCAAGGGGCGCTGACGAGGCCGACGACAGGGCACGATGCCAGAGCACGACGAAGGGCCGCGCCCCGCGTCCGTCACGCGGTGCGCGGCCCCCGGGGTCCGTGTCTACGGTCGTGTCTACGGCGGCGGCCACGTTCCGTGCCCATGCGGCCGCCTGCCTCAAGGGCGGCTACTTGCGGGCGACGCCGTCCTCGCGGGCCTGCTGCGCCACCGCGGCGATCACCGCGGGCGCGACCCGGGCGTCGAACGGCGAGGGGATGACGTAGCTCTCGGAGAGGTCGTCCCCGACCACGGCCGCCAGCGCGTCGGCCGCCGCCACCTTCATGTTCTCCGTGATCGTCGTGGCGCGGACGTCGAGCGCGCCGCGGAAGACCCCGGGGAAGGCCAGCACGTTGTTGATCTGGTTGGGATAGTCGGACCGGCCCGTGGCGACCACGCGGGCGTGCCGCGCCGCCACCGCGGGATCCACCTCGGGGGTGGGGTTGGACAACGCGAACACGATCGAGTCCTGCGACATCCCGGCGATGGCCTGCTCCGAGACCGTCGATCCGGACAGCCCGACGAAGACGTCGGCCCCGGCGAGCGCCTGCTCGGTCGACCCGGACAGGCCCGCCTTGTTGGTGTCGCGGGCCAGCGCCCGCTTGACCGGGTTCAGGTCCTCGCGGCCGGCGTGGATGACGCCCTTGGAGTCGGAGACCGCGATGTCGCCGATCCCGGCGTTCAGCAGCATCCGCGACACGGCGACGCCGGAGGCGCCGGCGCCGGCCACCACCGCGCGCAGCTCGCCGAGGGACCGCCCGGTGAGGCGGGCGGCGTTGCGCAGCGCGGCGAGGACCACGATCGCGGTCCCGTGCTGGTCGTCGTGGAAGACGGGGATGTCGAGAAGCTCCCGCAGGCGCTCCTCGACCTCGAAGCAGCGGGGGGCGCTGATGTCCTCCAGGTTGATGCCGCCGAACGACGGCGCGAGCCTGACCACGGTCTCGACGATCGCGTCCGGGTCGGTGCAGTCGATGCAGATCGGCACGGCGTCGACGCCGGCGAACTCCTTGAAGAGCAGGGCCTTGCCCTCCATCACGGGCATGGCCGCGGCCGGACCGATGTCCCCGAGCCCCAGGACGGCGGTGCCGTCGGAGACCACGGCCACGACGTTGGAGACCCAGGTGTAGTCGTTGACCAGGTCCGGGTTGTCGGCGATGGCGGTGCAGACGCGGGCGACCCCCGGCGTGTACGCGAGCGACAGGTCGTCGGCGTCGCGAACCGGAACAGTGGAGCGGACCTCCAGCTTGCCGCCACGGTGTAGCGCGAAAGCGGGATCCAGGTCGAGAGATTCCAAGGAAACAGGTGTAACGGTCACAGCGACCCCAGTGTCGAAAGGACGAGTTCCTTCGGTAGCGCGCCGTCAAGAGAACGAGAGCCCTGGCTTCGGTAGCCGCCGGGGGCCGTCGTCGTTGACGGTCGTCTCTTGGGGGGGGTAGGGGGGTCCCCCGTTCCCTGTTTGTGCCACACGAAGTGACAACCGCCTCTGCCGGATCGGGTCGCATAACGTTGTACGCCGAGGTGTTCCCCCAGGCCATCGGGCGTGTAATACTCGGCTTTGCCAGTGATCTCTTACTCATTTGGGCGCCCCAGTGGACTTGACGTCTTACGCCGAGCTGGCCGTTCAACTGGTCAACATGGGCGACGAGCTCAAAAACCCCTTCTCCCTTCGTGCCCTGCTGGAGGAGACGGGCCGCACGGAGGCGGCCGCCCGCCTTACTCGCCGTGACATCGACGCGCTGTGCGAGCTGCGCGACGAGCTCGCGGGGGTCTTCGCCTCCGCCGCCGAGGGCGACGACGCGGACGTGGTCGAGCGGCTCAACGGGCTGCTGGTCCGCCATCCGGTGCATCCGCAGATCTCCGGGCACGACGGGCAGCCCTGGCACCTGCACCTGACCGAGGGCGGCCGGGTCGCCGACGCCCTCGCGGTCGGGTCGGTCATGGGCCTGGCCAGCGTGGTGACCCGGCTCGGCGTGGATCGCCTCGGCATCTGCCAGGCGACGCCGTGCCGCAACGCCTACCTCGACACCTCCTCGAACCGGTCGCGCCGCTACTGCTCCGAGCGGTGCGCCAGCCGGGCCAACGTGGCCGCCTACCGGGCGCGCAAGCGGGGCGCCTGACAGGTCCGGAGGCAAGGTCAGGAGGCGAGATCAGGAGGCGGGCGGCGCCGGGAAGCGCAGCGCGGGCCTCGGCCAGTAACGCAGCACGACCCTGCCGACGACGTCCTCCTCGGGCACCGCGCCGAAGTCCCAGCTGTCGCGGCGCCCGGGGGCCGACTGGTTGTCGCTCTCCAGCCACCAGCCGTCCCCGGTGTGCCGGAAGGCCCGCTTGACGATCAGCCCGTGCGGCCGCCTGGCGACCACGACGTCACCCGGGCGTACGGGGGCGCCCAGCCGTACCAGCAGCCAGTCTCCCGGGCGCAACACGGGCAGCATCGAGTCGCCGGAGACACACACCGCTGTGAGCACATCCCCCTCCGCACAGTCATTTCGAGACGAGTAAGGTCGGTCCTGGAACAGTGCTGTCACCAGCATTCCTAAGGAAGGATTCCGATGCTCGCACGACTGCTGCGACCCAGGCACGAGGCATCCGCCCATTGCGACCTGCCGTGCGGGGTCTACGACCCGGCGCAGGCCCGCATCGAGGCCGAGTCGGTGAAGGCGATCATTAAGAAGTACGCCGAGAACGACGACCCGGTCTTCAGGACCCGCGCGCTGATCATCAAGGAACAGCGGGCCGAGCTGGTCAAGCATCACCTGTGGGTGCTGTGGACCGACTACTTCAAGCCCCCGCACCTGGAGCAGTACCCCCAGCTTCACCAGCTCTTCTGGGACGCGACGAAGCTCGCCGGCGCCGCCGGGGCCAAGGGCACCGTCGACCCCTCGCTGGCCGACGACCTCCTCGCGAAGATCGACGAGATCGCCAAGATCTTCTGGGAGACCAAGGCCGCCTGAGCCGCGGAATCACGGCCCCGCACGGCCTCCACGGCCGCGCGGGGCCAGATCATCTCAAGGCCCATACAAACTCCATATTCGGTAGTACGGAATTTACGTGCAGTTACCTCCAAGGATCGCCACAATCAGCGCGTCCAGCCGGGGCAGCACCGCGCGAGTGGCGGTAGGTTGCAGTCAGCGGCACTCAGCCGGCTGAAGGGGCGAGGAGGAACGTGACCGAGGAAACCGAGACGCCTGCGGTGGATCTGACCGGGATTCGCGATGCTGTGAGTGTCCGGCTGCCCGCCGTGAGCGCCTACCTGTCCGTGCTGCGCACGGCAACCGCCGGGCTCGCCGCGCGGCTGGACTTCACCCTCGATCAGATCGAGGATCTGCGCATCGCCGTCGACGAGGCGTGCGCCATGTTGCTGCGGCATGCTGTGCCCGGAACGGATCTCCTCGCGGAGTTCGAGCTCACGGGCCAGGAGATGACGGTCCGCGTCGAGGTCAACACGCTCGGCGTCAGCTCGCCCAACCGGGAGGACTTCGCCTGGATGGTGCTGACGGCGCTGGCGGACGACGTGGACGCCATCTCCGATCACGCCGACCACCTGGCGATCGTGCTGCGTAAGCGCCGGAGCACGGCGAGGCCGTCGTGATGACGGAAAGGACGAGTGCGATGACCTCCGGCGACTCGGCGGTGCCGGACCGCGTACGCGCGCGCACACTCTTCGCCGAGCTGTCGGAGCTCCCGCCGGACGACCCGAGGCGCCAGCGCATCCGCGACGAGCTGGTCGAGCTCCACCTGCCACTGGTGGAATACCTGGCCCGTCGCTTTCGCAACCGGGGCGAGTGGCTCGACGACCTCACGCAGGTCGCCACGATCGGGCTGATCAAGTCGATCGACCGCTTCGACCTCGCACGCGGCGTGGAGTTCTCCACGTACGCCACCCCGACCATCGTCGGCGAGATCAAGCGGCACTTCCGCGACAAGGGCTGGGCGGTCCGCGTGCCGCGCCGGCTGCAGGAGCTGAAGCTGTCGCTCACCAAGGCGATAAGCGAGCTCTCGCAGCGGGAGAGCCGGGCGCCCACGGTCGCCGAGCTCGCCGTCCACCTGGGCATGAGCGAGGAAGAGGTCCTGGAGGGCCTGGAGTCGGCCAACGCCTACTCCACCGTGTCGCTCGACGCGCCCGACTCCGGCGACGACGACGCGCCCGCCGTGTCCGACTCGCTCGGCATCGTGGACGAGTCGCTGGAGGGCGTGGAATATCGGGAGTCGCTCAAGCCGCTGCTGGAGCGCCTGCCGCCGCGCGAGAAGCGGATCCTGCTGCTGCGTTTCTTCGGCAACATGACGCAGTCGCAGATCGCGACCGAGCTGGGGATCTCGCAGATGCACGTGTCCCGGCTGCTCGCCCGGACCCTGGCCCAGCTCCGCGAGGGCCTCACCGCCGAGGACTGACCGCCCGGCCCGCAAAGATCAGAGACGGACGACCGCGACGCCGCGCTCCCCCCGGCGGCGCCCGGTCAGTGGTGGATCGCCGCCCGCTCGGAGCCTGTTCAGCGTGCGCCGTCCTCGCCCATGAGGGCGTGGGTGGAGGCCGGCGCGAGCAGCGCGACCAGGGCGACCACCGCCGCGGTGATGAGCGGAACGCCGAACCCGTACTGCGCCGACTGGATGAGGCTGATCGCCACCGGAAGCGCGAATATCTGCGTCACCACGGCCGGGCCCCGGCTCCAGCGCAGCACCTGCCACACGCCCCAGGCCACCCAGAGCAGCAGGGCGCCGCCGAGCACGCCGAATCCGGCCACCGCGATGCTGGTGACCAGGTCGGTGGGTTTGCCGATCACGGTCTCAATGCCGACATAACCCCCCAAAGCCAGGGCGAGCAGGCCCTCCGCGGCCAGGACGACGGCGGCCACGGTCAGGGTCACGGGGCGGCCGGCGGAACTGCTGATCACACCGCACAACCCTACCCGCAGGCACCCGCGCCTCCGTGGGTGAGGCACCGGGGAGGCGTCACCCCGCACGAGCGGTAAACCGTTCGTTAACCTTCAGGCATGCGGGCACTCCTCCTCGTCAATCCCAAGGCGACCTCGACGCACCGGCGCACGCGCGACGTGCTGATCCGGGCGCTCGGCGCCGCCGTCGACCTGTCGGTCGAGGAGACCGCCTACCGCGGCCACGCGACCGCGCTCGCGGCCACCGCGCACGCCAAGGGCTTCGACGCGGTGGCGGTCCTCGGCGGCGACGGCACGATCAACGAGACGGTCAACGGCCTGCTGGACGCCCGCCCCGACGGCGGCGCGAACGAGCGGCCCGCGCTCATCGTGATCCCCGGGGGCAGCGCCAACGTCTTCGCCCGCGCGCTCGGGCTGCCCAACAACCCGGTCGAGGCGACCGGCGCCGCCCTGGAGGCGCTACGCGAGGGACGCCGCCGGACCATCGGTCTGGGACAGGCGATCTGGCACGACGAGGTTTCAGGCCCGGATCCGGGGGCAGGAGCGCCACCTGACCAGCAGAGGTCTAGATATTTCACATTTTGTGCTGGGCTGGGATACGACGCGGAGGTCGTCCGAGCCGTGGAGGGCCTGCGGAGCGCGGGGCGTCGCGCGCTGCCCGCTCTCTACGTGAACACGACGGTCCGCCACTTCTTCGTGACCGACCGGCGGCAGCCGGCGATCCGGCTGACGCGTCCCGGCCGGCCGGCGGAGAACGGGATCTTCATGGCGATCGTGTCCAACACGTCGCCGTGGACGTACGCCGGCACACGTCCGATCAACCCGACGCCGTGGGCCGGTTTCGAGACGGGGCTCGACATGCTCGGGCTCCGGAGGATGAGCCTGCCGACCATGCTCTCGCTCGTCCGGCAGATCATCGGCGAGCACCGGGGATTGCCGCGCGGTAAACACCTCGTTCAGCTTCATGACGAGGCCGAGTTCACGCTCCACGCCTCCCGCCCGGTCGCCTTCCAGCTCGACGGCGACTACCTGGGAGAACACGAGTGGGTGATCTTCCGCGCTATCCCTGACGCATTACAAGTCCTCGTCTAGCTTGTTACATGTAGTCATAGTGTGACGCATCCGACAGCCACGACGGGCAAAACCTTGTCCCAAACCTCTTGTGTGGTGTTGGAACGGCTGAAAAGCTGAACTACGACGTCGGAACGTAGGACCTTTACGGAGACCACAGCCTCCGGAAGGTGCCCCGACGATCACGCGGACAAGCCCGGCCCCCACCCTGGATCCGGGTAAACGTTCGCATCAGCTAGTGAAAGAGTTCACAAAGTTGACGGCCAGAGGAGCCACCGAGGCTCCGCCTTACGAAGGAGTGGAACGCATGGACTGGCGCCACCGCGCTGCCTGCCGTGACGTGGACCCCGAGCTGTTCTTCCCGATCGGGAACACTGGTCCGGCGCTCATGCAGATCGAAGAGGCCAAGCAGGTATGCCGGCGATGCACGGTCGCCGAGTCCTGTCTCAAGTGGGCCCTCGAGTCGGGTCAGGACGCCGGAGTCTGGGGCGGGCTCAGCGAGGATGAGCGTCGCGCTCTCAAGCGCCGGACGGCTCGCGCCCGCGCCCGCGCCGCCGTCTGACTCCCCCGCCGCACGCGAACGCCTTCGGTGAATGCCAGTCGGGGCATTCACCGGATCGCGGGGCCTCGGAGCCCGGCCGGGACTGCCGCGTAGCCTCCCGCCCACAGGGCCTTCTGTCCACCAACGCATCGCGTCCACTATGGCATCCCTCACACGGGTGCCGTGCAGCGGGACCCCCCGTGGAGCCGCCCGCGTACGCGATAGCCCCCGGATATCAGCAGGAGGACCGGATATCAGCAGGGGGATGAGCCCGGCTGCACCGGGATGCTGAGCCTGACCTCGGTGCCCCCGCCGTCTCTCCTGGCCACACCCAGGCGGCCCGACAGCTCGCCGACGACCAGCGTACGGACGATCTGAAGACCGAGGCTCCCCGTGGCCTCCAGGTCGAAGTCCTCGGGCAGGCCCTTGCCGTCGTCGGCCACCGTGAACTCCAGCCGGTCGGCGTCCCGGGAGACGACGACCTGGACGTTCCCGGAGGAGTGGGCGAACCCGTGCTCGACCGCGTTCTGCAGCAGCTCGGTCAGCACCATCGCGATGGGGGTCGCGACCGCGGCGGGCAGCACGCCGAAGCTGCCGACCCGCTTGATGGCCACCTGCGCGAGCGCCACCTCCGCCGTCATCGCGATGACCCGGTCGGCGATGTCGTCGAACTCGACCATCTCCTCCGGCATCTGGGCGAGGATCTCGTGCACGATCGCGATCGAGCCGACCCGCCGTACGGCCTCGTTCAGCGCCTCCTGGCCCTCCGGGTTGTTGAGCCGGCGCGCCTGGAGCCGCAGCAGCGCGGCCACGGTCTGCAGGTTGTTCTTGACCCGGTGGTGGATCTCGCGGATCGTCGCGTCCTTGGTGAGCAGCTCCCGCTCGCGCCGCCGCAGCTCGGTCACGTCGCGGATCAGCACCAGCGCGCCGATGCGGCCCCCGCCGACGATCAGCGGGATCGCCCGTAGCTGCACGACCGTGCCGCCGTTCTCCACCTCGGTCTCCCGGGGTGCCCGCCCGCTGGCGACGAGCATCAGGTCCTCGTTGATCGGCTCGTCGGAGTAGCACAGGGCGGCGGTCGTCTTGCCCAGGTCGGCCCCCACGAGATCGGCGTGCAGGCCGAGCCTGCGGTAGGCCGACAGCGCGTTGGGCGAGGCGTAGGTGACCCGCCCGGCCTTGTCGAGGCGGAGCAGGCCGTCGCCCACCCGGGGCGACCTGACCAGGATCGGCTCCTCCTCCGCGAAGGGGAACCTGCCCTCGGCCACCATCTGCGCCAGGTCGGACGCGCTCTGCAGATAGGTCAGCTCCAGGCGGGACGGCGTGCGCGCCGACGACAGGTTGGTCGAGCGCTGGATGACCCCGATGATCGGGCCGTCCTTGTCGCGCCGCACCGGGATCGTCTCCTCGCGGACCGGCACGCCGCTGGACCAGTCGGGGTCGCCCTCTCTGCAGATGCGGTTCTCGGACCAGGCCACGTCGATCAGCGGCCGGTCCCCGACCGCGATGGACATGCCCACGACGTCGTCGTGATAGACCGTGGGGCCCGTCGTGGGCCGCATCTGGGCCACCGCCACCCACCTCGTGCCGCCCTGGTCGGGCACCCACAGGATGAGGTCGGCGAACGACAGATCGGCCAGCAACTGCCAGTCCGAGACCAGCGAGTGGATCCAGTCGACGCCGGCGGGATCGAGTGCGGTGTGGCGCGACACCAGGTCGCTGAGAGTCGGCACGACTGCATGATGCGCCGCCGCCCGGGTCGAAAGCGAATCGACCATCGCCACCTGGCAAGATGCACCTCATGACAGGGCCGTTGGACAGACTGCGCGCGGCCGCCGCCGAGCGGGAGGCGGCGGGCCTGCGCCGCGTTCTCCGCCCCCGCACGCCCGGCCACGACGGCCTGCTCGACCTGGCTTCCAACGACTATCTGGGGCTCTCGCGGGACGAGCGGCTCGTCGAGGCGGCCGTACGGGCCACCAGGGAGTGGGGAGTGGGCTCGACCGGCTCACGTCTGGTCACCGGCTCCACCCGGCTCCACGCCGAGCTGGAGGACCGGCTCGCCGCGTTCACCGGCGCGGCCGGGGCCCTGGTGTTCTCCTCGGGCTACCTCGCCAACCTCGCCGCGGTCGCCGCCCTCGGGCAGGGCGGCCTGATCGTCTCGGACGCCGGCAACCACGCCTCGATCGTGGACGCCTGCCGGCTGTCGCGGTCGCGGGTCGTGGTGACGCCGCACGGGGACGCGGAGGCGGTGGACAAGGCCCTGGCCGAGCGTGCCGAAGAACACGCCCTGGTCGTCACCGACGCCGTCTTCTCCGTCGACGGCGACCTCGCGCCGCTGCGCGCCCTGCACGAGGCCGCCGTACGGCACGGCGCGCTGCTGGTGGTGGACGAGGCCCACGCGCTCGGCGTGGTGGGCGACCACGGCAGGGGCGCCGTGCACGCGGCGGGCCTCGCCGGCCGCGCGGACATTGTGAGAACCGTCACGTTGTCGAAGTCCCTGGGATCCCAGGGCGGCGCCGTCCTGGGCGCACCCGAGGTGATCGGCACGCTCGTGGACACCGGCCGGTCGTTCATCTTCGACACCGGCCTCGCACCGGCCTGCGCCGGCGCCGCCCTGGCCGCTCTCGATATCTTGGAAAGCACCGCTGACCTGCCCGAACGGGCTCGGATGAGAGCCGGGGAACTGGCCGCGCTGGCCCGCGAGCTCGGACTGGAGACGACCGATCCGGCGGCCGCCGTCGTGCCGGTCGTGCTCGGCTCGCCCAGGCTCGCCCTGTCGGCGGCGGCCCTGTGTGCGGAACTCGGGGTCCGCGTGGGATGCTTCCGCCCACCATCGGTGCCTCGGGGCCGGTCCTGTTTGCGGTTGACCGCGAGGGCCGATTTGGGGTCCGATGATCTCGCGGTGGTCCGGGGTGCGCTCACCGCTGTGGCCGATTTGACGATGTTGCCTGAGTTGGGCGATGTGGCCGAGTTGAGGGTGGACAGGTGACGGAGCACAGCGAGGACTCTCCCCGGGTTCCGAAGTACTACGACGTGAAGCGCAGTCTTCTGGAGCTCACCAAGAGCCTGCCCGCGGGCAGCGCGCTCCCGCCCGAGCGCGCCCTCGCGGTGCGCTTCGAGACATCCCGGACGACGGTCCGGCAGGCGCTGTCGGAGCTCGTGGTCGAGGGGAGGCTGCTGCGCATCCAGGGCAAGGGCACGTTCGTCGCCCAGCCCAAGGTCGCCCAGGTCCTGCAGCTCACCTCCTACACCGGCGACCTGCGCACGGTCGGCCTGGAGCCGGACACCAAGATCCTCGACATCAGCTACATCACGGCCGACGAGGCGCTCGGGCGGCGGCTGGCCATCAACCCCGGCAGCCGGGTCCTGCGGATCCACCGCCTGCGCCTGGCCAACGGCGAGCCGATGTCCATCGACACCACGCACCTGTCCGCACGCAGGTTCCCCCGCCTGCGGCGCGAGCTGGAGGTGCACTCCTCGCTGTACGAGACGCTGCACAACGCCTACAACGTGCGGCTGACCGACGCCGAGGAGGTCATAGAGACCGTGCTCGCCACGCCGTACGACGCCCAGGTGCTGGGCGTGGACGTCGGCCTGCCCATGCTGCTGCTGACCCGGCACGCCTTCGACGCCGACGGCAACCCCGTCGAGTACGCCCAGTCGCTCTACCGCGGCGACCGCTACAAGTTCGTCACCCGCCTCCGCCGCCCCTGATCATGCCTCCCGCCTCGCGGGCGGGCAGGCTCTACCCTCGCGGGCATGAGTGTTCTCGTGGTGACCGGGACGGACACCGGGGTGGGGAAGACGGTGGTGACGGCCGCGCTGGCCGTCCTGGCCCTTGAGCGGGGCGCGACGGTCGCGGTGGTGAAGCCGGCGCAGACCGGGGTGACGGCCACGGAGCCGGGGGACCTCGACGAGGTGATCCGCATGTCAGGGGTGACGACGACCTTCGAGATGGCGCGCTATCCCGATCCGCTGTCTCCCGCCGCCGCGGCCCGCGTCTCCGGCATGCCGCCGCTGTCGCTCACGCCGGCGGCGGCGCGGATCGAGGAGCTGGCCGAGTCGCACCGGCTGGTGCTCGTCGAGGGCGCCGGGGGCCTGCTGGTCCGCTACGACGAGGAGGGCGGCACGCTCGCGGATCTGGCGCGGCGGCTGCGCGCCCCCGTCCTCGTGGTGGCGCGCGCCGCCCTGGGCACGCTCAACCACACGGCGCTGACCCTCGAAGCCATGGCGGGCCGGGGCCTCGACCTGGCGGGCGTGGTGATCGGGTCGTGGCCGGCCGATCCGGGGCTCGCCGAGCGGTCGAACGTCTCCGACCTGGAGATGCTCGCCGCCCGGCCGCTGTCGGGCGCGCTTCCGGAGGGCGCGGGCGCGCTCGGCCGGGAGGCGTTCGCCCGCGCCGCCCGCGCCGGGCTGGCGCCCACCTTCGGCGGCACGTTCGACCCTGCCGGATTCCGCTCGACCTTTAAGCTGCCCCTGTGACAGGAGTGCCGCCGAGGACCGACGGGAGCGCCGCGTGACGACCGACATCCTGGAGACCGCCCGGGTTCGGGTTCTGGACGAGGGCAGGGGTCTCGACGCCGCCCAGGCGCTCGAGTGCCTGACGCTGCCGGACGAGCGCCTGCCCGACCTGCTCGCGCTGGCGCACGAGGTGCGGATGAAGTGGTGCGGCCCCGAGGTCGAGGTGGAGGGCATCGTCTCGCTCAAGACCGGCGGCTGCCCGGAGGACTGCCACTTCTGCTCGCAGTCCGGCCAGTTCTCCTCCCCGGTGCGCGCGGCCTGGCTCGACATCCCCTCGCTCGTCCGGGCGGCCGTCGAGACGGCGGCGACCGGGGCGACGGAGTTCTGCATCGTCGCGGCCGTACGCGGGCCCGACCGGCGGCTGATGGACCAGGTGCGCGAGGGCGTCAAGGCGATCCGCGAGGCGGTCGACATCAACGTCGCCTGCTCCCTCGGCATGCTCACGCAGACACAGGTGGACGAACTGGCCGAGATGGGGGTCCACCGCTACAACCACAACCTGGAGACCGCCCGGTCGCACTTCCCGCGCGTGGTCACCACGCACACCTGGGAGGAGCGCTGGGACACCTGCCTCATGGTCCGTGAGGCGGGCATGGAGCTGTGCTGCGGCGGCATCGTCGGCATGGGCGAGACGCTGGAGCAGCGGGCCGAGTTCGCCGCACAGCTGGGCGAGCTGGCGCCCGACGAGGTGCCGCTCAACTTCCTCAACCCCCGGCCGGGCACGCCGTTCGCCGGCCTGCCCCTTCTCTCGGGCACCGAGGCGCTGAAGACGATCGGCACGTTCCGCCTCGCCCTGCCGCGTACGATCCTGCGCTACGCCGGGGGCCGCGAGCTGACCCTGGGCGACCTCGGCACGAGGGACGGCATGCTGGGCGGCGTCAACGCCATCATCGTCGGCAACTACCTGACCACTCTGGGCCGCGCGCCCGAGCGCGATCTGGAGCTGCTCGCCGACCTCAGGATGCCCATCAAGGCGCTGTCCCAGACCCTCTGACGCCGCCGGTGGTGATCGGCTGGAATCCCAGCCTGCGATGGCGGAGTAGCCGCGGCGACACCGGGCATCACTTCTGGAACACCCCAAAGTGACCGACTGGTAGGTTTCACCGTATGGAGTCCCCCAAACACGCAGGCGACATCGCCGTCGCCGTCTCCCAGGCCTACGGCGTGGACACGATGTTCACGCTGTCCGGTGGGCACGTCTTCCCCCTGTACGACGGGGCCGTCCATCAGGACATGCGCATCCTGGACGTGCGCCACGAGCAGAGCGCGGTGTTCGCGGCCGAGGCGACGGCCCGGCTGACCCGCAAGCCCGGCCTCGCGGTGCTCACGGCCGGCCCCGGCGTCACCAACGGCGTCTCGGGGGTCGCCACCGCCCACTTCAACGGCTCCCCGGTCGTCGTGCTCGGCGGACGCGCCCCGCGCTCCCGCTGGGGCTCCGGGGCGCTGCAGGAGATGGACCCCCCGCCGCTGTTCGAGCCCATCACCAAGCTCGCCTTCACCGCGTCGGGTGCGGACTCCATCGGGCAGGACGTCGAGATGGCCTTCAGGACCGCCCTGGCCCCGCACCGCGGCCCGGTGTTCCTGGACGTCTACATGGACGACCTGTTCTCCCCGTCGCCCGAGTACGTCTCGGAGACGCTGACCCCGTCGCCCCTTGAGCCCGACTCCGAGGCACTCGCCGGCATCGCGCGGCTGCTCGCCGAGGCCGAGCGCCCGGTGCTCGTGCTCGGCTCGGACGTCTGGATGGACCGCGCCGAGGAGGCCGCGCGCGACTTCGCCGAGGAGTGGCGGCTGCCCGTCGTCCCGAACGGCCAGGGCCGGGGCATCCTGCCCTCGGGGCACGAGCTGCTGGTCACCCGCGCCCGGGGCGTCGCCTTCGGCCAGGCCGACCTCGTCATCGTGGTCGGCACCCCGCTCGACTTCCGGCTCGCGTACGGCTGGTTCGGCGGCAAGGAGGGCGCGCCGCTCGCCAGGGTCGTCCACATCGCCGACGCGCCCTCCCAGCTCGCGACGCACACCGGCCTGTCCGGCTCGGCCGCCGGCGACCTGTCGGTCATCTTCTGGGGCCTGTCGGCCGCCTGCGGGGCCGCCGGGGTGAACCCCAAGGCGTACGAACCGTGGGTGAGCAGGCTGAGCGAGGCCACGGCGGCGGCGATCGCCGGGGACGCCCCCCTGCTGGAGTCGGACGCCGACCCGATCCACCCGATGCGCATCTATGGCGAGCTGAACAAGGTGCTCGCCGACGACGCGGTCGTCATCGGCGACGGCGGCGACTTCGTCTCCTACGCCGGCAAGTACGTCGAGCCGCGCAGGCCCGGCAACTGGCTCGACCCCGGCCCGTACGGCTGTCTCGGCACCGGGCTCGGCTATTCCATCGCGGCGCGTCTCGCGCGGCCGTCGTCGCAGGTCGTGCTGCTTCTCGGCGACGGCGCGGCGGGCTTTTCGCTGATGGACGTCGACACACTGGTCCGCCATCGCCTGCCGGTCGTCATGATCTGCGGCAACAACGGCATGTGGGGCCTGGAGAAGCACCCCATGCAGATGCTGTACGGCTACGACGTGGCGGCCGAGCTCCAGCCGCAGTGCCGTTACGACCAGGTCGTCACCGCGCTCGGCGGCGGCGGGGAGCTCGTCACGTCGCCGGACGAGATCGGCCCGGCGCTGCGCCGCGCCTTCGACTCCGGTGTGCCCTATCTGGTGAACATCGCCACCGACCCGGAGATCGCCTACCCGCGCAACACGACCGGTGTGTGACGACCGGGGTGTGACCACCGGGGTGTGACGACCGGTGTGTGACGACCGGTGTGTGACGAGCAGAGTGTGACGAGCAGGGTGTGACCACCGGCGGAGCCCCGCGTACGTCCGTCGCGCGGGGCTCCCGTCCGGCCTGTCTCAGGACGCCGCGGGAGAGCGGCTCCCGGCCGCGGTGGGCGACGGGCTGGGCGAGGGAGACGGGCAGTCCTTCTTCACGGTGAACGTGACCGCCGTGCCCTCCTTGACCATCGTGTTCGCGGCCGGCTTCTGGCTGACGACCGTTCCCTTGCAGTCCCCCTCGCCGTCATAGGCGGGCTTCGGGCTGAGGCCCAGCATGTTGAGCCGCGCCAGTGCGGAGCTCTCGGCCAGGCCCTTGAGATCGGGCACCTTGACCAGACCCGTCGTCGGGCTCGGCGAGGGCGTCGGGGAGGCGGTGGGGCTCGGCGTCGGGCTGGGAGTCGGGCTCGGCGTGGGGCTCGGCCTCCTCGTCCTGGGGGACGGGCTCGGCTGCGTCACCGGCACCTCGCGGGACGGCCTCGCGGAGGGCCGCGTGCCGCGGGTCCGTGACGGAGTCGGGGACGGGTCGGTGGTGGCCACCGTCAGGGACGGCGCGGGCGACTCGGTGACGCCCGACCCGGCCGAGGCCATGTTGATGCCGAGGACGGCCAGACCGCCGACGACGGCGAACGCGGCCACCCCGGCCGCGACGGGCAGCCCCTTGCCGCCCTTGGACCGCTGCGCCGCGCGCCGCGCCGTACGGGAACCCTGCTGCTGCGGAGAGGAGACGGTCGTCGGAGGCACGGCCGGGGCGTCGTTCCACGACTCCCGGGTGACGCGATAGGTGGCGCCGGCGGCCGGCACGGCCTCCGGCCCGCCCTGGTAGGGATGTGCCTGGGTGGCCGCGCCCGTGGGCGGAGGCACGGCCCCCATGCCCGTGGAGGCCGGGGCCCCCGTGACGCTCTGCGGGCCGTATCCCCCTCCGGCGAGACCCTGCGGGCCATAGCCGGGCGCGGCGTCCGGGAGCGCGGCGCCCGGAGGCAGCACCGACTGCCGGGCGGCCTGGCTCATCGCGGCGGCGGACGGCCAGCGGCGCGCCGGATCCTTCGACATGGCCCGTTCGACGATGGCCCGGACGGCGGGCGGCACGTCCGGCGGCAGCGGCGGCGGCTCCTCGCGGATGTGCTTGAGCGCGATCGCCACAGGCGATTCGCCGTCGAAGGGACGCTGCCCGGCCAGGCACTCGTACGCCACCACGCCCAGCGCGTAGATGTCCACGGCGGGTGTGACCGGGGCGCCCTCGGCCTGCTCGGGCGCGCAGTAGGCCGCGGTGCCGAGCACCATTCCGGCGTCGGTGAGGCGGCTGCCCTGGTCGGCGCGGGCGATGCCGAAGTCGGTCAGCACCAGCGTGCCGTCGGACCGCACCAGCAGGTTGCCCGGTTTGATGTCACGGTGCACGATCCCCCGCTCGTGCACGGCCTGGAGGGCGGAGGCGGCCTGCGCGATGAGCTCCATCGCGGGCTCGGCGCCGATGCGGCCGAGGCGCATCAGCAGTCGGTCGAGCGGCTCGCCGTCGACGAACCGCATGACGAGGTACGCGGTGGAGCCGTCGCCGGGGACCTCGGTGACCCCGTAGTCGTAGACGTCGACGACACCGGGGTGGTTGATGGTCGCCATCGCGCGGGCCTCGCCCTGGAAGCGGACGGCGAATCCGGGGTCGTCGAGACGACCGGGGAGAAGCACCTTGACGGCGACGGTGCGCGCGAGGACGGTGTCCTCACCACGCCATACCTCGCCCATGCCCCCGGCGCCGAGCCGGGCGTCCAACCGGTAACGCCCAGCCAGGGTCATGCCTTGGGCCACCATTTGCGCCCCGTACCCCCTAAGTCAATCGACCCCCGAAGGTGTCCAACAAAGCAGGTTCGTGTCGCGGGTTGATAACGACAACTTCACGGAACCCTGTACGCGTAAGGGATCCAGGCTCGGGGGATCGAAGGTCGAGCCTACCTGTTACCCGCCCGTACTACCGTGCACCGAGCACCGTGCCGTCCAGTTCCTGGGCGTGACCTGGACGACCATGCGGCGGCGGCAGTGCGGGCAGTAACGCGGTGGCTCCATCACCCTGGCGGCCAGACAGGCCGCGTGATCACCGTTGCCTGCCGGACGGCCGCAGTGATCGCAGTAGAGGTCCACAGTGCACCACCTTAACCGCTACCGCCTCCGACGTCCGGAAAGCACATGGAGTCCCCGCCGCCTTCTAAGACGCTCCGCGGTCCCGATTAGTTGCCTGCGGCCTCCTCGGGCACCGGGGAACGACGACCCAATAGGCTGACCCGCATGAGTGTTGCTCCAGGTCTGCGCGCCGAGGTCCTCATCATGGTGGAGCGCTCGGACACGGCGATCCGGGTCGGCAGCGGCGACGTGCCGGTGCTGGGCACGCCGCGGCTGCTGTCGTTCGCCGAGGGAGCCACGGTCAAGGCCGTCCAGCATCACCTGGAGCCGGGGCAGACCACGGTGGGGACCAGGGTGCTGATCGAGCATCGGCTGCCCAGCCCGGTCGGGATGCACGTCGAGATCAGCGTCGAGCTCACGGAGGTGGACGGCAGGCGCCTCGTCTTCGCCGTCAGGGCCGTCGACAAGACCGGCGCCCTGGTCGCCACGGGCACGATCGAGCGGGTCGTCGTCGACCGGGAACGGTTCCTCTCCCGCCTCTGAACGTCCCGCCTCCGAGCACCCGCCTCTGAGCGCCCGTCTCCGGACTCCCGGCACCGGCGGTCCGGCCGGCCCGCGCTACTCGATGACGGCGATGAGGTCTCCCTCCTGGACGACGTCACCCTCCTTCACGTGGAGCTTCGAGACGGTCCCGGCGTCCTCGGCGACGACGGGGATCTCCATCTTCATCGACTCCAGAATCACCAGGGTGTCGCCCTCTTCGACGACCCCACCCTCGCTCACGAGGATCTTCCAGACGTTCGCCACCATCTCGGCGCGCACCTCGGCCACCCGGGCACTCCCCTCAACGTAATTCAGCAGATCAGGCTTTTCTCATCCGGGAGACCAGCCCGGTGTCATAGTTCCCGCTCACGAACTCGGGATGGTCGAGCAACTCGGCGCAGAACGGCAGGTTGTTCTTCGGGCCCTCGACACGGAACGCGGCGACGGCCTCCCGGCCCCGCTCCAGCGCCTCCTCGCGGGTGGCGCCGACGACACAGAGCTTGGCCATCAGCGGATCGTAGAACGGCGTGACGGTGTTGCCCGCCGCGTATCCCGAGTCGATGCGCACTCCCTCACCTGCCGGCTCCTCCCAAACGCCGATCTTGCCAGGACCCGGCAGGAACCTGCGGGGGTCCTCGGCGTAGACGCGGAACTCTATCGCGTGGCCGTTAACGCGAGGTTCCAGGGAGTAGGTCTCGCCGGCCGCGATCCGGATCTGGTGCTCCACGAGGTCGAGACCGGTGACCAGTTCGGTGACGGGGTGCTCCACCTGGAGCCGGGTGTTCATCTCCAGGAAGACGAAGTCCTGGGCGTCCGCGTCCACCAGACACTCCACCGTGCCCGCGCCGCGGTAGGCCACGGCCTCTCCCGCCCGTACGGCCGCCGCGAGCATCCGCTCGCGCAGCTCGGGGGACACGCCGGGGGACGGGCTCTCCTCCACGACCTTCTGGTGACGCCGCTGGACGGAGCAGTCACGCTCGCCCAGGGCGACCACGGTGCCGTCGGCGAGACCGAGGATCTGCACCTCGACGTGCCTGGCCCGCTCGATGTAGCGCTCGAGCAGGATGGCCGGCTCACCGCCGAAACGGGCCGCCGCCCGGGTGGCCTGCTCGAACGCCTTGGCCAGCGACTCGGCGTCGCGCGCCACGCCCATGCCGATCCCGCCGCCCCCGCCGGCCGCCTTCACCATCACGGGGAACCCGATCTCCTCGGCGGCCCGCTCGGCCTGCGCGAGGTCGGAGACCGGCTCCCTGGTGCCGGCGGCGACCGGCACGCCCGCGGACTCCATCAGGTTGCGGGCGTTGATCTTGTCGCCCATCCGCTCGATGGCCTTCGGGTCCGGGCCGATCCAGGCGAGACCGGCGTCGATCACCGCACGGGCGAACGCGGCGTTCTCCGCGAGGAACCCGTATCCGGGGTGAATCGCCTGCGCTCCCGTCGTACGGGCGGCCTGGAGGACCTTGTCGACGTCGAGGTAGCTCTGGGCCGGGTTCGCGGGGCCGAGCAGCACGGCGTCGTCGGCCTCACGCACGAACGGCAGGTCGGCGTCCGCCTCGGAGTGGACCGCGATGGCGCGCAGCCCCATACCCCGCACCGTACGGATGATCCGGCGGGCGATTTCACCACGATTGGCGACGAGAACTGAGTCGAACACGCACCCAACTCTAGGGTGATCCCCCGCTCCGTCCCCCCGCCCCTTCCGACTGAACGCGGGGGCCGAATCTGTAGGGTCGCCACAACAACGACGGGCCCGGCGTGCCGTTGGAGACGTTCCGATGCTACGTCTGCTACAAGCGTGTGACGAGCACGAGCCGGTCGACGACGCGCGCCATCGCCTCCACCACGCCGGGGTCGTAGGCCGTTCCCCCGTCGAGGCGCAGCCGCTCCAGCGCCGCCGCCGCGCGGTCCCTGTCGGTCGATCCGCCCACGAGGTCGTCGTACGCGTTGGCGGCCTTGATGATGCGGCTGGCGATGGGCGGTGACTCGCCGAGGGTCTCGCACTGCCGCCTGACGATCTCCGCGACGCTGTGGAGGACGCCGGTCTTCCTGATCACCTCGGCGCCCAGCTCGGCGATCTGCCGCGCCTGCGCGGGGTCGGCCAGCACGGTCGCGCCTCCGGGGATGGGGTCGCGCAGCGACAACTGGCCGATGTCGTGCATGAGCGCGGCGTATTCCAGCTCCAGCAACTGCGGCTCGGCCATGCCCAGCTCCCGGCCGATGGCCACGGAAAGCTGGCTGACGCGGCGCGAGTGGCCCGGCTCGACATAGCCGCCGACCTCGGTGACCCGGCTCAGCGCGCGCACGGTCTGCAGGTAGGTCGCCCGGATGCCGGCGTACTTGCGGAACGCCACCTGCGTGACGAGGAGCGGCGCGGCGAACGCGGGCAGCGCGGTCATGTCCATGCTGTGCGAGGCGAGCGCGAGCAGGATGCCCGAGGCCGCGACGGCGGCGCCGAGCGGCGCGCCCATCCTGATCTCGTCCCGTACGGCCACGCCGAACGCGGTCCTGACCTGGTCGGCACGGAGCATGGCCGCGATCACCACGTCGGCCGCGAGCATGACCGTGACGAGCACGGCCATCACGCCGAGCGCAGGCCACCAGTTGCCGTGCCGGTCGGTGTCCCGCGCGAGCTCCCCCAGCGGGCCGCTGAGCGGCCGGTAGGCGAAGGCGAGCAACGACCCGGCGAGCAGCCGCCGGGCCATCGCGTCGAGACGCGGCGGCCTGCCGACCGCCAGATGCGGCAGCCCGCCCGCGATCATGCCGACCGCCATCACCGCCACGACCTGCAGGGCCGAGTGGTTCGCCGGCCGGCCGCCGACGTCGAGCAGCAGGGCGTATCCGAGGGAGGCGGCGGTGGAGATCGGGGCGACCTCGCGGTTGCCCGGCATCGTGAGCCGGGCCAGCTCTCCGGCCGCGATGAGCGCGCCGAAGCCGATGGCGACCCGCGCGTCGGTCAGGCCCACCGCGGCGGTGTGGGCGATCCCGGCCACGGTCAGCATCCCGGCGGCGCAGATGAGCAGGAGCTGGCCGGAGTCGAGCCCCACCGGCCTGGCCGTCAGCCGACGCTCTCTCACCGCTCCGACACCACCTGGATGGGCGTCGTCGGGTCGTCGTGGTCCTTCACGGTGGTCTCCACGGCGGTGTCGTCCATGGGTGCGGGCACCGGCTGCGCCAGGTCCCAGCCGTGCCGGTCGAGCGCCTTGACGAACGCGCACACCATGTCGGGGTCGAACTGGGTCCCGGCGTTCTTGCGCAGCTCCGCCACCGCGAACTCGATCGACTTGGCCTTGCGATAGGAGCGGTCGGAGGTCATGGAGTCGAACGCGTCGGCCACCGCGATGATCCGGGCGAACTCGGGGATCTCCGAGCCGGCCAGGCCCATCGGATAGCCCTTGCCGTCATGTCGTTCATGGTGGTGCATGATCCCGGCGAACGCCTCGTCGAGGAAGTCGATGCCCCGCACGATCTCCAGCCCGCGCATCGGGTGAAGCTGGATCGCGGCGTACTCCTCCTCGGTCAGGCGGCCGTCCTTCTGCAGCACCTTGGTCGGCACGCCGAGTTTGCCCACGTCGTGGAGCATGCCCGCGTATCGGATCGCGCGCAGCCGCTCGGTGCCCATCCCGATCTCCTCGGCGATCATGGACGACGCCGCGGAGACCCGCGTGCAGTGCCCGCGCGTGTAGTAGTCCTTGGTCTCCACCGCCTGGCACAGCGCCGCGATGGTCGCGTCGTATGCCCGCTGCTCGGCGTGGTAGTGCCCCAGCGCCCACCGGGCCACGAACAGCGGCAGCAGCACGAGCACGGCCGAGATCGACTGCACCGTCGACCACAGGGCCGCGATCAGCAGGCCGAAGGTGGCGAAGCCGACGTAGGAGCCAAGGAACTGCACCGTCGCGCGGAACGACACCTGGTCTCTGTGCACCCCCGACGCCAGCCGCAAAATGACCGCGGTCAGTGCGAAGTTGACGGCCACGAAGACCATCGCCGCCGCGGCGTACGGCACGAGGATGCCCGGGAAGTCGGAAGGCTCGGGCAGCGCGGCCCGTCCCCCCGCGCTCTCGTAGGCCCACCCGGCGGCGTACCCGCACAGGGCGTACTGCGCGCCGTTGAACAGCCGTTTCACCATCGGCAGGCCGGGGCGCACGCTCACGACGGCGGCCAGCCCCACCAGCGCCGCGCCCACCGGGCCGACCAGCACCACGGCGGCCAGCGCGGCGGAGAAGCTCACCGACATCGCGACGTTCGGCACGTTGAGCAGCGTCGGCACCGACTCGCAGAGCAGGAAGAGCAGCGCCAGAACGAGAAGCGCCGACCAGTCCTCCGCCACGAGCCCGTGATGCGAGAGGAGACCGCGCGTGATCACCAGACCCGCGGTTCCGACGAGTGCGACGAAGTAGACCCTGGCGGGCCACGGCAGTTCCCGCATGGCGGCCACCTTGACTGCGGTTCGGACCCGTGGGCCGGTCCTGCCGGACCGGCCCACGGGCAGTGACTACGTCCAGGAGATCCCCGGGGTGCCGGCCGCGAGACCGGCCAGAGCCACCACCGGAGTGAGCAGCGCCAGCGCCACTATCAGCCTGACGACGGTCTTCCCAAGCATTGCGCCGCCTCCACGTCGATGTCGCACTCAGGCTACAGAAGGGCCGACCGCCACTCCGGGATGTCGCGACCATCGCAGCCAAACCGTAACCAAGCCATCACACCGCGTGCAATTGCACCGGTATGTCGGTGCCGTTTCAGGGGGTCAACCGGGCCATCAGCCTATGGACGCCGCATCCGCCACGTGCCCTCCCGGTAGGCGGTGGTCAGGGCCTTCCCGACGTACGAGCGGGTCCGGACCGTGCCGTTCGTCGTCGTGACGCAGGAGTTCGCCTCCTCGGCGCTGCCCACCCACAGCGCCGAGCCGTCGGCGTACGCGAACCGGACCAGGTAGTTCGTCATCGGCCCGCCCATCTGCGTGCACACACCATCGGCCCTGCCGGTGGTCACCGGCAGGTACGCGAGGTCGCGGGCCATCACCGCCGCCTGGTCCGTCAGCGTCCGCGACCCGCCGAGCCGTTCGCCGCCCGGGTCGGTGTTGACGCCGGGATAGGCGCAGATCAGCGCGCGAACCGGCGCGCCGGGCACCAGCGACTCGTCCGCGCCGTCCACGTCCACGGCGTCCGGCACCCAGGCGCCGATGCCCTCCCCGCCCCAGCGCTGCGGGCACGCGTCGGGCACCGCCTTCGGCTCCGGAGCGCACCCGGCCAGTACGGCTCCCGCGCACAGGGCGGCGGCCATGAAGATCGAACGCATACGCATACGGATCAGACGTCCCGTCATGCCCGGCCGGTTCACCGCCGGTGGTGGCCGAAGCCGGTCAGACGAGCGCCTGGCGGGCCCATTCGACGGTGGCCTTGAGGCCCGTGGGCAGGTCGTGCCGGGGACGCCAGCCGAGGGCCTGGTACGCCGGAGCGGGATCGACGGCCATCGCGGGCAGGTCGCCCAGGCGAGGCGGCTCGAAGCCCGGCTCGTCGGGCGCACCGGCCGCCGCGGCGATCAGGCGGTGCAACTCGCGGTCGGTGGTCTGGACGCCGGTGCCGAGGTTGACCCGGCGCCCGTCGCCCCGGGGCCCGCAGGCGCGGGCGAAGCCGTCCACCACGTCCTCCACGAAGACGTAGTCGCGCGTCTGGGAGCCGTCGCCGAACACGACCGTCGGCTTTCCCGCGAGCAGGGCGTCGGTGAAGATGGCGACCACCCCGGCCTCGCCCTCGGGCGACTGGCGCGGCCCGTAGACGTTCGACAGCACGAGCGTGGTGTATTCGAGCCCGTACAGCGCCCGATAGGTGGCGAGGTACAGCTCACCGCCGAGCTTGGAGGCGGCGTACGGCGAGCGGGGATCGGTGGGGGCGTCGCCGGGCACCGGGATCACGGCCGGCCTGCCGTAGACGGCGACGGAGGAGGCGTAGACGATCTTGCGAGCGCCGGCGCGGCGGGCGGCCTCCAGGACGTTCACCGTGCCCTCGATGTTGACCCTGGCGTCGGTCACCGGGTCGGCCACGCTCCTGCGCACGCTGATCTGCGCGGCGAGGTGACAGACGACCTCCGGCCGCCAGCGCTCCGCGAGCTCGGCGAGCGCGGGGTCGCGCACGTCCATGACGTGCAGGGGGGCGTCGGGGTTGCGCACGTTGCCGGACGACAGGTCGTCCACCACCGCGACCTCGTGGCCGTCCGCCAACAGCCGATCGACGAGGGTGGAACCGATGAACCCCGCCCCGCCCGTGACCAGTGCCCGCATGTCCCCGTCCTTCCCCCGGCTGTAACGGAAGATCCTAACGAGCATTGCCCCGGCACGGCCCGGTCACGCCCCCACGGTGGAGGCACGCCCGGCGGCGGCAGGGCACGGCGCGAAGACGCGCGGCCTCAGCCTCCCACAACCGGCGGACGAGCCCCGGACCGGTCCTGGACTACTCCGCCATCTGGGCGCGTACCTGCTCGATCCGGGTGAGCACCTTGCTGCGCAGGTCGTGCGGGACGGGGTCGCACCCGCAGTGCTTGGCGACGAGCCGCTTGACGGCCTCCTCGAGCCCGTACTCCTCCAGGCAGGGAGAGCACTCGTCGAGATGCTGCCTGATCTTGGCGATGCGGTCGCTGTCCAGCTCACCGTCCAGGTAGGTGTACACCCGGTCGAGCACCTCGCTACACGGGGTGTCGTGGTGTTTCCCGCAGCTCATCGCTCCTCCTCGCCAAGCGTCCCGCCGAGACCCGCGCCGCGGGAGTCCGACCGCACGAGGCCGCGCTCGCGCGCGTAGTCCTCAAGCTGGTTGCGCAGCTGCCGGCGGCCACGGTGAAGGCGCGACATCACGGTCCCGATGGGCGTGCCCATGATGTCGGCGATCTCCTTGTACGGGAAGCCCTCGACGTCCGCCAAATAGACGGCGATGCGGAACTCCTCGGGGAGCGCGGCGAGAGCGTCCTTCACGTCACTGTCGGGAAGGTGCTCCAGCGCCTCGATCTCGGCCGACTTCAGCCCGCTCGACGTGTGCGACTCCGCCCGCGCGAGCTGCCAGTCCTCGATCTCCTCGGTGCCCGCCTGCTTGGGCTCCCGCTGCTTCTTCCGGTAGCTGTTGATGAACGTGTTGGTGAGGATGCGGTAGAGCCAGGCCTTGAGGTTCGTCCCCTCCTGGAACTGGTGGAAGGAGGCGAACGCCTTGGCGAAGGTCTCCTGGAGAAGATCCTCCGCATCCGCTGCGTTTCGGGTCATCCGGAGCGCGGCCGAGTAGAGCTGATCGAGAAACGGCATGACGTCGCGCTCGAACCGCTCACTGCGCTGCTCCAGAGTCTCCTCGGCTGTCTTGGAGACCGGACCCACCCCCTTCAGGACACCGTACCCAGCCGAGGATACCGGCCCGGCAACGTCGAGCCCGTCGAGGCCTTCTGGCAGCACCAACGTCTTCATGCACAACTGCAACAGGGCGGGCGTAGAGTCTGTTCCCGGTGCAGATTGAGGTGACGAACGACCCGGTGCGGGGAAAAAAGTAAGCACCGGCTTGGTAGCCCGGAAACCGAGTTTCGCTGCCGCACGCCCATGCGCGGGGCAGCCAGAGTCCAGGAGTCGCTCGTGCTGCCTATACCGGCCAACGAACTCAACGGCTCGGGCACGCTCGGACCGTACTGGACCTTTTATCACGCGGTGGTCGCCGAACAGCTGCGCCAGTGGTTGCCCGGCCGTCCGTCTCTGCTGCTGGATCTGTCCGGCGGACGGGGGCGGTGGCCGGCCCAGGCCGCGCGCGGCGGACACCGGGTGATCGAGGTCATGGACTTCCGCAGGCCGGCGGAACCGTGGTTGCGTGACGCCTCCGAGCGAATACAGAAGGTGCGCGCCGACAACCTGGGCTTCCTGCCCGACGGCAGCGTGGACGGCGTGATCGCCGAGGAGCGCGCGCTGTCGGTCGAGATCATGGCCGAGTCCGTCATCGAGGACGTGGCCCGGGTGCTGCGGCCCGGCGGGCGCGCGCTGCTGTGCGTCGACTCACTGGTCCTCGGCATGGCGATCCTGGCCGAGCAGAACTACTGGGCGCACCTGTGCCAGACGGGCGAGGTCATGCTCATCCCCTGGCCCGACGGCAGCATCACCCGATGCTTCACCAGCCAGCAGATCCGCGAGCTGATCACCGGCGCCGGCCTGGAGGTGGAGTGGGTGCGCCCGCGCACCGTGCTGTCCCCCTCCACCGTCGACCACGTGCTGAGCGGCGAGAGCAAGTCGCTGTCCTGGCTGGTCCGCACCGAGCTGGAGACCCAGGCCGACGGCGACGACACCGTCGGCATCCACCTGGTGGCCAGCGCCCGCAAGCCCCTGTGAACGCCCGCCCGGACGCCCGCCCGGGCGGGTGTCCGGGAGAGCGTCCGGGCGTTGTCCTGGCCGTGTTCGGGCAGGCGCCGGCCGGTCACCGGCGGCGCTCGGCCCGCGACTGGCACTGCACGCAGCGGGCCGCCTCGGGGCGGGCCTCCAGCCTGCCCTCGGGCACGAGCGTGCCGCAGTCGACGCAGCGGCCGTAGCCGCCGTCGTCCAGCCTGCGCAGCGCGGCCAGCACGGCCGTACGCTGCCGGGAGGCGGCGTCGAGCATGGCCCGGGTCCGGTCGGCGTCGGTGAGGTCGGCTCCCGCGTCGGCGAGCGATCTGTCGTGTCCGGCGGCCGGATCCCCACGCAGCACGCTGATCGACCGGTCGAGCTCGGCGAGCATGCTTTCCAGGCGCATACGCGCGGTCGCGACGTCCACGAATCCGCACCTCCGGGAGTGGGGGAGTCACCCGTCCAGGAGCCCCCGGTCTCCTGGAAGGTCCGCGGCCGATCACCTTCCGTGCGGCCGCTTTCTCGAACGGATGCCCACTTCGCGCGCCGCTTACACCCCTGACCTGCCCACCGTCCGCCGGCGCGGGTAGGGGTCGTACGTCAGAACAGGCGCGGGACGTCGTCGCCTTCGAGGGGCTCGATCAGCTCGGGACCGTTGTGGCGGACGCTGTTCACGGCGTCGGAGACGGCGTACGCCTCCAGCCGGTCCGGGCCGGCCGGGACGAGCAGGCCGGTGGGGTCGGTCACGCGCGGGTCGAGCCACTCCGTCCAGCGGTCGCGCTCGACCATCATCGGCATCCGGTCGTGGATGCGGCCCAGCTTGTCCGTCGCCGTGGTGGTGATCACCGTGCAGGTGCACAGCCACTTCAGCGGGTCGTCGTCCGGCCGGGTGGGGTCCTTCCAGAACTCGTACAGGCCGGCCATCGCGAGCACGCCGCCGTCGGCGGGGTGGATGAAGAACGGCTGCTTCTTCTTCCCTTCCAGCGGCATCCACTCGTAGTAGCCGTCCGCCGGGATCAGGCAGCGCCGCGACTTCAGCGCCCTGCGGTAGGACGGCTTCTCCGCCACGGTCTCCACCCTGGCGTTGATCATCCGCGCGCCCACGGACGGGTCCTTGGCCCAGCTCGGCACGAGCCCCCACCGGACCACCCGGAGCTGCCTGACCGGCTCGTCGCCCGGGCGCTCGCCGCCGTCGTCCTTCGGCACCCGGCTCATGACCGCGTACACGTTCTTCGTGGGCGCGACGTTGTAGTCGGGCCGCAGCTCGCCGCCGGGCACCTGGTCGGGCACCCCGTCCAGCTCGACCTGGAACTCCTCCAGCAACTCCTGCTTCTTGCGCGCAGACGCGTACCTCCCGCACATGCTCCCAAGACTGCCACTCGGGCGGGCCGCCCGCGCTCTCGCGACAGTGCGGAGGAGCGTGCGCGACTAAGCTTGCGGCATGGCCTCTCCGCAGTCCGCGTCCGGCGGCGCCGAGCCGCACGCCGTCCACCAGAACGCCGCCGCGCCGCTCTGGCCCGCTCCGGTGGCCGCCGAGCCGGTCCGTGCGACGGTCCGCCTGCCCGGCTCGAAGTCGGTGACAAACCGGGCGCTGCTGCTCGCCGCGCTGGCCGACGCCCCCGGCACCGTACGGCTCGCGCTGCGCAGCCGCGACGCCGACCTGATGGCGGCCGCGCTGCGCTCGCTCGGCGCCGAGATGACGCCGTCCAACGAGAGCGCCGACAGCGTGGACTGGTCGGTGACCCCACATCCCGTACGCGGCGGGGCATCGGTGGACGTCGGGCTGGCCGGGACCGTGATGCGGTTCGTGCCCCCGGTCGCCGCGCTGGCCGACGGGCCGGTCTTCTTCGACGGCGACGAGCACGCGCGCAAGCGGCCGATGGGCCCGATCCTGGGCGCGCTGCGCGCGCTCGGCGCGTCGGTGGACAACGACGCGCTGCCGTTCACGATCCGCGGGCCGATCCCCGGCGGCGAGGTCACCCTCGACGCGTCGTCCTCCTCGCAGATGGTCAGCGGCCTGCTGCTGGCCGCCGCGCGCTTCGAGAAGGGCGTGACGGTGCGGCACGACGGCCCGCCCGTCCCGTCGATGCCGCACATCGAGATGACCGTGCAGATGCTGCGTCAGGCCGGGGTCGAGGTGGACGACTCCGAGCGCGACGTGTGGCGGGTGCAGCCCGGCCCGATCCGGGCCAGGGACGTCACGGTCGAGCCCGACCTGTCGAACGCCGCTCCCTTCCTCGCGGCGGCCCTGGTCACCGGCGGCTCGGTCGTCGTGCCCGACTGGCCGGAGGAGACGACGCAGGGCGGCGACGCGCTTCGCGGGCTGCTCGCCGAGATGGGCGCACGGGTCGAGCGGGTGCCGGAGGGCCTGCGGGTCACCGGCGAGGGCGGGGTGCACGGCATCGACGCCGACCTGCACGACGTCAGCGAGCTCACCCCCACGATCGCCGCGCTCGCCGCGCTGGCCGACGGCCCGTCCCGCATCCGCGGTGTGGCGCACATCCGGGGGCACGAGACCGACCGGATCACCGCCCTCGCCACGGAGATCAACCGGCTGGGCGGCGACGCCCGGGAGACCGACGACGGCCTGGAGATCCACCCCCGGCCGCTGAGCGGCGGCGTCTTCCACTCCTACGCCGACCACCGCATGGCCACGGCGGGCGCGGTCATCGGCCTGGTCGTGCCGGGCGTCGAGGTCGAGGACATCGCGACGACGGCCAAGACACTGCCCGAGTTCCCCCGCATGTGGGCCACGATGCTGGGCGGCGCACCGGGCGAGGAGACGGCAATGAACCGCGGGCCGATGCCTGCCGGGCGATCGGGGCGCGGGCACTGAGAAAGCGGCAATACGACGAGGACGACGTCAGGGTCCGGCCGGGCAAGGGCTCACGGCCGCGGACCCGGATCCGGCCTGCCCACAGCGAGGCCGTCGAGGGCTTCGTGGTGGCCGTCGACCGCGGGCGTTACACCTGCCTGGTCGGCGAGGGCGTCCCCCGCGCCACGACGCCGAAGAAGCGGCGGGGCGAGCGCACCCTCGTCGTGGCCATGAAGGCACGTGAACTCGGCCGCAAGGGCATCGTGGTGGGCGACCGCGTGGCGCTGGTGGGCGACGTGACCGGGCAGCCCGACACGCTGGCGCGCATCGTCCGCGTGGAGGAGCGCACCTCGATGCTGCGCCGCAGCGCCGACGACGTGGACGACATCGAGCGCCCCATCGTCGCCAACGCCGACCAGCTGGTCATCGTCACCGCGCTCGCCGATCCCCCGCCGCGCCCCCGGATGATCGACCGGATGCTCGTCGCGGCCTACGACGCCGACATCGAGCCGCTGCTCTGTCTCACCAAGGCCGATCTGGCCCCCGCCGACGACCTCGTCGCGATGTACGAGCCCCTCGGCGTGCCGTACGTGGTCGTGCGCAAGGGCGGCCCGGTCGACGACCTGGCCGAGGCGCTCGCCGACCGGATCAGCGTGCTGGTCGGCCACTCCGGGGTCGGCAAGTCGACCCTGGTCAACGAGCTGGTGCCGCACGCCCGCCGGGCCGTGTCCCACGTGAACGCCGTGACCGGCCGCGGCAGGCACACCTCCACCTCGGCGGTCGCCCTGGAGCTGCCGGGAGGCGGCTGGATCATCGACACCCCCGGGGTGCGCAGCTTCGGGCTCGCCCACATCTCGGTGGAGACCGTGCTCGCCGCCTTCCCCGACCTGGTGGACGCCACGACCGAATGCCCCAAGGGCTGCACCCACCTCGGCGACGACGACTGCGCTCTCGACCGCTACGTCGCGGAGGGGCACGCGGATCCCGCACGCCTGGAGTCTCTGCGGCGGCTGCTCGCCAGCCGCGAGGGCTCCGCCGACGACGACTAGCGACGACTAAGCGCTGAAGGCGAGCATCACGGCGAGTGCTCCGAGCATGCTGCCCATGGCGATCCGCTGGGCGCGCAGCCACGCAGGCCGGTGCCCCAGGAATCCCGCGACGCTTCCGGCGGCCAGCACGATCGAAAGGTTCACCGTCGCGGCCACCGCGATCTGGAAAAGGCCGAGAACGACGCCCTGAGCCAGCACGTTCCCCGCCCGGATATCGACGAACTGCGGAATCACGGAGATGTACAGAATGGCGATCTTCGGATTGAGCAGGTTCGTCATCAGTCCCATGGCGAAAAGCCGCGGCGGCGGGTCGTGCGGCACGTCGCGCACGGTGAACACCGAGGCGCCGCCGGGCCTGATCGTCTTCCACGCCAGCCACATCAGGTAGGCCGCTCCGGCCAGCCGTATCGCCGTGAGAAGCTGCGGGGCCGCGACGAACAGCGCGGCCAGGCCGAGATTCGTCGCCGTCAGATAGACGAGGAATCCCGCGACCACTCCGCTCAGTGAAATCACCCCGGCGCGGCGCCCCTGGCTGATGCTCCGCGACACGAGATACATCATGTTCGGGCCCGGAGAAAGCACCATTCCGAGCGCCACGGACACGACGCCCAGCACCGCGTGCGATTCGACCACGACGCCGCCCTTTCCTTTCAGGTCCTCTCAGCTCCTCTTCGTGCCGGTCCGGACGGCCTCATCAGGCTAATTCATGCCGAATAGTCAGTGCAATATTCAATATTGCTCTCGGAGCAATATTGTGTTTGGATCCCGTGGCAAGGAGAGGGGGCGGTGGTGGAGGACTACGCGGTGGTGGAGGACTATCGTGCGCTGGCCGACGAGATCGCCGCGGACATCGCGGCCGGACGGCTCAGGCCGGGAGACCGGCTGCCTCCGCAGCGGGACTACGCCCGGCGGCGCGGCATCGCCGGCTCCACGGCGGCACGCGTCTACGCGGAGCTCACCCGCCGCGGCCTCACGGTCGGCGAGGTCGGCCGCGGCACCTTCGTACGCGCCTCCGCCCGGCGGCCCGGCACCGCCCTGGCCGAGCCGAGCGGCACCAGGATCGACCTCGAACTCAACCATTCCGTCATCCCCGAGCAGGCCCGCCTGCTCGCTGACGGCATCAGGCCACTCCTGCGCCCCGACGTGCTGGAGGAGTCCATGCGGCCGGTGGGCGCGGCGGGCACTCCCCACGCCCGCGAGGCCGTCGCCGGCCTGCTCGCCCGGGCCGGCTGGCGACCCGACCCGGCGCGGGTGCTCTTCGCCGGCAACGGCCGCCAGGCGATCGCGGCCGTCATCGCCGCGCTGGTCCCGCCGGGTGCGCGGCTGGGCGTCGAGGAGCTCACCTACCCGGTCGTGAAGACGATCGCCGCCCGGCTCGGGGTCACCCTCGCGCCCCTGCCGGTCGACGAGGCGGGCCTGGTGCCCGAGGCGGTGGAGGCCGCCGCCCGCAAGGCCCCGCTCCGCGCGGTCTACCTCCAGCCCACGCTGCACAACCCCTTGTCGTTCACCATGCCGGTCGGGCGCCGCGCCGAGCTCGCGGGCGTGCTCGCGCGGCTGGACGTGCCCGCGATCGAGGACGGCATCTGGTCGTTCCTCCGGGACGAGCCGCTCCCGCTGGCCGCAGTCGCGCCCGAGCGCACGATCCTCGTCGACAGCCTCTCCAAACGACTCGCGCCCGGGCTGACCATCGGATTCGCCGTCGTGCCCGAGACCGTCATGCCCGCCATGACCGCGGCGCTGCATTCGGGAGGCTCCGCGCCGCCGCGGTTCGCGCTGGAGGCGGCGGTGCGGCTCGCCGGTGACGGCATCCTGGAATCGCTGAGCCGGGGCAAACGGCGGGACGCCGAGGCCCGCCAGGAGATCGCGATGCGCCACCTGGGCGAGTTCGCCGTCCGGGGGGATCCGCGGTCCTACTTCTGCTGGTGGGAGCTTCCGCCGCCGTGGCGGGCCGACACGTTCGTGGCCGCCGCCGCCCGGCACGGCATCGCCGTCACACCGGCGGCGGCCTTCGCCGTCGGCGACAACCGCACCCCCAACGCCGTACGGCTCGGCCTGGCCTCGCCCCCGGCCGAGACGCTGGCACGCGCCCTGGGCACGCTCGCCGGGATCGCCCGGTCCGCGCCGGACGACCTGCTGGCCGAGTGAGGGATCAGGCCGTGCGGTTGGGGCGCAGGGTCCAGGAGACGGTCGTCTCCGCCACGACGACGTCGTCGGCGTTGCGGATCTCGACGGCCACCTCGAACTCGGGCCGCTCCCCCGCGTCCAGCCGGGCGACGACCGCCTCCCGCTCGGCCCGGAGGGTGGCGGCGGCGGTGACCTCGCCCATCGCGAGCTTGCGATAGCCGATCCTCGCCTCGGTCGCCAGCGGCACGGCCCGGGAGAGCTGGTCGCCGAAGACCGACAGCATGGCCGCGCCCGAGGCGGACTCGGCCAGCGTGAACAGGGCGCCTGCGTGCGGGCCGCCCACGTGGTTGTGCAGGTCTCCCCGGTCGGCCAGGCGGGCGACCGCCGTGCCGGAGCCGATCGAGTCGAACGTGATGCCGAGCAGCCGCGCGAACGGAACGCTGTCGAGCATGAAGGCGCCGATGTCCATGGCCGGGATGTTACTCGTTGGTACGGTTCGGAGTGATTCTTCCTCTGATGTCAGCAGGTCGCGGCACGATACGTTGGCCCTGTGACGGAGTACCGCGACGACCTGCACCTCGCGCATCTGCTGGCGGACGCCGCCGACGACATCACGATGCGCCGTTTCAAGGCCGTGGACCTCAAGGTCGACACCAAGCCCGACCTCACCCCGGTCAGCGACGCCGACCGGGCCGTGGAAGAGGCGATCCGCGGCACGCTGCGCCGTGCCAGGCCCCGCGACGCCGTCGTGGGCGAGGAGTTCGGGATGACCGGATATGGCATGCGCTCCTGGATCATCGATCCGATCGACGGCACGAAGAACTACGTACGCGGAGTGCCCGTGTGGGCCACGCTGATCGCGCTGATGGAGCATGGCAAGGTCGTCGTGGGCGTGGTCTCGGCCCCGGCGCTCGGCCGCCGCTGGTGGGCCGCCAAGGAGAGCGGCGCGTGGACCGGACGGAGCCTGAGCAAGGCCACCCGCTGCGAGGTGTCCTCGGTCGGCCGCCTCGACGACGCCTCCTTCTCCTTCTCCGACCTGGAGGAATGGGAGAAGGCCGGGCGGCTCGACCCGTTCCTCGACCTCACGAGGGAGTGCTGGCGCACACGTGGCTACGGCGACTTCTGGTCGCACATGATGGTCGCCGAGGGCTCGGTGGACATCTCCGCCGAGCCCGAGCTGTCCCCCTGGGACATGGCCGCTCTCACGATCATCGTCGAGGAGGCCGGCGGCTCCTGCACCTCGCTCGACGGCTCCCCGCCCCTCGACGGCGGCAACCTCGTCTGCACCAACGGCCTGCTCCACGGCGAGGTCCTCAAGCGCCTGTCCCCCCGCTGAGCCGTTTCCCGGCCTGCCGGATCCTTTCGCACCTCTTTGGGCAGTTCCGCCGTCGCCATGTCAGTTCCGGCGGGACTGCCCAAAAAAATGCCTTTATAACAGGATATTTCAATGTAAACGGTGGTGAATTCCGGCCGGCTCGGCGCGAATTCGTGTTCCTCTTGTGACACCCGTACGGCCAACCGGCTTCTCGTGGATGGCGTCGAAATACCGGACGCGTAAGCGGCCTTTCCCAGCCCACGAATGGATAGAGCCGGAACACCGACGATGAGCGCACCAGCCAAGCCCAGAAAAGCGCAGGACGACCAGGGCGACAAGGAGCGGACGAACGCCCGGAAAATAGCGTGGATCAGCGGCATCCTGACCTTCGCCGGCACGCTCATCACCGCCGGGTCGGCGGTGGCGGTCGCCGTCATCACCTCCCCCGACACAGTGCGGGACGTCGTCGGCGACAGGATCGCGGTGACCCACACGGCCACGGCGACGGTCACCGCCACGGTCACTGTCAGCCCGCCGCCCCCTTCCTCGCAGGTGAACGCCACGGACGTCGCCACAGGAGCGAACGCCGCGACGTCCCTGGCCCGGCCGGACGCCGTCGACGTCGAGGGCTGCGGCCCGCCCGGAGGGTTCACCAACGACTGGCTCGACCGCTCGGTCGCCCTCGCGGGCTCGGACGAGCAGTTCAACGCCATAACGTGCCGCGTCGAAAAATCAGGCGCCGTGACCGGATATATCGATTACGTGGTGCCGCAGAACGCGACCACGTTCACCGCGAAAGCAGGAATCGACCGGGCGTCGCCCAACACGTCCGCGAGGGTACGGTTCTCCGTCGTCGACCTTTCCGACAACCTGCTCGCCCAACAGGTGGCGACGTATACGAACGCGGCGAGCATCACCGCCCGGGTCTCGGGAGTGCCGCGAATCCGCCTCAAGATGACGGTCGTCAAGAGCAGCGGCGTCTCCGGCTCCAACTTTTTCCGGTCCGCATGGATAAATCCCGCCTTCGGCTGAAAAAATCCCCTATGGCTGTCACAGCGCGAGGACGTCACCCGCGGCGGTGAGGAGGCTGCCGCGGTACGCCTCTCCGAACAGGCAGACGTGGACGGCGAGCGGGTGGAGCTGATGCAGGGGCACCCGCTCACGCCACCCGTCCGATAGCGGCGCCGCCTCGCGATAGGCGGCGAGGATCGTGTTGAGGTGCGGCGCCCCGAACAACGCCAGCATCGCGAGGTCGGTCTCCCGGTGGCCACCATGGGCGGCCGGGTCGACCAGCACGACCCCGTCCGCCGACCACAGCAGGTTTCCGCTCCACAGGTCGCCGTGGATCCGGCTCGGCGGCTCGGCCGGCCCGGCGATCTCCGCCACTCGCTCGCACGCCTCCTCGACCAGCTCCACGTCCGCGGCCGACAGCGCGCCCCGGTCGCGCGCGAGCCGTACGAACGGGAGCACGCGGCGCGAGACGTAGAACGACGGCCAGTCGGGCGCGGGCTCGTTGCCCATCGGCAGCTCGGCGATGTAGCCGGGCCAGGGGGCGCCGAAGCCGTCCGCCCCGGCGGCGTGCAGGGCGGCCAGCTCACGCCCGAATCGTTCGGCGGCCACGGCCGTCGCGGGAGCGGTGTCGATCCACTCCAGCACCAGCGTGCCGCCGTCCGCGGCGATCACCTCGGGGACGACGACCGCTCCCGGCTCGGCCAGCCAGTGCAGCCCCGCCGCCTCGCTGCCGAGAACGGCGGACGCGTCCGGGCTTCTTTTGACGAACACCCTGCGGCCGTCGTCGAGCACGCCCTCGTGCAGCGTCCAGGCGTGGCCGCCGCCGAGATCCCTAGTGATCCTCAAGGTGCTTCGCCACCCCCTCGCAGGCGGCCTCGACCATCCGCAGCACCTCGACGAAGCCCTCGCGTCCGCCGTAGTAGGGGTCGGGCACCTCGGCGCCCTCGGGGGCGGCCGGGTCGAACGACCGCAGCAGCCGGATGTCGGCATCCGGCGGGGCGATCCGCCGCAGGGCACGCAGGTTGTCGTGGTCCATCACGAGGATCAGGTCACGCTCGGCGAACCACGCCCGGTCGAACTGGCGGGCCCGGTGGGACGAGCCGTCATAGCCGTGGTCGGCCAGCGTGGCCAGAGCCCGCTCGTCCATGGGCTCCCCGGCGTGCCAGCCGCCGGTGCCGGCGCTGTCCACCTCCGCGTCGAGCCCGCGTTCGGCCAGCGTACGGCGCAGCACGACCTCGGCCATCGGCGATCGGCAGATGTTCCCCATGCAGACCAGACATACACGCTTCATGAACTCCATCCTCTCCCATAACGCCCGTGACCTGCTCGTTATCTCTTCCGAGGCCGCACAAGAGCGACCGGGGGCGTTCACTGCCCGTTCACCTTTACCAGGGGTTTAAGTCACCTTGGCTCCCTACCGTCCCTCGTGTTGAGAAGACATGGGGAGGAAGACCGTGAAGTATGCAGGCCGGCTCGCCGCCGCCACTATCGTCGGCGTGCTCTCGCTCGCCGCATGCGGGACCGATGACAACACGAGCACCGCGGGGGGCACCTCCAGCGCCGCCGCCGCGCAGGGCGACGACACGCTGAAGGGCACCATCAACGCCGCCGGTTCCTCGGCCCAGGCGAACGCCATCGCGGAGTGGAAGAAGAACTTCCAGTCGTCGAACCCCGGCGTCAGCATCAACTACAACCCGAGCGGCTCCGGCGCCGGTGTCCAGGCGTTCATCCAGGGCACGGTGGCCTTCGCCGGCTCCGACTCGGCCCTGAACGACGAGAAGGGCGAGCCCGCCCAGGCCGACGCCCGCTGCAAGACCGGCAAGGCGATCAACCTGCCGATGGTGACCGGCCCGGTGGCCGTCGTCTACAACCTGCCGGGCGTGGACGGTCTCCAGCTCTCGCCGAAGACCATCGCCGGCATCTTCAACAGCAAGATCACCAAGTGGGACGACCCGGCCATCAAGGCCGACAACCCCGACGCCCAGCTGCCCTCGACCCCGATCCAGGCGTTCCACCGCTCGGACGAGTCCGGCACCAGCGACAACTTCACCAAGTTCCTGAAGGCCACCGCCGACGCCGGCTGGCCGTACGAGCCGGCCAAGGCGTGGCCAGCCGAGGCGCAGGGCCAGGGCGCCAAGGGCTCGGACGGCATCGCGTCCAGCATCAAGAGCACCGAGGGCGCGATCAGCTACGTCGAGCTGTCCTTCGCCGAGAACTCGCAGCTGCAGAAGGCCAAGGTCGCCAACGGCGCCGGCGAGTACGTCGAGCTCACGCCGGAGAGCGCGGGCAAGACCGTCGAGGCCGCCGAGATCGCGGGCACCGGCAACGACCTCAAACTCAAGATCGACTACGCCACCAAGGCCGCGGGCGCCTACCCGATCGTCCTCGTGACGTACGAGATCACCTGCGAGAAGGGCCTGTCGGCCGAGGACGCGACGCTGGTCAAGTCGTTCCTCACCTACACCTCCAGCGACGAGGGCCAGCAGGCGCTGACCGGCCTCGGCTACGCCCCGCTGCCGTCGAGCCTGCTCACGAAGGTCCGCACCGCTGTCGAGGCGATCTCCTAACAGATGGCGACATCAACCAGAACCAGGAAGAGCGGGCCGGCCATGCGCCGGTCCGCCTTCCGGCGCAGCCGCGGTGACGGTCCGTTCCGCTTCGCCTCGACCGGGGCCGGGATCGTCCTTCTGGCGATCATGGCCGCGATCGGGGTGTTCCTGGTCGTCAAGGCCGTCCCCGCCCTTCAGGCGAACACGTCCCACTTCCTCACCGAGCTGACCTGGCAGCCGAACGCCACCCAGCCCGTCTTCGGCATCGGAGCGCTCGCCTTCGGCACCGTGCTGAGCTCGCTGCTCGCGCTGCTCATCGCCACCCCGGTGGCGGTGGGCGTCGCGTTGTTCATCTCGCACTACGCGCCGCGGCGGCTCGCCTCCGTCCTGGGCTACGTGGTGGACCTCCTCGCGGCGGTCCCCAGCGTGGTGTACGGCCTGTGGGGCGTCACCTTCCTCGTGCCGTTCATGCTCGGCCCGTCGAAGTTCCTCAACGACTACCTCGGCTGGTTCCCGCTCTTCGGCGGTGACACCGCGGTCGGCAAGAGCATGCTCACGGCGTCGCTCGTACTCGCGATCATGATCCTGCCGATCATCGCCGCGATCTCCCGCGAGGTCTTCCTGCAGGCCCCCAAGATGCAGGAAGAGGCGGCGCTCGCGCTCGGCGCGACGCGCTGGGAGATGATCAGGATGTCGGTCCTGCCGTTCGGCCGGCCCGGCGTCATCAGCGCCGCCATGCTCGGCCTCGGCCGCGCGATGGGCGAGACGATCGCGGTCGCGCTCATCTTCCCCGCCACGTTCAAGATCTCGTTCCAGATCCTCGGCCCGACCGGCAACAGCATCGCCGCCAACATCGCCAACGGCTTCGGCGAGGCGACCGAAGTGGGTCGCGGCGCGCTGATCGCCTCGGGTCTCGTCCTGTTCCTCATCACCCTGCTGGTGAACATGGCCGCCCGATTCGTCATCGCCCGCCGCAAGGAGTACGCGAGGGCCGCAGCGTGACAACCGTACAGACCGGAATCCAGCCCATCTCCGCGGCCCGGCGGGCCAAGGACCGCCTCGTCCAGGTGCTCGTCTACCTGGCGTTCGCGCTCGCGGTCATCCCGCTGCTGTCGGTGCTGTGGCTCGTCGTCAAGAACGGCATCGGCCGCTTCGACCTGGAGTTCCTCACCCACTCCATGCGCAACATCGGGGCGCGCGACGCGGGCGGCGGCGCCTACCACGCCATCGTCGGCACCCTCGAACAGGTCCTGCTGGCCTCGCTCATCGCGGTCCCGATCGGCCTGCTCACCGCCGTCTACCTCGTCGAGTACGGCGAAGGCGGACGGCTCTCGCGCACGATCAGCTTCTTCGTGGACGTCATGACCGGCGTCCCTTCCGTCGTTTCCGGACTCTTCGTCCTGGCCTTCTGGATCCTCGTGCTCGGCATGCCGTTCTCCGGCTTCGCCGGCGCGCTCGCCCTGTCGATCCTGATGATGCCGGTCGTGGTCAGGTCGGCCGAGGAGATGCTCCGCCTGGTCCCCCGGGAGCTGCGCGAGGCGTCGTACGCGCTGGGCGTGCCCAAGTGGCGCACCATCGTCAAGGTCGTGCTGCCCACGGCCTTCACCGGGATCGTGACCGGCGTCATGCTGGCCGTGGCCCGCGTCGCCGGCGAGACCGCGCCGCTGCTGTTGACCGTGTTCATCACCGACTCCATCAACGTCGACCCGTTCGACGGTCCCCAGATGGGGCTTCCGCTGTACGTCTTCGATCAGGCCGGCCGTCCGACGGACACCGCGATCAACCGGGCCTGGACCGGCGCGCTCACGCTGATCCTGATCGTCATGCTGCTCAACCTGGTCGCACGCCTCATCACCTGGTGGCGTTCGCCCGCGAGGAGGAGGTAAGGAATGGCCAAGCAGATCGAAGTCGCGGGACTCGACGCGTACTACGGCTCGCACAAGGCGATCGAAGGCATCTCGATGACGATCGAGCCGCGGTCGGTGACGGCCTTCATCGGCCCCTCCGGCTGCGGCAAGTCGACGTTCCTGCGGACCCTCAACCGGATGCACGAGGTCATCCCCGGCGCCCGGGTCGAGGGCAAGGTGCGCCTGGAGGAGCAGGACCTGTACGGCGCGGACGTCGACCCGGTGTCGGTCCGCCGCACCATCGGCATGGTGTTCCAGCGGCCGAACCCCTTCCCCACGATGTCCATCTTCGACAACGTGGCGGCGGGCCTGCGGCTCAACGGCCGCTATTCGCGGTCCGAGCTGGAGGGCATCGTCGAGGAGTCGCTCAAGGGCGCCAACCTCTGGAACGAGGTCAAGGACCGGCTGAACAAGCCGGGCGCGGGCCTGTCCGGCGGCCAGCAGCAGCGGCTGTGCATCGCCCGCGCGATCGCCGTACGCCCGCAGGTGCTGCTCATGGACGAGCCGTGCTCCGCGCTCGACCCCATCTCGACGCTGGCGATCGAGGACCTGATCTCCCAGCTCAAGCAGGACTACACGATCGTGATCGTGACGCACAACATGCAGCAGGCCGCCCGCGTCAGCGACAAGACCGCGTTCTTCAATCTGGCCGCGCAGGGGCAGCCCGGCAAGCTCGTCGAGATGGACGAGACCTCGAAGATCTTCACCAACCCGGCCGAGAAGGCGACCGAGGACTACATCACGGGCCGCTTCGGCTGACGACCGCTTCAGGCTGACAGCATTGGAGGGACCTGGGTGACGGCACCCGCAGTGGAGGGGGACACTCGGACGGCGCCCATGCTCCTGGTGGCCGATCCGGACGCGGGTCTGGTGCGGCAGCTCTCGGCGGCGATGCAGGCCGAGGGCGTCGACGTCACCGGCGTGCCGGACGGCGCCCAGGCGCTGTTGCAGGCCGGTGCGCTCCGGCCCGACGCCGTGCTGGTCTCCGCCTCCCTTCCCATCGTCGGCCCCGTCGAGTTCGTCCGAGCCGTACGGCTCATGCGCGCCGTGCCCGTCCTGCTCGGCATCGACTTCGGGAGCGACGCCGAGCAGGCACTGCAGGCCCTGGAGGCGGGCGCGACGGCCTGCGTGGCCCGGCCATACCGCGTGCCCGAGCTGCTCCCGCTCGTCCAGGCGGCCTTCCGCCGGCAGGACGGCCACCGCACCGTGCTGACGATCGGCGACGTGGAGCTCGACGTGACGGCCTATCAGGTGAAGGTCGGCGGCCGCGTCGTGCACCTGCCGCTGCGCGAGTTCGAGCTGCTGCACTATCTGATGCGCAACGCCGACAGGACGGTCACCCGCGAGCAGATCATGCGCCACGTCTGGCACTCGTCCGACGGGACCTCCACCAACACCATCGCCGTCCACGTCAAACGCCTGCGCGCGCGGCTGGGCGACGTGGACGACACGATGATCCAGACCGTCCGAGGAGTCGGATACCGGCTGGTCAGCGGCTGACCTCACCGGGGCAGGCGGCCACCGGGAAGGGACGATCGCGGGGGAGGGGTGGCTGCCGGGAAAGGGGTCCGCCGGGCCATGCCGAAAGCCGTCCGGTCGGCGCTCACATCCGGGATCTCAGCGCGTCGACCTCACAGCCCGGCGCGAACGGGTCGAAGCCGTGCTCGACCAGCCAGCGAATATTCGACAGGCTTCGCAGCGACCACCACGCGCGGATCACGTCCAGGTCGACGTCAGTGCCGTAGCCGGCGACGACCTCGCCGAGATGCTCCTCGTGTCCGAGCGTCAAGGTGGCCAGGTCGTACAGGGCATCACCCTGGCCCGCCTCGGACCAGTCGATGATGCCCGCGATCCCGTCGCCGTCGACGAACACGTGATCCACCTGCAGGTCGCCGTGCGTGAAAACCGGTGTCCACGGCCGGAAGGCGGCCTCGGCGACCTCGCGGTTGCGGGCGACCAGGTCGGCGGGCAGGACGCCGTTCGTCACGAGCCACCCGCACTCGACGTCGAGATCGGCCGCCAGCTCGTCGGAGCCCCGGCCCGCCCGGCCGACCCTGGGCGGCAACGGCGCGTCATGCAACCTCCGTACGGCGGCGCCCGCCGCGGCCCACGCCGCCGGGGACGCGGTCGACGGCTCACCGAGGCGGCCGAGCGCCGTCCCCGGGACCGCGGCGAGCGCGAGCACCGGCGGCTTGTACCACAGGACCTCCGGGGTCGGGACCGGCACCAGGGCCATCGCCTCGACCTCGGCGTCGATGCGCGCCCGATCGGCGTCCACCTTCAGGAACACGTCACCGACGCGCAGCGTCGCGCGCTCGGAATGGGCGACGACCACTTTGACCGCATCGTTGACCTCATCCATCAGCGACCAGTATCCCGGGGGTGATCGTCGACGTCACCGGGTCGATCCCGTGCGATCGCGCGGTGTCAGGAGCCCTCAGGCGAAGGTATGGCCGAGGTGGGCCAGACCGGCGTCCGCATACGGTCTGATGCCCGTGCGCAGGCCGTACGCGATGTCCTCCAGCAGCGCGCACCGGGCGTAGAAGACGGCCCGCTCGTGGCCCGTGTCGTCGTGGCTGCCCTCGTAGTGCGCCAGCGTCCGCTCGTAGACCTCGGGTCCGAGGTCCCGGAAGACCAGCGCCAGGTCGTACGCGGGATCGGCGATGGCCGCGTCCGTCCAGTCGATGACGCCCGTCAGGGCGCTCGCCTCCACGTCCACCAGCAGGTGCTCGCTGCCCAGGTCGTTGTGGCAGAACGTCAAGGTCTCCTGGTCCGGGTCCGGGGGCGACTCGGCGGCGAGGAACTTCTCGATCTGCCGCCGGGCGGTCGGCGGCACCTGGGCGACGATGTCCCGGTAGTGCCCTTCGGCCTCCTCCCGGAGCTCGCTCAGCGGATAGATGTCCCGCGGCACGAACGCCTCCATCCGCTCCACCGGTGCCGTGTGGAGCCGGCTCAGGAAGTCGCCCAGCGGAGCCGCAAGACACGCGGGCTCTTTGACCGGGTGAAAGTTCAGCGGACGGCCGGGCAACTTGCGATACGCGAATACGCCTGCCTCCTCGTCCACGAACATCGGCCGCGGCACCGGCAGCGGCGACAGGTCGCTCACGACCATGAGCAACGCCGCTTCCCGCTCGACCGCCTCACGGCGTTCATCGGGAGCCTCGGCCTTGCTCTGTCGTATGACCAGCTCACCATTGACCTCGTACACCGCGTTGTCCTGTCCCTCGCCCAGTCGTTCGACGGTTCTGACCTCGTAGCCGGACAGATGGCGGTTCAGCAGCCGGATGATGTGCTCGGTCACCTCCGGGACCCTAACCGAGATGCCGTTGGGTCGAGGGCGGTTTGGGGTGCGAACGGGAGGAATCGAGAGATCACGTGGATCTCGGACGCCGCGTGGACTTGGGACGCCGCGTGGACTTGGGACGCCGCGTGGACTTGGGACGCCACGTGGACTTGGGACGCCACGTGGACTTGGGACGCCACGTGGACTTGGGACGCCACGTGGACTTGGGACGGGTGCCGGACCGGTCAGTTGGGACGTCACTGCGCCGGCCGGAAGCTCCGGTCCTCGCCAAGCCCGCTCCGCTGGGCCTTCGCTGCGGTCCTCACTCCCGCCCGCTCCGCTCCTCCCCCACTCCCGCTCGCGCCCCGGCCGGCCAACACACCCTGGACATGCGAAAGCCCCGGCCACACCCCGGCCGGGGCCACCACACCACCCACCACACCCACACCCACCGCCCACACGCAGGAACAGGCAGCGGGAACCAACACCCAGCAACCCGCCGGGGAACACACCCCAGGAACAACCCCGGAAACAAACCCGCGAAAAAGAAAGGTGCCCGAAAATGCGGAAGGGCCACCCCACAAGGGATGGCCCAACCACATATCAAAGATTGTCCGGCGGTGTCCTACTCTCCCACACCGTCCCCGGTGCAGTACCATCGGCGCTGACAGGCTTAACTTCCGGGTTCGGAATGTAACCGGGTGTTTCCCTGCCGCTATGA
>NZ_VJVX01000052.1:0-67227 GCF_008033685.1 Microbispora sp. CSR-4
GCCACCTTCGTCAACGGCAAGCTCGTCGAACGCCCCGACGATCAGCCCTCACCAGCAGCTGCTTAGGAACTCGTGATCCACAGGTCTTGACGATTGCTCCTAAGCCGGGGCCACACCCGCTCCTACCGAGGGCTTGAAGCCGGTCGGCGATGATTGCCGAAGGGCCCGCTCCTCTGTGCCCGTCAGGGCCTTCGCCATGACCTGCGTCCTGCTCACGCCGTCACGCAGCAGCTCTCCCGGCTTTCCGGTGTCCCTGAAGCCGTGGCGTTCGTACAGAGCGATGGCCCGGTCGTTACCCGGCATCACTGCCAACCGCAACGTACTGACCGCCCGATCACACACGGCCCACCGCTCGATCTCTCTGATCAACCGGTTTCCGACCCCTTTGCCACGAACCGAGGGACTCACCCAGAAGGAGATCAACTCAGCTTCGTCGGCTGTCTCGGCCGGAATGCCGGCGGCCATTCCAACCGGACGGTCGTCGATCGTGGCGATGACATTGTGGGAACCGGGCATCGCCAGGCGTGCCCGCCAGCGTTCCTCGCGGTCGCCTTCTCCCTGCCACTCCGACAACGTCGAGCCGAACGCGTACGGCGCCTCGGCAAGCGCGGCGAGCCGCAGCTCGCGCCAAATCGGCCAATCGTCTTCATACAGGACACGTAGTTCGATCACCGCCAAAACCTACAGGCGGCCACGGCACCACCCGCATCATCGGCAGGCGACGAGCGACCTGGGACGGAAGCGCGGCGGCAGCCGGGCGTGGTCGTAAGTTGCCATACGGGCTCAAGCCGCCGCCTGTGCCGGGCGGCGGTAACACGGCGCGTCCGCCCGCGGCCGCGCTACGTATCTCTTGGATCTGTTGCGCTCTGTCAGTCGACTCCTAGTCTTTTACAGTGCCGCAAGGAAAGCCTGCATCTCCAACATGTCCACCGTCTCGATATCATCCGGTCGGATGATCACGGTGAGCTCGCGGCATACCGGACGTACTCGAGATGAGGCAACAAAAGACAAAATAATCACTTTCAGAAGATTCTCGCGATCAAGAGCGTACACTCTTGCCAGCTCCGCACCCATGATGGGTACTGCCACGGCATTGAGTTGGCCCCTAGCCCCGATTGCTGTCCACAGTTTTCCTAAACTCATCCAGAAGTCGTCAATAGAGCATCGAGCCGTCAGATCATTACCCATCCTGCTATATGCCACGCAATAGATCCTCCGCTTGGGTGAACCAATGACGGCGACTGTCCCTATGGCGTACCGCATCAATTTCCCCTGCGGCTTTGTCGTTTTGGTCTCCACCTTAATAGGTGAGTATTCCGAGAGGGCTCGCGCTAGATCATCATCGAGCCTGCGACGATCGTTCTCGTAGGTTCGCTGTAGCAATTGTCCTTGAAGGCTTGCTCCATTGATTACGATGTCGTCTGTGGTGTCCGTGTCGAATGTGTCACAAAATCCCACAACGATATCAGTGTCCGACTCAAGAATATCGCCGACCCGGATTTCTATGGAAATATCGGGGTAATCGAATGCGCGTCCTGCATGGCGGCGTGGGAACGCCTTGAAGATGGCCCAGGCGAGGCATGCCGCCAGAGATAGCCCCGTCACTAGTCCTGGTTCAGCGAATCGAACGCCAAAGACTTGACCCGCGAACTGAATCGCCCCAGAGATGAGGCCAAAAGCGATGAGGAACTGCGCGAATAAAGCGTGCGGGCTCTGCGTGTGTTCCACACCATCTTGTTCTTTCTGCCTACGCACAATGATCTAATTTATCACCTGGCGGCGTGGCGCGTATATGCGTCGAGATTCTGGAGATGTTCTGTGTCCGCAAAATCCTCGCCGGTAGCTCTCACCGCGCATCCTGCCGTCTGCAGCCGCTGGCGCAACTTCAATATGCTCGGCACTGAGCCATCAAACTGAATGTAGTTGCGACCGCCTATATCTGAGAAATCTCGTAAGTGTCCCATCTTTATAAGAACCGTTCGCTCTGGGTACAAGCCGAAAGCCATGCCGGCCTCAAACAGAACGTTTGGCCTGGCTTGACACTGCGTGCCGTGCTCGGGATCGGGCCCGCTCCCCTGAAGTGAAGGGTGCAGGCGGACGATGTCGTCCGGGGTCATCAATACCAAGGCGGCTTGGGCGATGGTGAAAGCGGCACGGACAGTGTCGCCCAAATAAGGGCTGGCCATCCCGACTTCTTGCACTATCGACTCCCATTCCAGAGGATGTAGGCCCATCCTGCGGAGCAGGTCAAACATCCTCAACCGTGCCTGCGAGTCGCGTCCGTGGATGACGAACACGGTACGATCAAGGCCTTCGCGAGAATGTCCGGGACCGCGGGTGGATTGCTCGGTGTCGGGATGATGAGCGTAAGTCACGGCTCGAGCCTTCGGTCCGGATGCGACATTTGCCGCATTGATTTGCCCGTGACCACTGATCCAGATTCCTTCATTCTTATTCATTTCCTTACCTTCTTGTTGATCCATCGGCTCTGCCGGATCTACCCATGTGATCGCCATGGCTGATCGCTTGCGCGTTGTTGCCAGCGGCAACGCTGTCCGCCGTAATCGAACTATTTCCCGTCACCATCACCCCGTTGTTCATGATTGTGGTCTGTCGCTGAATCAATTCACCCGTATCAATGTTCCGACTATCAAGGAATTGAACCAGGGAGTCAAAGATCCGCTGCTCGACGACCTTCGTGTACATCTCGCTGTCGAGCTTCTGAAAGTAGCGCTGATAGCGGGAATCGCTTGCCCACTCCCTGATGCTGAAGAAGGCACCATGGTCGAAGTCCTGGCGGTCGACACCTCTTTTGTTCGGCGCGAGTGCTCGACGGTCGTCACGGTATTCGGAGAGGTGAGTGAACCCGCTGACAATTCCAGAGAACGGTCGGAGACAACTAAAGAACAAGCGCATATGGTCACTCACGCTTGAGACCGGCTCGATTTTATCGTATTTGCGAAACGAATCTTGGAGTGGAGTCAGAATTGAATGACTGGCTTCGATGAACAGATTTTTCTTAACCATAACGAAGCGTAGGAATATGGTTAAGGCGAGTTCGCCGTCCCAGCCGAGTAGGCGAATAACCATATACGGGCGCGCTCGTTTGTCTGGTGCCGCTAGGAGTTGATTGAAATGCACCTGGTCGACACCTGGCCGTGGACGCCCGTCGCTTTGAATGAACATGCTGTCATTAGGAACGTCCCGTCCGCTGACGAATACGCGATCCTCTACTGTCAAGCCCAACCACTTCAGTGCCTCTACCTGACTCTTGACATAGGTGCGGATGTCATGGACATCAAATAGCTCTGGAATCGTCCCCTCTATCCGTGGTTTCGTGAGGTCGATTGCAAACGACCAGCCGCCGATCACCTTGCCGTATCCTCGGAATGGCTTGAATCCTTGGTATATGGTGGTGTTTCCGCGTGTTAGATCAGCGATCTGACGCAGGCGGCTGCGCAAGAGAGGACTGCGTGGCTCGGGCGCGGTAGTTGCCGAGAACCTGTCGCGTCGAAGTGCCCCCGTCATCACGCGGTAATAGTGCAGCTTTGAGAGATACAGCACAAGCGAGGAGACGATTGTCGATAAGCCGATTGCCCATGGCAGTAAAGCAAGAGGTTCGAGTGAGACGGTCAATGCAGCACTGATAATTGAACCCAATACCACTAGGGTCAGTGGCAGGTTTACGGCGGTGAGGACGCAGTCCCGGATTGCCCGCCGCCTACGCGCCGCGCATGCATGCCGGAGCACGCCCACGACATCAAGACCCGGGGACATCGCGATGCCACGGCGAGGTTGCCGAATGATGTGGGCAACGAGGTTCTGCGCGAACATAGGGTCTGACTCGGCCGCGCAGCATAAGTATCGGGTTACCTGATAATCGGCTTCTGCGACGTCCACAACGGGGGTGTGGGCTAGAAGATCTTCCTCGGTAAGGCGATCTGAGAAGGTGACTGATGGAGCCTTGTCCGCTGTTGGGACTGCCCAGGGACAATCGGCGCAAGTGTTACCGCCAGGGGTGCGTGATTGGCAGTCGCCGCATCGCATCCCCTGCTCGTTTCCCATCGGGTGCAGTAGTGACCTCGCTTGAGCAGGCAGATTATGGAGCGTTACAGATGTAGTACATATGTCTCTATACACCTCCAAGTCGCCGTCGGCCAGTGTTTGCAGGAAAGCTCGCGACCAGTGGTCCCAAGTTCCTACTGGCAGGTAGCGGGGATGGTTTCGGAAACCGCTTATCAAGGGACATTTGTGCTGCTCAAAGCATTGACTCGAGCTCGGGCAGTCCTCACCGTAAAGATCAGCGGCGGGGAGGGCCGATGACCGGGTCGTCCAAGCCGAGGTCCTCTAGAGCCGCAGGGGTGAGCACAATGCGTAATGCGTCATCGCGGATAGTGACTTCTCGAACGCAACCGTAGGCGGTTCGCTGGTCTGCGGTGACCAGGCAAGTGAGTGTCCAGGCCGAGATCCGCGTCTTGGTCGCCGGCTTCTTCGATGCCACTCATGAAGATCAGCATGAAGCCGCTGCCGTCCTCGTTTTCCGCTATCCCGGCCTGCCGGTAATTTTCGTCGAAGTCTTCGTCGCCGCCGGCGACACGGGCCGTGAATCGGTAGGTCACTACCGGGATATATCAGCCGGATAGTTCGCACGGGTTCCAACCGCGGCCCGCCGGCGCGTGGCGGGCTGCTCATCGCCGGGATCCGGCGGCGGTCGTCAGTGCTTTCCTGACGACGGAGGGAGAAGGGCGACCTGGTAGCGGTCGCGGTAGGCCACCCGTGAGCCCGGGGCGTTCTTGATGCGGATCACCCGTACGGTGTGACCCGCCTCGCGCAGCTCGGCCCAATGGTTCCGGCCGTACACGCGCCAGCCCTCCTCGGTCTACCAGAACCGGACCCGGCGGTTGTTCAGCGGTGGCAGGGGCAGCCCGTTCAGCGAGGAGCACGGACCGCCCGACGCTCACGCCCCGCGCAGCCGCGTGCCCGAGGGCCGCTCGCCGTCGTCGCGGGGGATGTCCGCGTCCACCCAGCTCGTGATCGTGTCCGCCAGGATCCGGTAGAGCATGCCGGCACCTCCCACCCAAGAATGGGCCGAATCGCCGGCGGTGACCAGGGTGCGGAGCCTCAGGCGGAGTACGGGTGCTCGCGGTGGGCCTGGCGCACCAGCCTCCGGGCGATCTCGGGCCAGACGCCCGGCAGCGGTTCGGCGAGTAGGGTCGCAGCCGACTGCAAGCTAACCGCTGCGGACGTCGTGAGGACGGTTCCGGCCGATCCCACGGTCGGCGAATATGCCGCGACGGGAACTGTTCGATGCGGCAGACGTTCTTCCGTGCTGTTGGAGAACCGGGTAGATCGCGTCTGCGAACTGGCGCAGCTTCAACCTGGACGCAGCGCGCGACGTACCGACCCCGTGCGGGTGCAGGGCGCAGGGGCGGCGCTCGGTCGGGGAGACGCCCAGGGCGGACGGATCATGCCAGCGCGGGCGCCTGCTCGGCCGGACCGGACGCCACACCGGCGGGGACACGCTGCTGGGCGGGCTCCCGGCCGGGCGGCTCAGGCTCGGGCGGCAACTGAAGGGGAGCCGCATGCGCGAGGGCGGGCCGGGCCGGCGCGCGCCCGCGCAGCCGGGCCAGGGCGAGCCCGGCGGCCACGGTGGCCAGGACCACCACGACACCGGTGACCTGCAAAGTCACGCGGGGGCCCACGATGTCGCAGAGCAGGCCGAGAAGCGGCCCGCCGATGGCCCCCGCGCCCGCGCTGACCACGCCTTGGACGGCGATGACCCGGCCGCGCATGTGGTCGGGGCTGTCCAGCTGGGCGCGGGTCGCGAGGGTGGTGTCGATGATCACAGCGCCGGCGGCGATCGGCAGCATGAGCGCGCCGAAGGCGGCCAGGCCGGGCATGAAGCCGCTGACGCTCTGGCCCACGCCGGTCAGCAGCGCGGTGACGAGCAGCAGGGCCACCGTGAGGCGGGGACGTCCGGCGGCGATCACCCCGCCGATCACCGTGCCGATCGCGAAGATCGTCGACAGCAGCCCGTATCCTCCGGCGCCGGCGGCCAGCGGTCCGGAGCTCATCGCCGCCATGGTGACCTGGTAGTTGCGGCCCAGGCTGCCCAGAATCAGCGCGAGCGCCAGCAGCACCACGAGCCAGGGCGTGCGAAGCACGTAGGACAGGCCGGCGCGCACCCCGCCCCGGTCCGTCTCGGAGTGCAGGAGCCGGTGCATCTCGGAGGCGCGCATGGCGAGGACGGCCACGATGACGGCGGCGAAGCTCAGGGCGTTGACGAGGAACAGGCCGGCCGTGCCGGTGAGTGGGAGAAGGGCCCCGGCCAGGCTCATGCCGAGGATGCGGCCGGCCGAATTGATGATCGATCCCAGCGCGAAGGCGTTCGGCAGGTCCCGCGCGGGGACCACCTCGGCCCCGAATCTGCCGAGGGCCGGGCCGCCGATGGCGTTCACGACGCCGCTCGCGAACACGATGGCGTACACCGGTGCCACGGAGCCGGGGGCGCCCGCGGCGGTGAGCGCGAGGAGAGCGGCGAGCGCCGCCTGAGCCACCTGCGTGGCGAGCACGACCGGGCGGGCGGGGAGCCGGTCGGCCAGGGAGCCGCCCCACAGCCCCAGCAGGAGCGTGGGTGCGGCCTGGAGGACCAGGCTGAGGCCCACGCTGGTCGCCGATCCGGTGGCCGAGAGGATCAGCCAGTTGACACCCAGCACCTGCATCCAGGTGCCAGTGACCGAGACCAGGTCTGCTCCTGCCCAGAGGCGGTAGTTGTGATGGCGAAAAGAGCGCAGCGTCGCCGCAGGCAAGGGCACTTCTTTGTCCTTCTTTGGGGCGATTATCCGGAATGGCAACACCTCGAGCCGAGAGAAGGATTCCGGTCAGACCGAAAATATGGCGCGGATCACACCCGGAGAAGGTTTGACCAGGCTTCCTCCGGGTGGCCCGCCGCCGGCTGGAGAGGGGGACGGTGGCGCCAGGTGCACGGACACATCGTGGGCAGCGGGTTCAGCGTCGACATCACGATCACCGACGCCGGCTGTCCGGTGAACCAGAAGAGCTGCCTGAGTGCTCGACGACATCGTTTCCTTGGAAGATGTCCAGGCGGAGGGCCGCGTCGATCGCCGATCTACGCTCGGGTCTTTGCGCTGGCTAGGCTGAACGCGTGACTGATGCGGGGGGACGGGTCGAGCCGTCCGGGGTGTGGGCCACGGCCGTGGGCGTGGCCCGGGTGAGGGCGATGGAGACGGCACGCGAGCAGCCGCTGTTCCGCGACCCGCTGGCGCAGGCCTTCGCCATGGCCGGTGGGAGAGACCCTGGGGCGCCGCCGCCCCCGCGCGCGGACGAGGCGGCGCAGTGCCGCCGGCTCGGTGTGGCCTTCTCCATCGTCATCCGGACGAAGTTCCTCGACGACCTGCTCGAGCGGGCGGTCGCGTCCGGCGTCCGGCAGGTCGTGCTGCTCGGAGCCGGGATGGACAGCAGGGCCTTCCGGATGGACTGGCCTGAGGGGACCCGGCTGTTCGAGGTCGACACAGCCGAACCGCTGGACTTCAAGGCGTCGGTGCTGCGTCAGGAGCGGGCCGTTCCGCGCTGCGAGCGGATCACCGTCCCGGTCGACCTGCATGAGGACTGGCCCGGCGCCTTGGCCGCGGCCGGGCACGATCCGGCGCAGCCGACGGTGTGGATCGCCGAGGGACTGCTGATCTATCTGCCCGAGGACGCGGTGCAGTCGCTGCTCGAACGGGTCGGCGCGCTGTCCGCCGCAGGCAGCAGGATGGGTCTGACACTGGGCTCGCGCGGGGTGCTCGAACGCTTCCGCGAGGACGCCACTCCGGGATCGGCGGCATCGATGTGGGTCTGGGAGATGCCGGAAGACCCGGTCGGCTGGCTGCACGGCCTCGGCTGGGAGGCGGAGACCTTCACCCTGCGTGAGCGCGCCGACGTCTACGGGCGCCCGATGCTCACCCCGCCGCAGCTTGACGAGGGCGCCGGCGGACTGGTCTCGGCGGTGCGCGCGGCGCACTGAGCACTATGGTGCGCGCGGCGCACTGAGCACTATGGTGCGCGCGGCGCACTGAGCACGATGAAGGCGCACGATGAAGGCCGGCCTCACATGTGGCGTCGGCAGAGCCTGTGGCGCATGCTGTCCGGCTCCGCGTGCTCCAGCACTTCCTGGCCATGACGAGTCAGCCGCCACCGGCGCGAGTCCATGAGACAAGGCCTCGCCCGACGTTCAGGTCCAGGCCACCCGGCGGTCATCGCCCGCATGAAGGGTGGAACGTGTATCGAGGCCAAGCGGGGCGGACACTTCGTGTCCGTCATCGGCGGCGACGTCCGGGTGAGGCGCCGCGCGTGCGCTCGCTCGACGCGCTCACCGACGGCTCGCTGCGCGTCGTCGCCGATGGCCGGACGCCGCTCGACCAGCACCTCACGCGCGGCGGGGCGATCGAGTTCACCGTCCCGGCCCGGCCGGGCCGGGTGCGCGCCGAGCTGCGCCTCGGCAACGACCTGCCCGAGCAGGCCCCGCTGTGCGGACCGATCAGGGGATGCCCGCAGCGGGCGAGCGACGGTCGGGCGGTGAGGGATGCGTTACGGCGGATGAACGCGCGCGTGACGCCGGGGAAACGACGGCCCCGTACATATCTGTCAATCGACAGAAATCCCCCCAGCGCCCGGAGCCCCGATGGCCGTCACCGTCCCTTCCTCGCCCCCCACCGACGAGAGCGCCCTGCAGACGTTCGGCTACCGCCAGGAGCTGCACCGCAGCATGGGCAGGTACGCCTCCTTCGCCGCCGGATTCTCCTTCATCTCCGTGCTGACCACGGTCTTCCAGTTCTTCGCGTTCGGGTACGCCTTCGGAGGCCCCGCCTTCTTCTGGACCTGGCCCGTGGTGCTGGCAGGGCAGATCCTGGTCGCCCTCAACTTCGCCGAGCTGGCGGCCCGCTATCCGATCTCCGGCTCCATCTACCAGTGGTCGACGCGGCTCAGCACGGCGGCGTTCGGCTGGTTCGCCGGATGGATCATGATCCTCGGGCAGATCGTGGTGATCGCGGCGGCGGCGCTCGCCCTCCAGGTCGTGCTGCCCGCGATCTGGCCGGGCTTCCAGCTCGTCGGCGGCGACCCCACGCCCACGACGGCCACCGGTGCGGCCAACGCCGCGATCCTCGGCCTGGTGCTGCTCGCGCTCACCACGACCATCAACGTCGTCGACAACCGCGTTCTCGCCCGGGTCAACGGGATCGGCGTCACCGCCGAGATCATCGGGGCGGTGCTCATCGTGGTGCTGCTGCTCACCCACGCCGAGCACGGCCCCGGCATCACGCTCAGCACCGGCGGGCAAGGCGGAGCCATCGGCGCGCTGCTGGTCGGCTCGTTCACCGCCGCCTACGTCCTCATCGGGTTCGACAGCGCGGGGGAGCTGAGCGAGGAGACCCGCAACCCCCGGCGGGTCGCGCCGCATACGATCCTGACCGCGCTCACGGCGGCCGGGGGGCTCGGGGGGCTCATCCTGTTCGCCGGTCTGCTCGCCGCGCCCAGCCTGACCGACGGGAGGCTGGCCTCCGAGGGCCTGTCGTACGTGCTCACCAGCAGGCTGGGCGACTGGGTGGGCAAGCTGCTGCTGGCCGACGTGGTGCTCGCGATCACCGTGGCGACCCTGGCGATCCAGACCGCCGCCACCAGGATGCTGTTCTCCATGTCGCGCGACGGGGCGATGCCCTGGTCCAAGGCGCTGTCCAGGGTCTCGCCCCGCAGCGGGATGCCGACCGGGCCCGCGCTGGTCACCGGGATGGGCGCGGCGGCCATCCTGCTGCTCAACTTCGCCTCTCCGGAGGCGTTCCTGGCCATCGGCACCACCTGCATCGTGCTGCTCTACCTGGCGTACGCGATGGTGACGGGCCCGCTGCTGCTCCAGCGCCTGCGCGGCGGCTGGCGGGGCGGGGCGCCGGCCGGGTTCGCCGAGGACGGCAGCCGGCTGTTCAGCATGGGCCGCTGGGGCCTGCCGGTCAACGCGCTGGCCCTCTGCTACGGCCTGGCGATGGCGGTCAACCTGGCGTGGCCGAGGGCCGAGGTGTACGCGCCGATCACCGGCCACTGGTTCTTCCAGTGGTTCACTGTGCTCTTCCTGGCGGCGGTCGTGGCCCTGGGCGCGCTCTACCGGCGGCTACGCCGGCCCGCGGCCCGTGTCGCGCAGGCCGGGCAGATCCCCGTCGGGAACGCCGGCCAGGCGTAGCGCCGCGTCGGCGGTGGCGGCCGCCAGCGTCTCCAGGACGTCGGCGGCCATCTCGCCCGGAGCGTCCCTGCGGATCAGGATGACGCCCTCGATCAGCGCGAACAGCAGATCGGTGCGCAGCGCCCGCTCGGCGGGCGTCAGCGCCGCTCCGGCGGAGGTTTCCGCCAGCAGCCGGCCGTACGTGTCCTTGAGCTCGTCGCGCATGCGGCGGAAGGCGGCGAACCGTTCGGTGTGCACCTCGGGCAGCAGATAGAGCGCGCCCAGGTTGTGGGGGCCCGAGCACAGCAGCCTGGCGTCGCAGTAGCACAGCTCCCACAGCCGCTGCTCCGGCGTGCCGCCGGTGAGAGCGCGGGCGGTCTCCAGCGAGGGCCGCACCGTGCTCTCCAGCAGTTCGGCGAGGATGTCCTCCTTGCCGCCGAAATAGTGGTAGATCGACGCCTGCCTGATCCCGGCCCGCTCGGCCATCGCCCGCGTCGAGGTCGCGGCGTAGCCGTGCGTCGTGAACAACTCCGCCGCCGCCGTCAGGATCTCCTCCCGGGGGCTCAGCTCACTTCGGGGCCGTTCGACGGCTCGCGGCCTGCCGACTCTTCTGACGGTGGAACTGGCACTCACCGGACGATCGTCGCACACCTCCGGACGGGCGCCGCCGCTGTGCGCTTCCGGTAACGGATGGGAAACGTCGCGGCGCGTGAGAGGAAACATGCGCCGCCTAATTTCTGTCATGCGACAGAAATTCGCCCCCGGAACTTCCACCCCCCGAGGAGATCGCGTCATGGCGACCAGCACGACGTACGGCGCGCGCGAGCACGCCCGAGCACAGGAAGGCACCACGAGCGACACCATGCCGGTGCTCCCGGCCTCCGACTGGCCCGCCCCGCCGGACGGCGTCGACCCCGCCGACCTCGTGTGGGCCGAGACCGTCGCCGGGGGCGGCTACACCCACAAGGTGCTGGCCCGGGGCACCGAGCTGCGCCTCACCGACCTCGCCGGCGACGCCTGCGCACACCTGCTGCTCTACGTCGAGGGCCGCCCCTGGGAACGGCTCAACGTCGCCGACACCGTCAAGGTGCTGTGGAACGCCTACATCGGCGAAGGCCACCTGCTGCTGTCGGACCAGGGCCGCGTGCTGGCCTCGATGGTCGCCGACACCTCCGGCCGCCATGACACCATCTGCGGGACCTCCACCCTGCGGCGCAACATCGAGCGGTACGGCGACGGCTCGCCGCAGGGCGCGTCCCCCGCCGGGCGGGAGCTGTTCACGCTGGCCGCCGCCAAGCACGGCCTGCAGCCCCGGGACCTGCCCCCGTCGATCTCCTTCTTCCAGGGGGTCAGGGTCGGCCCCGACGGCGGCCTGATCTTCACCGGCTCGGCCGGGCCCGGCGCGTCGGTCACCCTGCGCGCCGAGATGCCGCTGGTCGTGCTCATCGCCAACACCGCGCACCCCATCGACCCGCGCCCCGCCTACACCTGCACCACGCTGGAGGTCCTGGCCTGGCGCGCCCGGCCCACCGCACCCGACGACCCCCTGTGGCAGGCGAGCCCCGAAGGCCGCCGCGCCTTCCTCAACACCGCCGAGGTGACCCGATGACCCTCACCGACACGTCCGTGCTCGACGTCACCGTCGCCGCCCGCGCCCCCTGGTCGGCCGTCATCCGCGCCGGGCAGGAGCTGACCATCACCGACCTCGGCGGCAACCAGGCGGTCGACTTCCTGCTGTACGACGCGCACGACACGGCCGTCCGCTACAGCGCCCCCGACACCATCCACGCCCAGGGCAACATCTTCCTCACCACCGGCAGCGTGCTGCTGTCGAACGAGCACACCCCGCTGATGACCGTCGTCGCGGACACCTGCGGCCGCCACGACACCGTCGGCGGCGCCTGCTCCAAGGAGTCCAACACCCTGCGCTACGGGCACCACACCTACTCCCAGCACGCCTGCGTCGAGAACTTCCTCATCGAGGGCAGCCGCCACGGGCTCGGCAAGCGCGACCTGGTCAGCAACATCAACTGGTTCATGAACGTCCCGGTCGAGGCCGACGGCACGCTCGGCATCGTGGACGGCATCTCCGCCCCCGGCCTCGCGGTCACCCTGCGCGCCGAGACCGACGTGCTGGTCCTGGTCTCCAACTGCCCGCAGATCAACAACCCGTGCAACGGCTTCGACCCCACGCCCGTACGGATGACGGTGCGATGAACACCCTCCTCGTCGCCAACCGGGGCGAGATCGCCGTCCGCGTCATCGCCACCGCCCGCCGCCTCGGGCTGCGCACGGTCGCCGTCTACTCCGACGCCGACCGGGGCGCCGCCCACGTCCGCCTGGCCGACCACGCCGTACGGCTCGGCCCCGCTCCGGCCAGGGAGAGCTACCTCGATGCCGATCGCGTGCTGCGGGCCGCCCTGGACAGCGGCGCGGACGCCGTCCACCCCGGTTATGGCTTCCTGTCGGAGGACGCCGCCTTCGCGCGCCGGGTCGAGGCCGCAGGGCTGGCCTTCGTCGGTCCCACTCCCGAGCAGCTCGACCTGTTCGGGGCCAAGCACACCGCCCGCGCCGCCGCCGAGGCGGCCGGGGTGCCCCTGCTCCCCGGCACCGGCCTGCTCCCCGACCTCGACGCGGCCCTGGACGCCGCGAGCGACATCGGCTATCCGGTCATGCTCAAGGCCACCGGCGGAGGCGGCGGCATCGGCATGCGCGCCTGCCGCGACGCCGGCGAACTGGCCCAGGCGTGGCAGAGCGTCGAGCGTACGGCCGCCGCGAGCTTCGCCTCGGCCGGGCTGTTCCTGGAGCGCCTGGTCGAGGGGGGCCGGCATGTCGAGGTGCAGGTCTTCGGCGACGGCATGGGCAACGTCGTCGCGCTCGGCGACCGCGACTGCTCGCTGCAGCGGCGCCACCAGAAGGTGCTGGAGGAGGCACCCGCGCCCGGCCTGCCGCCGGCCGTGCGGGCCAGGCTCGCGGACAGCGCCGCCGGTCTGTGCGCCTCCGTGCGCTACCGGTCGGCCGGCACCGTCGAGTTCATCTACGACCCCGTGCGCGCCGAGCCGTACTTCCTGGAGGTCAACACCCGTCTCCAGGTGGAGCACCCGGTCACCGAGGCGATCTACGGCGTCGACCTGGTCGAGTGGATGCTGCGCCTGGCCCAGGGCGACGCCGGGCACGTGCACGCCGCCCTGCGCACCCCGCCCGTGGCCGTCGGCCACGCCGTCGAGGCCCGGGTCTACGCCGAGGACCCTAGCCGCGACCACCGGCCCAGCGCGGGCCTGCTCACCCACGTCGCGTTCCCCCCGGGCGTACGGGTCGACGGCTGGGTCGAGACGGGCACCCAGGTGAGCAGCGCCTACGACCCGCTGCTCGCCAAGGTGATCGCGCACGGCGCCGACCGGGAACAGGCACTCGACCGGCTGGCCGCGGCGCTGGCCGAGACCAGGATCGACGGCGTCGAGACCAACGTCGGGCTGCTGCGCGCCGCCGCCGGCGACCCCTCCGTACGGGCGGCAACGCACGGCACCGCTACCCTGGCCGGGCTCGCCGACGGCTCCCGGCGCGTCGAGGTGGTGCGCCCCGGCACGCTCACGACCGTTCAGGACTGGCCGGGACGCGCCGGCTACTGGCAGGTGGGCGTGCCGCCGTCCGGACCGATGGACGACCGCTCCTTCAGATATGGCAACGCCGTCCTCGGCAACGACCCCGGCGCGCCCGGCCTGGAGTGCACGCTGCGGGGCCCGGCGCTGCGCTTCAGCCACGCCGCCACCGTCTGCGTCACCGGCGCGCCCACGCCCGTCACCGTGGACGGCACGCCGGTGCCGCAGTGGGAGCCGGTCACCGTGCCCGCCGGCGGCGTGCTGGACATCGGCGCCGCCGAAGGGCCGGGGTTGCGGGTCTCCCTGCTCGTCGCGGGCGGGTTCGACGTGCCCGCCTATCTGGGCAGCGCCGCGACGTTCACGCTCGGCGGGTTCGGCGGCCACGGCGGCCGGGCCCTGCGCGCGGGTGACGTCCTTCACGGGGGCCGCCTCTACGACGGCGGCGCGGACGGTGGTGTAACCCTGGCGGAGCGGCCCGAGTTCGGGCACGCCTGGCGGATCGGCGTGGTCGAGGGCCCGCACGCCAACCCCGAGTTCTTCACCGACGAGGACATCCGCGACTTCTACGCCGCCCAGTGGAAGGTCCACCACAACTCCGCGCGCACCGGCGTCCGCCTGGTCGGCCCCAAACCGCGCTGGGCCCGCCTCGACGGGGGAGAGGCGGGACTGCATCCGTCCAACATCCACGACACCCCCTATTCGGTGGGCGCGGTGGACTACACCGGCGACATGCCGGTCGTGCTCGGCCCCGACGGCCCCTCGCTCGGCGGGTTCGTGTGCCCGGCCACCGTCGTCACCTCGGAACGCTGGAAACTCGGCCAGCTCCGGCCGGGAGACACCGTCACCTTCGTCCCCGTGCCGCCCGCGATCGGCGTCCCCGGCGACGGCGGCGTGCTGCACCGTCTCCCCGAGACCGGCGAGCGGCCCGCCGTCACCTACCGGCGCAGCGGCGACGACAACATCCTCGTCGAGTATGGCCCGATGGAGCTCGACCTGGGCCTGCGCATGCGGGTGCACGCGCTGTCGGAGGCGGTCGCCGCCCGCGACCTGCCTGGTGTCGTCGACCTCACCCCCGGCATCCGGTCGCTTCAGGTCCATCTCGACCCGGCCGTGCTCTCGCAGCGCGACCTGCTGGTCGAACTGCTCCACATCGAGGCCGGTCTGCCGCCCACCGGGGAGCTGGAGGTGCCCAGCCGCGTCGTCCACCTGCCCCTGTCGTGGGACGATCCCGCCACCCGGGAGGCCATCGCCCGCTACATGGCGGGCGTGCGCGACGACGCGCCCTGGTGCCCGTCGAACATCGAGTTCATCCGGCGGGTGAACGGCCTGGAGGACGAGGCCGAGGTCCATCGCATCGTCTTCGACGCCGAATATCTCGTCCTCGGGCTCGGCGACGTCTATCTCGGCGCGCCCGTGGCCACCCCGCTCGATCCCCGGCACCGCCTGGTCACGACCAAGTACAACCCCGCCCGCACCTGGACCGCCGAGAACTCCGTCGGCATCGGCGGCGCGTACCTGTGCATCTACGGCATGGAGGGACCGGGCGGCTACCAGTTCGTCGGCCGCACCACGCAGGTGTGGTCGAGCTGGCAGCAGCGCGGCGCGTTCGAGCCCGGCTCGCCCTGGCTGCTGCGCTTCTTCGACCGGATCCGCTGGTATCCGGTGACGGCCGAAGAGCTGCTCGAACTGCGCGCCGACCTGGCGGCCGGGCGCCTCGAACCCAAGATCGAAGAAGGAGTGTTCCGGCTCGCCGACTATCGCCGCTTCCTCGACGAGCACGCCGGCTCCATCGCGGCCTTCCGCGAACGGCAGGCCGCCGCCTTCGCGGCCGAGCGCGCGGCCTGGCAGGCGGCGGGCGAGTTCGACCGCGCGGAGCAGCCACCGGGCCCGGCCGAGACCGAGCTGGACGTCCCGCCGGGCTGCCGGGTGGTGGAGGCGGAGTTCGCCGCGAGCGTCTGGCAGATCGGCGTCACACCCGGCAGGCGGGTCGCCGAGGGGGAACCGCTGATCGTGCTGGAGGCGATGAAGATGGAGTCCGCCGTCCTGGCCCCGGAGGACGGCGTGGTCGAACGCGTCCTGGTCAGGCCCGGTGAGCAGGTCGAGGCGGGCGTCCCGATGGTGGTGCTGAGGAGTGATCGTGGCTGAGACGGCACTGGACCGGGTCCGCAGGGCCTACGCGCGGATCGCCGAGACCGGCCGTCCGGAGATCTGGATCGACCTGCGGCCGCAGGCCGACGTTGAGGACGAGGCCGCCGCCGTGGACGCCCGGGTGGCGGGCGGCGAACCCCTTCCCCTCGCGGGCCGCCTGCTGGCGGTGAAGGGCAACATCGACGTGGCCGGACTGCCGACCACCGCGGGCTGCCCCTCCTACGCCTACCTCCCGGACGCCGACGCCCCCGCCGTGGCCGCCCTGCGCGAGGCCGGCGCGATCGTGCTCGGCACCACCAACCTGGACCAGTTCGCCACCGGGCTCGTGGGCACCCGCAGCCCGTACGGCGCGGTGCGCGCCGCCACGGACCCGGCCCGGATCTCCGGGGGATCCAGCTCGGGCTCGGCGGTCGCCGTCGCACTCGGCCTGGCCGACCTCGCGCTCGGCACCGACACCGCGGGCTCGGGCCGGGTTCCGGCCGCCTTCAACGGCATCGTGGGGATCAAGCCGACCCGTGGCCTGATCTCTGCGGACGGCGTGGTGCCTGCCTGCCGGAGCCTCGACTGCGTCAGCGTCTTCGCCCGCACGCTCCCCGAGGCCCAGCGGGCACTGGCCATGATGACCGGCTCCTCCGCACGGCCCGCGTCCCGTCCGGCCCGCCGTACAGGGCCGTGGCGGGTGGCCGTGCCCGCCACCGCCGATCTCGGCCCGCTGGCCCCGGGCTGGGCCGAGGCGTTCGAGGCGACGGCGGGACGGCTGGCCTGGGCGGGCGTGGAGGCCGGCCCGATCGACCCCGGCCCCTTCCTGGAGGCCGCCGCGCTGCTCTACCAGGGGGCGTTCGTCGCCGAGCGCTACACCGCCGTCGGCGCGTTCGTCGAGAAGGGCGGCCCCGACCTGGATCCGGTCGTCGCCTCCATCATCACCGCCGCCCGCGACCTGCCCGCCCACCGCCTGTTCGCCGACCGGGAACGGCTCGCGGAGCTGCGGGAGCGGGCCTTCTCCCTGCTGGGCGACCGCGACGCGCTGCTCCTGCCGGTCACCCCGCGCCATCCCACGCCGGCACAGGTCGCGGCCGACCCCGTCGGCGTCAACAGCGACCTCGGCCGCTTCACCAACTTCGTCAACCTCTTCGACATGTGCGCGCTTGCCATACCGGCCGGGCAGGTGGACGGCCTGCCGTACGGCGTCATGCTCGTCGGCCGGGCCCACGCCGACGACGACCTGGCCGCCATCGCCCGGCTGCTCCAGCCGGTCGTACGGCTCGCGGTGGTCGGCGCGCACCTGTCGGGACAGCCGCTCAACCACGAGCTCATCACGCGCGGCGCCCGCCTGGTGGCCGCCTCCACGACCGCCGCGCGTTATCGGCTGCACGCCCTGGCCACCGACCCGCCCAAACCCGGGCTCGTACGGGTCGCCGAAGGCGGCGCGGCCATCGAGTGCGAGGTGTGGGAGCTGCCCGCCGAAGGGCTGGGCGACATGCTCGCGGCCCTTCCCCGCCCGATGACGTTCGGCCAGGTCGAGCTGGCCGACGGCGCGAACGTGCCGGGCTTCCTCTGCGCCCCCGAAGGGCTGCGGGGCGCGGCCGACATCACCGGGCACGGGGGATGGCGCGCCTACCTCCGGTCACAGGCGGTTCACGGCCGACCGGCACCCTGACGCCGCCGTCAGCATCCGGGAGGCGTGAACTCCCGGGTACGCCTGCGGCCGCCGGGCTCGGAGGCGGCTCAGCCGTGCAGGCTGCGGCGGAGGAAGGCGTGCCACGTCTGCTCGAACGAGCGGGCCAGGGCCGACGTGGCCGCGAAGCGATCCCATGCGTGGAACGCGCGGGCGTAGAGGTGCAGGTCGACCGGCACACCGGCGGCGGTCAGCCGGCGGGCGAAGTCGATGCCCTCGTCGCGCAGCACGTCGAACTGGGCGACGGCGACGAAGGTGTCCGGCAGGCCGGCGAGATCGGTGGCCCGGCCGGGCGCGGAGTAGGGGTGCACGTCGTCCGTGCCCAGCCGGTCGCCCAGGACCGCGGCCCAGGCGAGCCCCATGTCCGTACGGGTGAAGACGACCTCGGAGACGGCCTCGAAGCTCGACGGCGACTCCAGGCGGTCGTCGAGCATCGGGTAGAGCAGGGACAGCGAGCACGGCCGTACGGCGTGCCGATCGCGCACCATGAGCGCGGTGGCCGCGGCGGGCGCTCCGCCGCCGCTGGCACCGGCGAGCCCGATCCGGTGCGGGTCGATCCGGTGCTCGGCGGCGTGCTCGACGAGGTGGGTGTAGGCGAGGTAGCCGTCCTCGGCGGCACCGGGAGCCGGGGTCTCCGGGGCGAGCCGGTAGACGACGGCGGCCAGGACGCGGCCGAGGTCCAGGGCCAGGGCGGTGTGGTAGGCGTCGTCGTCGCGGGCGTTGTCGCCGAGGACCTGGGCGCCGGCGTGGAACCAGACCAGCGCGGGGAGGGCGTGCCCGGCGCCGGCCGGGCGATAGAGGACCACTTCGAGCTCGGTCCGGTCGGCCCGGGGGATGCGCAGCGTCTCGATCGTGACCCGCGGGTCCGCAGGGGCCGGGGCCAGGTGGGCGCGGGCCGCGCGCATCCGCGCGCGCAGGCCAGGGATGTCGGAGAGGTCGAGCAGGGTGCCGTTCGCGGCCTTGGGCATCGCGGCGAACGCGGTGGCGAGCTCCGGGTCGAGCGCGTCGTTGATTCCGGGCATGGGAGGTCCTTTCAGAACAGGGAGGGCTGGCCGCTGCCGGCGGTGATGCCGCCGTCGACGGGCAGGATGACGCCGGTGATGAAACGGGCGTCGTCCGAGGCCAGGAAGCCGACGGCGGCGGCGACGTCGGCCGGGGTGCTGAAGCCGGCGAGCGCCCGGCGCTGGTTGAAGCGTTCGACGAGGTCGGCGTGCTCGGCCGCCAGTTCTTCCGGTCCGGTCAGCGACGGGGCGACGGTGTTCACCCGGATGCCGAAATGGCCGAGGTCGAAGGCGAGCCCGCGGGTGAAGTTCACGACCGCGCCCTTGGCCGCGTTGTAGGCGGTGAGCATGCGGTCGCCGCCGAGGCCGGAGGCCGAGGCGATGTGGACGATGCTGCCGCGGCTGTCCTTCAGGTACGGCAGCGCCGCCTGCGCGCCGAAGAAGCAGCTGTCGACGTCGGTGCTCATGAGGAGCCGCCAGTCCGCCAGTGTCGTGTCCGCGAACTCCTTGCCGAGGCCGACGCCGGCGTTGGAGACCAGGACGTCGATGCCGCCGAACCGGGCGGCGCCGGCGTCGATCATCGCCCGCACCTCGTCCTGGCGGGTGACGTCGGTGGCGACGGGGAGCGCACGGTGGGCGCCGAGCTCGGCCGCGAGGGCCTCCAGCCGGTCCTTGCGCCGCGCGGCGAGCACGACGTTGGCCCCTTCGGCCGCGAACCGCCGTGCGATGCCCTCGCCGATGCCGGAACCGGCTCCGGTGACCACGACCGTCCTGCCGGTGAATCGCTGTTCCACGATGACCTTCTTAACGTCAGTGACTGACGCATTTGCGTCAGTCGCTGACTGTACGATGCGACAGTCACTGACGCAACTTCGTGTCAGTCACTGTCGCCTGTGATAGGGTCACAGCCGTGCCACGGAACGGGGATGAAGTGCGGCTGCGCCTCCAGGAGGCCGCGCTGGAGCTGTATCTGGAGCGTGGCTACGACAAGACCACGACCGGGGACATCGCCGCCCGCGCCGGGGTCACCGAGCGGACCTTCTTCCGCCACTTCGCCGACAAGCGCGAGGTCTTCTTCGACGGCGAGGCCCAGCTGCGCGACCTGCTGACCGGCGCGGTCGCGGCGGTGCCGGCCGGCACCAAGCCGCTGCCCACCCTGCGGGCCGCGTTCCACCAGGCCGTGCCGCTGATCGAACGCAACCTCCCGGTCACCAGGCGGCGGGCGCCGGTCATCGCCGCCACGCCGGCCCTGCAGGAACGGGCACTGGCCAAGAGCGCGGCCCTCGTCGCCGCGCTCACCGAGGCACTCCGCGCCCGCGGCGTCGCCGAGCCGCTCGCGGCCCTGTGCGCCCAGGTGGGCATGGACACCTACGCGGCCGCCATCCGCCGGTGGGGCGCCGACCCCGCCGACGACCTGCACGCCCATCTCGACCGGGCCTTCACCGATCTCCGGCTCGCCGCGAACGCCCTGAAGTAACACCGGGCACGCATGGTGCCGCGGCGGCCGGTCCTCGGGCGGACCGGCGTGTTCGGCTCTCCTACCTGCGGGTACTGCGGCGCGGACGTGCCCGGATCGCTCCATGGAGGATTTCGCCGAATGGATGCCGGCAAGCCCGCCAAGGCCGTCAAGGATGTCGTGGAGAACGCGGCCGAGAAGGTGACCGACCCCCTGACGCCGGACGTTCCCGGGTCGCCGGGCAGCGCCCCGGCGACCGTCGAGGGGACCTGGTCGCCAACAACATCCCGGTGTTCTTCATCCAGGACGGCGTCAAGTTCCCCGACGTCATCCACGCGGGCAAGCCGCACCCGGACCGGGAGATCCCCCAGGCGCAGAGCGCCCACGACACGTTCTGGGACTTCGTGTCCCGGCACACCGAGGCGCAGCACCACACCATGTGGAACATGTCCGACCGCGGGATCCCGCGCTCCTACCGGATGATGGAGGGCTTCGGCGTCCACACCTTCCGGCTCGTCGACGAGGCGTCGCCTCCCACGTCGGTCACCTGCCGCCGGGCATCGACGTCACCGACGACCCGCTGCTGCAGACGCGGCTGTTCTCCTACCTCGACACCCAGATCACCCGGCTGGGCGGCCCGAACTTCGCGCAGACCCCGGTCAACCGGGCGCACTGCCCGGTCAACGACATGTTCCGGGACGGCTTCCATCAGCACGCCGTACACGCCGGGGTCGCGCCCTACCGGCCGAACTCGCTGGACGGCGGCAACCCGTTCGTCGCCGGTGACGCCGAGAACGCGTTCACCGACACCCCGGTCGAGGTCGCCAGGGCGAGGAAGATCCGCGCCAACCCCGGTAGTCTCCGGCACACCGGGCGTGGTGTCCGGCGACTCGGCCACGGAGGTCTTCCCCGCCGTGCGGCGGTTGATGGCCGCCCACCGGGTCTGGGAACGGTTCCCCGCCTCGGTGGCCTGACGCCGCGGGCACTAACCGGCGGCGATCAGTTCGGCGATCCGCGCCTGGTCGGCGTCCGAGGCGAGGAACGCGACGAGCTTCTGCTCGACGTCGTCGGCGGTGAGCAGCACGACGTGCCGCAGTTCGAGCTCGCCGAGCACCGGATGCCGCAACCGCTTGGTGCCCGAGCTCAGCGGCGCGATGTCGTGCCGCGGCCACCACGCGCGCACCTGCGGGCTGGCGGCCTTGAGCCGGGCGGCCAGCTCCGCGAAAGCGGGGTCGCCGGCATGGCGGGCGGCGGCGGAACGGAAGCGCGCGAGCAGCGCGGACGCCTCCTGCTCCCACTCCACGAAGACGGTGCGCGCGGCCGGGTCGGCGAACATCCACCAGAGCATGTTGCGGTCCTCGGGCGGCAGCACGAGCCAGTCGGTCCACAGCGCACGCGCGGCGCGGTCGGCCGCGAGCACGTCCCAGCGCCGTCCCGTGACGTACGCGGGGCACGGGTCGAGCCGGTCGACGAGCTCCGCGAGAGCGGGGGAGATGCTCTCCCCGCTCGGCGTGGCGGCCGGTGGCGCGGCGTGATGGACGAGCTCGTGCAGGTGCGCACGCTCGGCGGCGTCAAGACGCAGGGCGCCGGCCAGCGCGTCGAGGACCTGACGCGAGGGGCGCACGTCGCGGCCCTGCTCCAGGAAGGCGAGGTAGGTCGGGGAGATCGCGGCGAGCGTGGCGACCTCCTCCCGGCGCAGGCCGGGCGTGCGGCGCCGGGCGCCCGGGGGAAGCCCCACGTCGGCCGGGCTCAGGCGGTCTCTCCGGGAGCGCAGGAAGTCGCCCAGCTCCCTCAGCCGTGCGGGATCGGCGGCATCGGTCATGACGATCCTGATACTGCGGTTACTAGCATGAACGTCCTGTGGTTGCGGCGATGAGGCGACATTAGCGTCGTCGCGTGACCACACGACCTTCGCCTGCCTCCCACCGGATCCTCACCGAGTCGGTCGAGATGACCGTCGCCGACGGGTCGCGGATGGGCGGCTTCCTCGCCCGCCCGGCCGGCCCGGGGCGCTTCCCCGGCGTGGTCGTGGCGATGGAGCTCTTCGGCGTCAGCGCCCACGTACGCGACGTCTGCGAGCGGCTGGCCGCGGACGGATACGTCGCGCTGGCACCGGACCTCTATCACCGCGACGCCCCCATGATCGAACTCCCGCACGACGCGGCGGGCCGCGAGCGCGGCTTCGAACTCCTGCACCGGATGACGCGGGACCACGCGCTGGCCGACGTGCGCGCCGCCGTCGATCACCTGCGTACGCGGGGCTGCGCGCGCGTCGGCATGGCAGGCCTGAGCGTCGGTGGTCATGTGGCCTACCTCGCGGCCACCCGCCTGGACCTCGCGGCGGTGATCGTCGCCTACGGCGGCTGGATCCCGGGCACCGACATCCCCCTCGGCCGCCCGGAGCCGACGCTCGCGCTGACCCCCGGCATCACCGGGCGCGTGCTGGTCCTCGTGGGCGCCGAAGACCACGTCGTGCCGCCGGACCATCGCCGGGCGATCGCGGACGCGCTGCGGGCCGCCGCCGTACGCCACGAGATCGCCGAATATCCGGGCGTCGGTCACGGGTTCCTCTGCGACCGCCGCGACACGTTCGACGCCGCGGCGGCCGGCGACGCCTGGCGGCGCGTGCGGGAGCTGCTGGCCGCGGAACTGGCCGAGCACGGCTCGAAGCACGGCTCGAAGCACGGCTCGAAGCACGGCTCGGACGAAGGGCCGGTGAGGAGCCGGTAATGCCCTCGAAATAAGAAACATCACGGTAACACACCCGGAAACGCCGTGAAACGGCCGGCGGTGAGTCTCATGGTGCGCCCGTGGCGGATCCGCCGGACGACCACCCCGAGGAGTGTGAGGCGATGACATGCCGGTGAAGGTAGATGGCGGCGCCACGGCCTGGCTCCTGGCCTGCACCGCGCTCGTCCTGCTGATGACGCCCGGCCTGGCCTTCTTCTACGGCGGGATGGTCAGGGCCAAGAGCGTGCTCAACATGATCATGATGAGCTTCGTCTCGATCGCCCTCGTCACCCTCGTCTGGCTGGCCGCCGGCTACAGCCTGGCGTTCGGCCCCGACATCGGGGGCCTGATCGGCGGCCTCGCCCACGTGGGGCTGCACGACATCACCACCGAGTCGGTCACCGGCCAGGTGCCGACGCTGCTGTTCGCGACCTTCCAGCTCACCTTCGCCGTCATCACCGCGGCCCTGATCAGCGGCGCCATCGCCGACCGGGCCCGCTTCTCGGCCTGGATGGTCTTCGTCCCGGTGTGGGCGCTCGTCGTCTACGCGCCCATCGCGCACTGGGTGTGGGGCCCCGGCGGCTGGATCCAGAGCCTGGGCACGCTCGACTACGCGGGCGGGCTGGTCGTGGAGATCACCTCGGGTGCCTCCGGGCTCGCCATGGCGCTGGTGCTCGGGCCGCGGATCGGGTTCAAGGCCGAGGCCATGCGCCCGCACAACCTGCCCCTGGTGCTGCTCGGCGCCGGGCTGCTGTGGTTCGGCTGGTTCGGGTTCAACGCCGGTTCTGCGCTGGCCGCGAACGGCACCGCCGCCGCCGTCTTCCTCAACACCCTGGCCGCGGGGTGCACCGGCCTGCTGGGCTGGCTGCTGGTGGAGCAGCGCCGCGACGGCCACCCCACCACGTTCGGGGTCGCCTCCGGCGTCGTGGCCGGGCTGGTCGCGATCACCCCGTCGTGCGGCTCGGTCGACGTGCTGGGCGCGCTGGTCATCGGCCTGGCCGCGGGCATGATCTGCTCGCAGGCGGTCGGCTGGAAGTTCCGGCACGGCTACGACGACTCCCTCGACGTGGTCGGCGTGCACCTGGTCGGCGGCGTCGTCGGCACCCTGCTCATCGGGCTGCTGGCCACCCGCACCCTCACCGGCGCCGACGGCCCCCGCGGCCTGCTGTACGGCGGCGGGCTGGCCCAGCTCGGCAAGCAGGCGCTGGCGGTGCCGGTGGTCGCGCTGTACGCCTTCGCGGTCACCTACGGGATCGGCAAGCTGATCCACCGGATCATGGGCTTCCGGGTGAGCGAGGAGGACGAGGTGTCCGGCGTCGACCTGGCGCTGCACGCGGAGACCGCCTATGACCACGGCGTTCTCGACCACGCCGTACGGCTGCGCACCCACCGCCCCGTGCCGGCGCAGCCGGATCCGCGCCCCACGACCTGATCGACCAGGTCCGTCCGCGATCTCGACGGGTGCGGGCGAGAGCCGGCCCTTGGCGTCGGACGCCGGAGGGCCGGCCGCTCGGTGGTGAGCGGAGCGCCTGCCAGGACGCCTACCAGGCGATCGGCATCGTGGTCAGGCCGTGGACGACGGTCATGGAGCGGAACCGGGGCTCGCCCGCCAGCCGCAGGCCGGGGAACCTGCTCAGCAGGGCGGGGAACGCGATGCGCAGCTCCATGCGGGCCAGGGGTGCACCGAGGCAGTGATGGATGCCGTGCCCGAACGCGACGTGCCCGGCGGCATCCCGGAGGATGTCCAGCTCGTCCGGGTTCGAGAAGAGCCCCGGGTCGCGGTTCGCGGCGGGAAGGGAGCAGATGACGGTCTCGCCGGCGCCGATGGTCTGTCCGCCCAGCCGGACCTCGGTCGTGGTGAGCTTGATCGTGCCGGAATGCACGATGCTCAGCCACCGCAGCAGCTCCTCGACGGCGGCGTCCACGCGGTCGGGCTCCTCGCGCAGCAGCGCGAGCTGGTCGGGGTGCCGCAGCAGGGCGAACGTGCCCAGCGACAGCATGTTGGCCGTGGTCTCGTGCCCGGCGAGCAGCAGCAGGCTGCCGATGCCCGAGAGCTCGGCGTCGCTCAGCTCGTCGCCGTGCTCGCGTACGAGCATCCCGAGCAGGTCCTCGCCGGGATCCTTCCGGAACATCTTGATCAGGCTCGCGATGTACGCCCGGGACTCCGCCGCCGCCGCCGCGCGTTCGTCCGGCGACAGGGACACGTCGAGGAGCCGCTTGGACGTGTCCTGGAAGCCGGCCCGGTCGGCGTACGGCACGCCCAGCAGCTCGCAGATCACCAGCGAGGGCACCGGGAGGGCGAAGTCGGTCACCAGATCGGCGGGCGGCCCGCCGCGCCCCCTGGCGTCCAGATGGTCGTCGACGAACTGCTGGACCCGGGGCTCCAGCCGCCGCATCCGGCGGACGGTGAACTCGGCCGTGAGCATCCGCCGCAGCCGGGTGTGCTCGGGAGGGTCGGAGCCGAGCAGGTTGCCGGCGCGCATCGCGGCGACCTCCTCCGGGCTCGGCGGCGGCGCGCCCGGCGGCCGGAGCGGCGGCACGAGCGCGTTGCTGTACAGCTCGGGATGGCTCAGCACCGTACGGACGTCCTCGAACCTGGTGACCAGCCAGGCGTCGGAGCCGAAGACGGTGCGGATCTTGGCCACCCCTTCGTCGTTCCGCAGCGCGGAGAGCTCTGGGGCGGGATGGAATCCGTCCCGCCGCATGTGCAGAGGCGGGGACATGTCGCGCACGCGACCTCCTCGGGTGGACCGGAAGCGTGTTGATCACCTTGCCATAAATCCGACCATAACCGTCCGGTGTCCGCCGTGGACGGTCGTGGACACGACTGTGGCGGCCCACGCAGGTGCCCCGGCAGAGCGGCGGCGTCCGATGCCGGACAGCCGGTCACCGGGCCGCTCGCGCCGGTCAGACGAGGCGCGCGAGTGCGGTGCTGTAGATCTCGACGGCCTCCTCGATCCGGTGGACCAGGCAGTACTCGTCGGTGACGTGCGCCTGCTCGGGCTCACCCGGGCCGCAGACGACCGTAGGCGCCCCGCCGCAGGCGACGGCGAGGACCGAGGCGTCGGTGAAATAGCTGGCGGCAGGGTGGTCGCCGGGCGCGCCCGCCCCCGCCTCGACCAGGGTCCGTACGACGGGGTCGTCCGGCTCCGTCCAGATCGCGGGCAGGTCCACGAGCACGTCGAGGGTCGCCTCGTCGCCGAGCGCGGCCTGCAGCCGCTCGCGGAGCCGTCCGTGGTCCTGGCCGGCGACGGTGCGCAGGTCGATGGTCGCGGCGGCCAGATCGGGCACCGAGTTCACGTTGATCCCGCCGCGCACCGTTCCCACGTTCACCGTGGAGGGGCCGAGCCAGGGGTGGTCCGGCACCCCGGGGTCGAACGTCTCGACGGCGCCGATGACGCGGGCGAGCTTGTAGATCGCGTTGTCGCCCAGGTGCGGCATCGAGCCGTGCGCCGTCGTGCCCCGCGTCGTGGCCTCCAGCCACAGGGCGCCCTTGTGCCCGAGCAGCACCCGGTTGGCGGTCGGCTCGGCCACCAGCAGCGCGCGCGACCTGCTCACCAGGCCGGCGGCCACCATGTCCGCCGCGCCCTCGCAGCCGGTCTCCTCGCCCACGGTGAAGACCAACTCCAGCGCGGTCTTCGGCCCGGTGCGGCGCACGTGCCGCTCGGCGGCGACCACCAGTGCGGCGACGCCGGCCTTCATGTCGCTCGAACCGCGCCCGTACAGGCGGTCGCCGTCGATCTCCGCGCCGTGCGGCGCATGCCGCCACGCCTGCCCGCCCAGCGGCACCGTGTCGAGGTGCCCGGTCAGCGTCACCGGTTCGCCCGTCCCCCAGCGGGCGACCAGCCCGGTGCGGCCCGGCGCGTGCTCGTGCGTGCGCACCGCGAAACCGGCGTCCGACAGCCGTCTCGCGAGGGGTTCGGCGACCGCGGCCTCGCCTCCGCCCACCGAGTCGATCCTGATCAGCTCGCGTGTCAGCTCGACCGCATCGTCCACGCGGCCTCCTTCCCTCACTCAGTCCGCGACGCCGGCCGCCACCGGCCGGCTGGTCTGCCGTACGACGAGCCTGGGAGCGATGGCGATGCGCTGCGCGGGCCGGGGGTCGCCGGCCTTGACCTGGCCGAGCAGGCGCACGGCCTCGGCCGCCATCTCCTCCACCGGCTGGCGCACGGTGCTGAGGGGCGGATCGCACATGGTCGCGTGTCCCACGTCGTCGAACCCCACCACTGCCACGTCCCCGGGGACGCGCTTGCCGCCGAACCGCAGCGACCGCACGAGGCCCACGGCGATCTCGTCGTTCGCGCAGACGACGGCGTCCGGCAGCCGCCCGGCGTCGAGCAGCATGCGCCCGGCCTCGACGCCCCATTCGAGGGTGAACTCGCCCAGCAGTGGCGGCAGAACCTCGACGCCGGTCCGCGCGGCGGCGCGTTCGAAACCGCTGAGCCGCAACCGGGCGGAGGAGCTCACCAGCCGGCTCCCGGCGAAGACCACGGAGCGGGCCCCGCCCGCGATCACGTGGTCGACCGCGAGGGCCAGCCCGGCCTCGTCGTCCACGCCCACCCAGTCGGCCCCGCCGCCCTCGATGTGGCGGTCGAGCTGCACCAGCGGCACCCGGCGGGCCGCGTCGAGCACCGCGGGGACGCTGGCCTCGATGTCGCACGGGCTGATGATCAGCCCGTCCACGCGCCGGGCCAGCAGGGTCTCCAGCCTGCGCGCCTCGATCTCGGGGCTGTACTGGGACGAGCACAGCAGCAGGTCGGTGCCGGAGTTCTGCAGCTCGCGCTCCACCGCCTCGACGATCGTCGTGAAGAACGGGTTGCCGATGCCCGGCACGACCATGCCGATGGTGCCGGTGGTCTGGTCACGCAGTGCCTTGGCGACCGCGTTCGGCTGGTAACCGAGCTCGCCGGCGGCGCGCGCCACCCGCTCGGCGATCTCGGGCGTGACCTTGCGCCGCCCCGAGAGGGCACGGGAGGCCGAGGCCACGGAGACACCGGCCGCTCGTGCCACGTCGTGAATCGTCACGCCCATCGTGTAATCGATTTCCCTTGATCTTTACCAATGATCGACCTTGCAGCGTCCTGCACTGCCGGGATCACAAGGAACGATAGAGGTTTAGTGAGGAAACTGCATCTTGACGCTGCTTTTTTGACCCCACTAGCATGCCCGAAACTCGGGTAATCGATTACCCAACCGGTGACTCATCTCTGCCCGACCCCCCGAAAGGTTCCTCTCTCATGGCTCGATCCACGAGGCTCATCCGCCTGACAGCGGCGACGACGATCCTGGCCACCGGCCTCCTGGCGGCGGCGTGTGGCGGCTCGGACGACTCCGGCGCTTCCGGAGGCTCCGGCGGAGACCGGCCGCGGGTCGGACTGGTCCAGATCAACCAGCAGGCGATCTTCTTCAACGAGATGAACGCCGGCGCCCAGCAGGCGGCGAAGGAGGCCAACGTCGATCTCACGATCTTCAACGCCAACGACGACCCGGCCAAGCAGAACGAGGCCATCGACAACTTCGTCCAGCAGCAGTTCGACGCGGTCATCGTGGTCGCCATCGACGTCGAGGGCATCAAGCCCGCCGTGAAGATCGCCAAGGACGCCGGACTGAAGGTCGTCGCCGTCGACGCGATCGTCGACTCGCCCGCCGTCGACACCCAGGTGGGCGTGGACAACGCGGCGGCGGCCCGGCAGGCGGGCGAGTTCGTCAACAAGTGGGCCCAGGCGCAGGGACTGAGCGCGCCGAAGATCGGCGTGGTGGGTGCGCTGAACTCCTTCATCCAGAACATCCGCAAGGACGACTTCAACAAGACCGTCGAGGGCGCCGGCGCGAAGATCGTGCAGACCGTCGACGGGCAGAACAAGCAGGAGACGGCGATGACGGCCGCGGAGAACCTGCTCACCTCCCGCTCCGACATGAACATCGTCTACGCCACCGGCGAGCCGGCCCTGCTCGGCACGGTCGCCGCGGTGAAGTCGCAGAACGCGGCCGACCGGATCAAGGTCTTCGGCTGGGACCTGACCAAGGAGGCCATCGACGGCATCGACGAGGGGTTCGTCGCCGGGGTGGTCCAGCAGGACCCGAAGACCGAGGGCTACGAGGCGGTCAAGGAGGCCAAGGCCCTGATCGGCGGCGCCCAGGCGAAGAAGAACATCGACGTGCCCGTGACGATCGTGACCAAGGACAACGTCGACCCGTACCGCGCCACCTTCAAGTGAGCGGTGAAGGGACTCGCATGACGGACCAAGAGGCGGGGCGCGTCGACCGGGTGGTCATGCGCGACATCCGCAAGCGCTACGGAATGGTCGACGCGCTGCGTGGGGTGACGCTGCGCGTCGGCCCGGGAGAGGTGGTGGGGCTCGTCGGCGACAACGCCGCCGGCAAGTCCACCCTCATGAAGGTGCTGGCCGGCGCCGTCGTGCCGGACTCCGGCGAGATCGTCTTCGACGGCCGGCCGGTCTCCTTCGCCAGCCCCAAGGACGCCCGCGAACTCGGCATCGAGATGGTCTACCAGGACCTCGCGCTCTGCGACGACATCGACGTGGCCGGGAACCTGTTCCTCGGCAGGGAGCCGCGCAGGGCCGGCGGGATGATGCTCGACGTGCGCAAGATGCACGCGGACGCCCGTCGCCACCTCGACGCCCTGAACATCCGGATCCCGCTGACGGACATCCCCGTCGGAGGGCTGTCCGGCGGCCAGCGGCAGGCGGTGGCCATCGCCCGGGCGGTGACGTTCGGCCCGAAACTGCTCATCCTCGACGAGCCGACGGCGGCGCTCGCCGTCGCCGAGGTCGAGACCGTCCTCGAACTGATCAAGACGGTCTCGGCCCAGGACGTCTCGGTGATCCTCATCACGCACCGCCTGCAGGACCTCTTCCGGGTCTGCGACCGGCTGTGCGTCATGTACGAGGGCACGCTCAGGGCCGACCTGGACGCCCGGAGCACCAGCCTCGAACGGCTCGTGTCGGAGATCGTCGCCCACGACGAGGAGGACAAGGAGGGGAGGCGACGGTGACCGCCGCCAAGACCGCCACCGGACCCGGGACCAGCCAGAGGGTCGTCACCACCAGGTCGGCCAGGGCCAGCGCCCACATCGGCCGGCACGCGCAGACGATCGCCATCGCGGCCGTTCTGGTGGCCCTGCTGATCTTCTTCGCGTTCTCCGCCGACCGGTTCGCCACGACCGGCAACATCCTCAACCTGTTGCGGCAGATCGCCCCCACGCTGGTCGTGGCGACCGCGATGACCTTCGTGATCAGCACGTCCGGCATCGACCTGTCGGTCGGGTCCACCGTCGCGCTGTCCGGGTCGCTGCTCGCGATCGTGCTGCAGCACGGGTGGAACCCCACCCTCGCCCTGGTCGCGATCCTCGCGCTCGGCGCGCTGATCGGGTTCGTGAACGGGTGGTTCTCCTCCTACCAGAACATCCCGCCGTTCATCGTCACGCTCGCCATGCTGTCGATCATGCGGGGTACGGCGCTGCGCGCCACCGAGGGCTACTCGACCCCCATCGACGGGGACCTCTGGATCGTCCAGATCGGCCAGGGTCGCATCGCCGGGGTGCCGGTCCCGGCCATCCTCGCCGTGGTCGTCGCGCTCGCCGGCTGGCTCGTCCTCACCCGGACGCCGTTCGGCCGCTATGTCATCGGCCTCGGCTCCAACGGCGAGTCGCTGCGCCGCGCCGGTGTGAACACGCGGAAGGTCGGGCTGACCGTCTATGTGCTCACCGGCCTGGCGGCGGCGGTCGCAGGCGTGCTGATCGCCACCCGCCTCAGCTCCGGCTCGTCCAACGCCGGATCCGGCTTCGAGCTGGAGGTAATCACGGCCGTCGTGCTCGGCGGCACCAGCCTCTTCGGCGGCCGGGCGAGCATGCTCGGCACGATCCTCGGCGCGCTCACGCTCGGCGTGATCGCCAACGGCCTGGTGCTGCTGCACGTGTCGCCGTTCTATGTGCAGATCGTCCAGGGCGGCATCCTGCTGCTGGCCATCTTCGCCAACAGCAAGGTGTGGGCGAAGTTCGGGGCGATCCGGAAATGACGTCCCCGGCTCCCCGGCCTCCGGCCGCGACGACTGTGACGACCGTGCTCGGCCCGGTTTCCCCTGACGACCTCGGGATCACGCTCTGCCACGAGCACCTGCGCAACGACGGCGCCCGCGCCTGGCATCCCGCGCCCGAGGGCGACGCCGAGGGGGAGCTGATCGCCCGCGACCCCGTACGGATCGAGTTCCTCGGCAGGCTCCGCAACGACCCGTACCTCTCTCGCGACAACGTGTCGCTGGACGACACGGGGACCGCCATCGAAGAGGTGCGCAGGTTCGCCGGGCGCGGCGGGCGCACGGTGCTCGAAGTGACTCCCGAGGGGATCGGACGGGCGCCCGCCGAGCTGGTCGCGATCGCCCGTGCCACCGGGCTGAACATCGTCATGGGCTGCGGTTTCTACCTCGAGAGGACCCACCCCGCCCGAGTGCGCTCGATGACCGCCGCGGACATCGCCGACGAGATCGAGCGTGACCTGACCGAAGGCGTCGACGGCGTCCGGGCCGGTGTGATCGGCGAGATCGGCGTCTCGCCGGACTTCACCGCCGAGGAGGAGAAAGTGCTGCGCGGCGCGGCCCGGGCGCAGGCCCGCACCGGCGTGCCGCTCTCGGTCCATCTTCCCGGCTGGGTGCGGCACGGCCACCGCGTGCTCGACGTCGTCGCCGAGGAGGGCGGCCTGCTCGCCGGCACGGTGCTCTCGCACCTGAACCCCAGCGGCGCGGACCGCGACTACCAGGTGTCCCTCGCCCTGCGCGGCGCCTACCTCGGCTACGACATGTGCGGCATGGACTATCTCTATCCGGGCGAGGGGCAGTCTCCATGCGACGAGGAGAACGCCGCCGCCGTGGCCTGGCTGGTCCGCGCCGGGCTCGGGCACAAGGTCCTGCTCTCCCAGGACGTGTTCCTGAAGACCATGCTCGTGCGCTACGGCGGCACCGGCTACGCCCACATCCTCACCCACTTCGTGCCGCGCCTGCACCGGCACGGACTGACCGCCGGTGACACCACCCGGCTGCTCGCGGACAACCCGCGCGAGCTCTTCCTCGCCGCCGCGCGCGGCCACTGATCACACACGAACAGAAGGAGACGATTTCCATGACCCGCGTGCTGGTCGCCGGCGAATCGTGGGTGAGCGTGTCGACCCACTACAAGGGCTTCGACTCGTTCACCTCGACGACCTACCACACCGGAATCGATCCGCTGCGGGACGTCCTGGTCGCCGACGGCATCGAGGTCGACCACCTGCCCGCGCACGACGTGCCCGCGCTGTTCCCCGGCACGCCCGAGGCGCTGGCCGCCTACGACGTGATCGTGCTCTCCGACATCGGGGCCAACAGCATCCTGCTGCATCCCGCCACCTGGCTGGCCAGCGAGAAGACCGTCAACCGGCTCGACCTGCTGGCCGGCTGGGTGGAGCAGGGCGGCGGCCTCGCCATGGCGGGCGGCTACCTGAGCTTCCAGGGCTTCGAGGCCAAGGCCGCGTTCGCCGGCACGGCGGTCGAACGGGTGCTCCCCGCCCGGATCTCCCGCTACGACGACCGCGTCGAGGCTCCGCAGGGCGTGCCCGGCCTGCTCGCCGACGAGACGCACCCCATCGTCGCCGGGCTCCCCGCCGAGTGGCCCGACCTGCTCGGTTACAACCGCTTCACGCTGCCCGACGACGCGACGCTGCTCGCGACCGTCGCCGGCGACCCCCTGCTCGCCGTACGGCAGGCCGGGGCGGGCCGGACGCTCGCCTGGGCCTCCGACATCGCGCCGCACTGGTGCCCTGACGAGTTCGTCTCCTGGGACGGCTACCGCACGCTGTTCACCCGGGCGGTCCGCTGGCTCGCGAAGGAGATCTGACATGCCGATCCCGGTGATCCTCGACTGCGACCCCGGGCACGACGACGCCATGGCCATCCTGCTCGCGGTGGCCGACCCGGCGATCGACCTGCGCGCGGTCGCGACGGTCGCGGGCAACCAGACGGTGGAGAAGACCGCGCTCAACGCCCGGCGGATGCTGAGCCTGGCGGGCGTCACCGATGTGCCGGTCGCCGCCGGCTGCGACCGCCCGCTCGCGGCGCCGCTGGAGATCGGCGACTACGTGCACGGGGAGAGCGGCCTGGACGGCCCGGCGTTCGGGGAGCCGAGCGTCCCGCTCGACCCCCGCCACGGTGTGGACCTCATCCACGACACGCTGGCGGCCGCCGGCGAGCCGGTGACCGTGGTGGCCATCGGCCCGCTGACGAACATCGCCACCCTGCTGCGCCGCCACCCCGAAGACCGCGAGCGGATCAGGGAAATCGTGATCATGGGGGGCTCCACGGATCGCGGCAACCACACGCCGTACGCGGAGTTCAACGTCTACGCCGATCCGGAGGCGGCGGCGGAGGTTCTGGACAGCGGCGTGCCGACGACGTGGGTCGGGCTCAACGTCAGCCACCAGGCGCTGGTCACCGCCGACGTGCTCGGCAGGATCGAGGGGCTCGGCACCCCGCTCGCCCGCGTCTGCGTGGAGCTGCTCACGTTCTTCGGCTCCACCTATCACGAGACCTGGGGATTCCCCGCGCCGCCGCTGCACGACCCGATCACCGTGGCGTACCTGATCGATCCCACGGTCATGACGTACGAGCGGGTGGGTCTGCGGATCGAGCTGGACGGCCGGCACACCCGGGGCGCGACCGTGGCCGACCTGCACCGCCGCATGGACTGGGAGCCCAACGCGAACGTCGGGATCGGCCTCGACCGCGACCGGTTCTGGAACCTCATGATCGGCGCCATCGAGGAGCTCGGCCGGGCCTCCTGAGCGTCGCCGCCCACGGCGTACGGCAGGCCGGCCACGCGCGGGGCGCGACCGGACGAGATGGCAGCACACCGCGCCCCGCGCCCCCACACCGCGCCCGCACTCCGCGCCCGCACTCCGCGACCGGACGAGATGGCAGCACACCGCGCCCCGCGCCCGCACTCCGCGCCCGCACTCCGCGCGCCGCGCGCCATGCACCTGACAGCTTGAGACAGGAGGAACGCCATGCGACCGAAGGGTGTCGTCGTCGTCGGGAGCATCTCCGCGGACGTCACCGCCTTCGCCCGCCGCCTCCCGCGCCGGGGGGAGACCGTTCTCGGCGACGACGTCACCGTGAACCTCGGAGGGAAGGGCGCCAACCAGGCGGTCGCCGCCGCCCGTGCGGGAGCGCCCACCTGGCTCGTCGGCTGCGTCGGCACGGACCCGTTCGGCGACATCGTGTCGTCGGCGCTGCGCGCCCACGGGGTGACGCTGACGGAGGTCCGCTCCGTAGGCAGCCGTACGGGCATCGCGCACATCAGGGTCGACGCGTCGGGCGAGAACGACATCGTCATGACTCCGCTCGCCAACGCCGATCTCACCGCGGAGATGGTGGACGAGAGCATCCGGGCCGTACGCGGCAGAGCGGGCGTGCTGCTCCTCCAGCTGGAGATCCCGGCCGAGGTCGCCTGTCACGCGGCGGAGGCGGGTGCACGGGCCGGGCTGACCGTGGTGCTCGATCCCGCGCCCGCCCAGCCGCTGCCCGACCGGGTGTGGCCGCACGTCGCCGTCGTGACCCCCAACGAGAGCGAGGCCGCCGCGCTGACCGGGGTGGAGGTCGTCGACGTCGAGTCCGCCGAGCGGGCCGCGGCCTGGTTCCTCGACCGCGGAGTGCGGCACGCGCTCATCACGCTCGGATCGGCCGGCGCGCTGTCGGTCACCCCCGAGCGCGCCCGGCACTTCCCGGCCTACCCCGTGACGCCCGTGGACACCACCGCCGCGGGTGACGCCTTCACCGGCTCCTTCGGCGCGGCCCTCGCGGCGGGCCTTGATGTCTCCACGGCGATCCGCCGGGGGATGGCCGCCGGAGCCCTGGCGACCACACTGCCCGGCGCCGGCGCCTCCCTGCCCGACCGGAAGGCGGTGGACGAACTGCTCGATGCCATGGGCGAGGAAACCGCTCACTGAGCGCCCCGGTCGCGAAGACGGCGGTGCGCGGCGCGTCGTGGCCTTCACCGGGTCCATCGGATGCCGAACCGAGATGGAACGGTGCAAACGACGTGAGGGGCGGTCCATATGATCAAGTTCGATCGTGTCCCCCCACCCCAGGAGGGTCCTGTGCGTACCCGATCTCTGCTCGCGGCCGCAGCGGTGGCCGTCAGCGTGGCCGCCGTCTCCCAGCCCGCCCACGCGGCGGGTCCCGCCGTACGGATCACGAAGATCTACTACGACTCGCCCGGCTCGCCGGACAACGGGTCGAACAAAAGCCTCAACGGCGAGTACATACAGATCAAGAACACGACGAAGAAGGCCGTCAGCCTCAAGGGCTGGACCGTCCGCGACGACACGAAGCGCTCGGACCACGTCTACACGTTCGGCCGGTTCACTCTCGGAGCCGGGAAGACGGTCACCCTGCGGACCGGCCGGGGGAAGAACACCTCCACCACCCTCTACTGGGGCAGGAGCGGGGGGACGCTCGCGTACATCTGGAACCAGACCAAGGACAAGGCGTTCCTGCGGAACGCCTCCGGCAAGCTGGTCGACTCCTGCGCGTACAACTCCTCGCGGCAGGACTACAAGATCTGCTGACCACGGCCCGGTCGTGACCCGGCCCCCGGCGGAGTGCCGCCGGGGGCGCTTTGTCCGTTCTTGCGCCATGTGAAACATTCAGCGGTCACGGCGGAATTTCGACCGGGGTCGTCGTCCTCTCTCTCCTGGTCGTGACGGAACGGCGTTCCCAAGGTCCCCGGAAGGGCCGGGTTTAACGCCCGACCGGATCGAGCCCTCGCGATCGCCGCTCTGGATAGGTCCGTGCAAGTCGAAATAGCCTCCGGGCACTCGGCACTCCTGCAACGGATGAGGTGTGAATTGACCGCACGCTCAAGAGGACGCCGCCTCGCGGCGACGTTCGCCATGGCCGGCGGGGCGCTCGCCACCGCGCTCCTGCCGCTCGGCCCCGCGCACGCGGCGTACAGCGCCGACCAGCCTGTCTATCTGCAGTTGGTGAGCAACGACGGCAACGCGACGCAGCTGGCCCTTCTCCAGGGCACGGTGGCGTTCGACGACGGGAACACGAAGTACCGCTACTCGCTGACCCTGTGCTGGCAGCACGCCTATCCCGCGCCCTCGTTCCAGGTCGTCGTCAACGGCACGAGCACGTCCTGGCCGTCCCAGACCGGCTCGACGAGCCTGCCGGGGTGCCAGCAGACGGCCGTCTACAACAGCGAGGTGAACTTCGGCGGCACCGTCCGCAACGTCCGCTTCGACGTGACCGGCGGGTGGTTCGGCAGCAACGGCCAGTACCAGACGCGTACGAAGAGCACCTACACCTACGACAACCCCTACAACTGAGCCGTTTCCGCGACGGATCGGCATGCGCCGGCGGCGGCGCGGACGGCTGAACGGCGAGGTCCCCGGCGTACGGTTCCACCATGAACCCTCGACGCCGGGACCTCGTCGCGATCACAGCCCGCGCCGGCGGCGGTCTCGGTGAACGCGGGCAGTGCCACCACGGTTCCGGTCGCCGCTGTGGCGGTCAGGACACCTGTGGCGATCGCTTTGTACAGTCTCATCAAGCGGGTCTCCTGGACATGAGATCGGGGGTCCCGTGAAGGCGGGCCGGGTGGAGCCGACACTCGGCCCGCCGCCATGTGGAACGCCTGATGGAAGGCGTACCGATGCTTCCGGGTCCTCGCATGGTCGGAAAGGCGCACCGAGGGGCGTCCGTATGGTCCGGGCGAAGAGCCTTGGGCGGCTGGAGAAGGGCACTGCCGACGTCCCGCATGGTCCAGGCGAAGGGGCCGGGACGGCGGAGCGAGCGCTCGGCCGGGGGCGATAACCTCGCGGGGTGAGCCGCACCTCTCGTTCCCGCCGGCCGCGCGCCGGTGAGCCCTGTCCCTGTGGCCTGCCGGCCGTCTACGGCGACTGCTGCGGCCGGTTCCACGCGGGACGGTCCGCGCCGACGGCCGAGGCGCTGATGCGGTCGCGCTTCTCCGCGTTCGCGGTCGAGGACGAGGCATACCTGCTGCGCACCTGGCATCCCTCCACCCGTCCGGGGCGGGTCGATTTCGACTCGGGCATGCGGTGGACCGGGCTGGAGATCGAGGCGGCCACAGGCGGGAGCCCCATCCACACCGACGGCACCGTCACCTTCCGCGCCCGGTACGACTACCGGGGACAGCCCGGCGAGATGCGGGAGCAGAGCCGTTTCGTCCGCCACGAAGGCGCCTGGGTCTATCTCGACGCCGTCGGTGAATGAGCCGCGCGAAGGCCATGCCGAGCCCCGGAAATGCCGCTTTCCGGATTTATGCGAATAGCGGCATTTGAGGGCATAGGTGCCTGATGCCGGGCCGAAAGGCATAGCGACAAAAAATGCGTCATCATCGATGCCGCGCTTGGCATGGGCGGGGCCGGGGCCATGATGCGGGGTATGAGGTCAACGTTGCTTATGTCCGCGACGAAAGCCCATTGCCGAATGGCCTGGTAGGTAGGTGCGTTCCACGATGTCTCGCCGCTGCATGTCCCGCTCACGGCCGTTCCGGGTCCTGACGGCCCGTCGGCTGACGCTGGCCGTTCTGGTGGCCGCGATCGCGTGGAGCGCCGCTGCCCAGGAGGCGAGCGCGTTCGCGCAGGCCCGGACCCGTGCGCCGATGAGGGCGTACGGGCACGGGGACGGCGGGGGCCAGGTGGCGTCGGGCGGTACGGCCACGGCGCGGCAGTTCAAGTCGGGCAACGGCAGGTTCAACCAGAATCTCAACGGCGTGTTCGCCCCGACCTTCATGATCGGCCAGCAGCAGACCGGCATCACGAACGGCGGGCGCATCAGCACCCAGGGCGCCTTCTGCGGCCCCGGCCCGAGGAAGTGCAACATCCGGCAGAACATGCCCATCACTTCCAATGGATGGTGATCGCCTTTGAATACGCGTGGGCCGTGGATTCCACGAATGCGGGGGCGCGCTGACTGATATGGCAATGATGCCGTAAGACGCCGCGCGGATCGGGCGCGGGAATCCGTCGCGTCACTAGCCTGAGATCTCCTGGGCGAAAAGGGCCGCCCGGAGCGTTGTGGCGGTGACTGGCGGGAGCGCGCGATGAAGTGTCAGCGGTACGGCGGGACGGCCATGAGGAAGATCGCTCTCGGTCTCCTCGCCTGCGCGTCGGTCGTTGCGGCGCTGGCCCCCGCGGGCCCTGCCGCCGAGGCCACGCGCACCCCCGGGCGGGAGACGCCGCGCCACCAGGAGGCCGGGCCACAGGAGCCCCGTCCACGAGAGCCCCGGCCGCAGGAGCCCCGGCCGCAGGCATCCGGGCAACGGTCCACGCGGGCCGTCAGGGACGCAATCGAGGCCGGGCTCACCGCGTCGAGCACCACGACCAACCGCGGCACGCAGCAGATCATGATCAACGTCGCGACCGGCGGGACCGGCATCCAGAACGCGATGTGCCGGGGCAACCGGGCGTGCGACATCGCGCAGGCGCTCGGCATGCCCTCGGCGGCGCCCTCACCCACGCCGACCCCGGCCGCGGCCCTGCAAGCCGGGTCCAGGGCGAAAGCGCGCGGCCACGGCGGATCACGGCGAGCGGGGGGCCGGTGAACGCGGGCCTCCGCCGCGGGCGCCTCCGTTGGTAATCTCAAGACGGGAAAGGGGTTCGGCCCTGTCCCTCCCGTCCACGGCCCGCCAACGAGGAACCTCCGAGTCGTCAGGATCTGCGCACCATGTCGAAAGCCGGTCGGTCCCAAGAGGAGATGCGCCGGCGCAACCTCGGCGATCTGCTGCGGCACGTGCACCTGGCCGGGGCGCTCTCCCGCTCCGAGCTGGCCGACCGGATGGGCCTGAACCGCAGCACGATCATGGCGCTGACCGCCGAGCTGTCCGCGGCGGGCCTGGTCAGCGAGGAGCTGCCCGCAGACACCGGCAGGGCGGGCCGCCCGTCGCTGGTGGTCCGCCCGGAGCGTGACCGGGCACACGTGCTGGCCTTCGACGTACGGGTCGACCGCCTGGTCGCGGCCCGCGTGGGACTGGGCGGGGAGATCCTCGACCGCCGGGAGGCCGCCCGGCAGCGTACGGGCGCAGACCTGGAAGACGTCGTCGGCGTGCTCGCGGGCTTCGGCCGCGAGCTGCGGCGCGGCGCCCGCGCGGGCTCGGTGTGCGTCGGGGTCGGCGCGGCCTACTGCGGCATGATCCGGCCCGACGACGGCACGGTGCGATACGGACCCTACGTCGGGTGGGTGGACCAGGCGTTCGGCGTCGAGCTCGGCTCCCGGCTGGGGCTCCCGGTGCTCGTCGGCAACGAGGCCCACCTGGGCGCGCTGGCCGAGCGCGACCGCGGAGTCGGCCGCGGCTTCGACAACCTGGTCTACCTGCACGGCGACGTGGGCGTGGGCGGCGGGATCATCGTCGGCGGCAAGCTGCTCGGCGGCGACGGCGGCTACGGGTGCGAGCTCGGGCACATGGTGGTGAACCCGTACGACGGGCGGCCCTGCATGTGCGGCTCGCGCGGCTGCCTGGAGGCGGAGGTCGGCGAGCACGCCCTGATCGAGGCCGCGGGCCGTTCGGGCGAGCTGAGCGGCCGCGAGGGCGTGCGCGCCGTGGTGGAGGCCGCTGGAGAGGGAGACGCGGCGGCCGGGGAGGCGCTGCACCGGATCGGCGACTGGCTGGGCATCGGCGTCGCCAACCTGATCAACCTCTTCAACCCCGGGATTGTGATCTTCGGAGGGATGCTGCGGGACGTCTACCCGGGCTCGGCGGCGCAGGTCGCGCGCAGGGTGGAGACGAACGCCATGGTGATCTCCCGCGAGCAGGTGCGGCTGCGGGTCTCGGCGCTCGGCGACGACGTCACGCTGGTCGGCGCCGCCGAGCTGGCCTTCTCCAGGCTCCTGGCCAACCCCCTCGACGTGCTCGCGGAGATGCGGCGTCGTACGGCGAGCCACCGCGCGGCCCCCCGGAGGCGAGTGGCCACCCTCTGAGCGCACCACTGCGCGCAGCTCCGGAGCAGGTGGTGGCGCTACAGGAGCGCGGCACCGCAGGGGGTCGTTCCGCTCGAAGACATGCGGACCTGCCGGTCAGGGGCCGGGCACGAGGCCGACTCCGCCGATGATGTCGCCTCCCGGCCTGCCGTTCCACGCGGGCTCCACGGTCTCGGGCCGCCACAGGTGCAGCGGCACGACGCCGGGCTCCAGCACGTCGAGGCCGTCGAAGAGACCGCGGACCTGGTCGGCGGTGCGCGGCACGATGCCGCCCGCGGTGGTCGCGGTGTAGACGTCGCGGCCCCGCCTGACCGTGTCCTCGTCCAGGTCGCCCTGGGTGATGTGGGAGACCACCACGTAGCCGCCCGGGACGAGCGGCTCGCGGAACGCGCCGACGACGCGCGCCGCCTCCGCGTCGTCGGTCACGAAGTGGAGGACGGCCAGCATGATCAGGGCGATCGGCTTGGTGAAGTCGAGGTGGGCCCGGACGCCGGGGTGGCCGAGGACCGACTCCGGTTTGCGCAGGTCGCCGTCGATCACGATCGATCGGGGGTTGTCGGCGAGCAGGGCGCGTGCGTGGGCGAGCACGATCGGGTCGTTGTCGACGTAGACGACCCGGGACTCCGGCGCCTCGGCCTGCGCCACCTGGTGGACGTTCTCCTGCGTCGGCAGCCCGGTGCCGATGTCGAGGAACTGCCGGATGCCCGCGCGCGCCAGGTGCCGTACGGCCCGCATGAGGAAGGCGCGGTTGGTCCGGGCGACGTCGCGGGCGTTGGGCAGGATGGAGATGATCTTCTCGGCCGCCTCGCGGTCGGACGCGAAGTTGTCCTTGCCGCCCAGGTAGTAGTCGTACATCCGGGCCACACTCGGCGTGCCGGGGTCCACCACCCACGCGGGCGCCTGCTCCTCGTGCACGCTCTGTCCTCCACTTGCGGGTCGGTACGCGGCATGGGACGACGTCCATCCTAGAGACGCGAGCGCCGTTTTTGACCATCTGATCCGACAAGCGGCAATGCCGGATGTGCTTATGCAAATGCCCTTCGCTCGGGTAGGGATTGACGAGAGGGGAGGTGACGGCATGGAGCCGCGCGGCGCCCTGGGACTGCGCATGGTGCTGGCCACCTTCGGGCTGGTCGTGTGCGTCTTCATCGCGATCACGGCGTACGCGGCGGGGCTGTTCGTGGCGGCGACCGTCGCGACCGTGCTCGCGATCGTCGCCGCGGCCGACTTCGTCACGATGGTCCGCCGCCGGGCCGGGCGCTGAGGACGCAGATGTGCCGGAGCGCGCCGCGCGGGCGGCGCCCGTGTGGCGCCGCCGGGCCGGGCGCTGAGGACAGGCCCGGGGACAGAGCCGGGGACAGCCCCGAGGCGCGGCTACGGCACGCCGGGCGCGCCCCCTTGCCGGCCCCCGGGGCTCAGCCGGCGGCGAGGGCGCCCATGATGCGGTCTTCGCTGACCTCGGGCCCGGTCGGCTCGCCCACGACCGCGCCGTCGCGCAGGACCACCACGCTGTCGCAGTTCTCCACCAGCTCCGACACGTCGGAGGAGATCAGCAGGATCGCCGGCCCGTCCACCGCCAGGTCGTCGAGGAGCGAGCGCATGGCCACCTTGGTCGTGATGTCGACACCCCGGCTGGGCTCGTCGAGCAGCAGCACCTTCGGATGCATCGCCAGCCAGCGGGCCGGCAGCACCTTCTGCTGGTTGCCGCCGGACAGCTCCCCGGCCGCCTGCCGGGGTGAGACGGCCTGGATGCCCAGCCGCCGCATGAACGTGTCGACGATCCGGTCGAGGTGCGCGTCGGAGACGATCCCCGCGCGCGACAGGCGGGGGAGCGCGGCCGGCGCGATGGTGTCGCGCACCGACAGGGTCGGCACGATGCCCTCGACCCGGCGGTTCTCCGGCACGAGCCCGACGCCGGCGCGGATCGCGTTCCTGATCGGCCACGTGCCCGCGGGCGCGCCTTGAAAGCTCTTGCACAGACCTGCGGCCTGCGGCACGGTTGCCTCCGCCGTGAATGGTGAGCCCGATAGAAGATAAATCCGTAACGAGGCCGTCACATTCGATCAGATCTGAGCAACGTGCAGGCGGACGCCCTTGCCGCCCAGCTCGTCGAGCACGTCGTGCGGGGCGGCGGCGTCGGTGACCAGATGGTCGATCTGCTCGGCCGAGACGGTCTGCACCATCGCGTCGACGCCGATCTTGGTGTGGTCTGCCAGCACGACCACCTCCTCGGCGGCGGCGGCCAGTGCCCGGTCGACGCAGGCGACCTGCATGTTCGGGGTGGACAGGCCGCGGTCGGCGGTGAGCCCGTTGCCGGAGACGAAGGCCCGGCGCACGCGCAGCCCGGCGAGGGACCGCTCGGCCGCGCTGCCGACGAGGGCGAGTATCGGCCCGCGCAGCGTGCCGCCGGTCAGCATCACCTCGATGCGCGGGGAGTCGGCGAGGGCCTGCGCGACCAGCAGCGAGTTGGTGACCACGGCCAGCTCGGTGTGCCTGCTCAGCCTGCGGGCGAACTCCTGGGTGGTGGTCCCGGGGCCGACGACGATCGCGTCACCATCCTCCACCAGCGACGCGGCCAGGTCGGCGATGGCCGACTTCTCCGCCGAGGAGAGCGTCACCTTCTGGACGTAGCCGGCCTCCCGGTTCTGGTCGCCGGGCAGGGTGGCGCCGCCGTGGTGCCGGTTGAGCAGGCCCTCCGACTCCAGCGCGCGCAGGTCGCGGCGTACGGTGACCTCCGACGACTGCACCGCCTGGGCGAGCTCGCGCAGCGAGACGGCCCCGTTGGCCCGCACCAACTCCAGGATGCGCCGGCGGCGCTCGGCCGCGAACACGGGCCGGCGCCCGTCGCTGTCCCTGTGGACCACGCCCTCACCCTCCGCTGTGATCGGTTCCGGTCATAGTCGACCAGCCACGGCGCGGCACCGCTGACCGGGGATGAACGATTCATCCGATCCCTTGACTGAGTGGGGCCGCCTGTGGTGCTTATTTGAGGACGATACTTGACTCCTGTCCGAATCTGATCGGTTCCGGTCGGAAGGCGCGTTTCCCGTGTGTGTGCCGTGTCCGCGGCTCCGATCTCGACTCTCCCCTCACGCCATGGCAGGTGGTCGCCGGCGCGCCGTGCGGAGCGCATGGTGTCGCCGCCGAAGGCGGCCCGGCTCTCCTCCGGCATGATCCTCGGCATCGGCCTGGAACTTGACGTCCTGTGCGGCTGGACGCGCGGCCGGAACGCCTAGGTGACTCCACCAGTATCGTGCCCCTATTTACCTAATAGCTTTAGGTAACCGGTTTCAGGCGTAGGGTATGCGTACGGCGATGACGGCGACGTCGTCTTTCTGGGCCACGGGCAGCCGGCTGAGCAGCATGTCGCAGAAGGCGTCCAGGGGCGCCTGGGCCAGGGAGGCGGCGGCGCGGCGCAGGCGTTCCAGCCCGACGTCGAGGTGCTCACCCGGCACTTCCACCAGGCCGTCGGTGTAGAGCAGCAGCGTGCTGCCCGGGGGCAGCGTCGCGACGCTGCTCGCGCGTGACATGTCGTAACCCACGCCCACCACGGGATCGACCGCGTCGTCCAGGTAACACGCCCCACCGTCGCGGGTGACGAGCAGGGGCGGCGGGTGACCGGCCACGGAGTAGTGGAGCACCTGCCCGCCGTCGTCGTGCTCCTCCAGACGGGCGAGGACGCAGGTGCCCATGGCCTCGGGGTAGAGGACCTCGGCGGCGACGTTCAATCGCCGCAGGGTGTGTCCGGGAGGCTCCCTCCGGTCGATCGCGAGGCCCCTGAGCGCGTTGCGGATCTGGCTCATGGTGACGGCTGCGCTCAGGTCGTGCCCGGCCATGTCGCCGATGGTCAGGACCAGGGAGCCGTCCGGCAGCAGGAAGGAGTCGTACCAGTCGCCGCCGATCTGCGCAGCGGTGGCGGACGCGGAGTAGCGTGCGGCGATCTCCAGGCCCGGCACCTGCGGTGGGTCCGGCAGCAGGTACCTCTGCAGGGCCAGCGCGACCCGCTGCGTGCGCTGGAATCGCATCGCGTTGCTGAGGTGAGGGTGCGCGTGGTCGAGCATCCGCCCGATGAGCTCGACGGCCATGGCGCCGAGCGGTTCGCGGTCCCCAACGACCACGGCGTGCACGACCGCCGCCACCGCGCCGTCCACAATCACCGGAACCATGACGCAACTGTTGACGCCGGCGACCGACTCGCCGTTGAGCACGACACCGGCCGGCGCGTGCCCCTGGGGAAAGTCCCGGTGCACCGGCCTGCGGGTTGTGATCGCCGCGACGAAGTCGGAGTCGGCGTCGAACACCTCCTGACCCGCCAGGGGAGTCGCGCCCGCCGGCACGATGCCGGCCACGGGCATGGTGACGAAAGGCAGCGAGATCGGCTGCTCCTCGAATTCCGGCAGCACGTAGATGGCGCATCCGTCGGCCAGAAGGGGCACGATCACCTCGGCCAGCGCGCGCAGCACCTCGTCCAGGTTCGCGAGGTTCGCGGTCGCGGCGGCGACCTGGTCGAGCAGCAGCCTGTGCTGTCGCTCCTGCCACTCCTGCTCGATGTCGGCGATGGTGCCGACCCACTCGACTATCTCGCCGTCCTCAATGATCGGTATGCCTTGCACGCGAACATGCCGGTAGTCGCCGCCCGGCGTCCGGACCCGGTAGACCTGGTGAAGAATGTCCTGCCGTTCCACCGCCTCGGCCCACTTCTCGAGGGCGGGCTCACGGTCGTCCGGGCACACCGCGTTCAGCCATCCGTTGCCGCGGTGCTCCTCCCATGGCTGTCCCGTCAGCCGCTGCCAGCCGGCGCTCGGTTCGCTCACTTTGCCGACGGGGTCGGTCACCCATACCGCCTGTGTCTGCAGTCGCACCAGGTTGCGATAGCGCTGCAGGAACCTCCGCTGATCCCCGGCGGCGGGACCGGGGAGCCGCCCGGCGAAGACGCGGTCGGTGACGTCCACGACCACGATCAGCAGACCTTCCTCTCCCTCCCGCATGATCTTCGACATGCCGACCGAGGCGAACCGCAGGCTTCCTCGCCCGCCGTCCTCGAAGGGAAGCGCCTCGACCGTCGCGGGCTCACCCGTTTCCAGCACCTGGTCGAACAGCTCGAAACGGTCGTCCACACAAACGTCGCTCAACACTTCCCTGATCGGCGTTCCTCGCTGGTGAACGCCGACCATCTCCTGATAGGCCCGGTTCACATAAAGGAGCCGGTGATCCGATCCGCCGGTCACCAGCACGCCCACAGGCAGGGCGTCAAAGCCGTCGAGGTCTACGTCCAAGATCATGATCTTCGAACTCCTCCGCGCCGCATTGCCTTTTACAACACAGCAGAACGTAGATCCTTGCTTATTCACTATTCATGAATTGTCTCTGCGGCGCTGTCCGTCGTCCCAGCTTGGCCACCTCTTTCAAGGAAGACGACGCCGTCGATCGTGCCGAGCCGGGTCGGGCCTAGAGGGTGCGGAGGGGCGCGTTGTGCTTCTCGAACACCTTGTAGAGGCCGAGAAGCTCGTGGCCGTACTTCTCGGCGGCGGCGTTGACGCCGTTGTATCGCGCCAGAATCCTGCGGGTGTTGTCATCGCCGGTGGCGAGGCCGGGGCGCGCGACGCCTATCTCGGCGGCTCCCCAGATGTGGACGTACGCCACGGTGGTGATGTTGTACGAAGGGTCCTGCAGCTTCTGCCAGACCGCCCAGAGGTCGGTCTCGTCGGCGGGGTCCAGGATGGCGCCGCTGATGATGCCCTTCTGGATCGCGTGATTGCGGGCTTTGATCGCCGTCGCGGCGAAGATCTGCGCCAGCCCGGTGCTGCAGTCGTTCGTGCCGATCGGGCCGCCGGTGTAGTGACTTCGCACGAGTTTGTCGGCCGCCAGGTCCGCGGGATTCCATTTGCGGATCTCCCACAGGATCGGGGCCTGGATCAGCGCCTTGCGCATCTTCAGACGGCGCGCCAGACCGCTGATCAGCTTGTCGTGGGTCAGCGTGATGTCGAACGCCTTGGTCGTGGTGTTGCAGCCCAGGGTGGCGTTGTCCTTGTCGAACAGATCGCTGCCACCTGCCTCCGGGACGCCGATGCTCGTCAGGTAGTTCCGTACGTCCTGGAGCAGTGCGCCCTTCTTGCTCATGTCGAAGTCGACGTCGAGGCCGGCCGCGACCGTGCCGGGGTCGAATCTGCTCTGACCCTCGTCGAGACCCGAGGCGATGTTGTTGTCAATCTCGATCTTCCCCGCACCCGAGCCGACGGTGATCGTGGCGATCTGGTCGAACGCCCAGTCGGCGGGCATGGGGTAGCCGAGGTTGCCGGAATATCCCGAGGACATGTCGGAGACGAAGCTCGCCGACGTCAGGCCCATGGCACTGACCCGGCTGCAGACGTTGCGGGGTCCGTAGATGCCGACCTTGTAGCCTCTGGCGTGCTCGTTCATCGTGTTCGCGATTCCGCGGAAGTGCGGAATGACATTCGACGTCACCTGATGGTCCAGCGCGTCGAAATCCACGGCGAAATAGATCCGCGTGCCGGATCTGAATCCGTGGCGGCGGGCCCACTCGATCGCGGCGAGTGCGTCGATGACGCCCTGGGCGTACCCGAAGTAATCGACGGATCTACCCGAGGTCTGGTAGATGGGGAAGACGCGCAGGCCCTTCTCGGCCAGCACCGCGAGCTCGCCCGGCTGGATCATCTTGTTCAACGTGGTGTCCGGCACGTTGCACAGGTAGCGGCCCGCGATGCGGTAGCCGGCGGCTTTGAGCGCGTCGGCGCGCGCCGGGGTGATCTCCGTCACGCAGTCGAAGGCGCTGCCTTTACGGGTCGCGTCTCCGGTGGAGACGAGCAGGGAGGCCCAGGTCTGGAAATCCCCCTTGCCGGTGACGGGTAACTTGACGAAAGTCTGAAATCGTCTGACCTGTGTGGACAGCTGGGAATCGAAGGTGCCGGTGAAGGTGACGCCGTCACGCCTGTTGAACACCATCGCAGCGGAGAACAGCCGCACCCAGGGGCCGGAGGAACCAACGGAGAGGGTGTTGGCCTTGAGACCGGCCTGGGTGGCGGGCCCGAACACTCCGGTGGCCTCGGAATCGCTCATCCCCAGCTCGAACTGGACGGCCAGCATCAATGCCTTCTGGACGTCCCTGGAGAAATATCCGTCACAGGGGACGATGAAGAAGCCGGTGCGATTCACATAGCGAGCGTTCATCCACTGCTGGATCGAGCGGACAACGGGGTTTCCACCGCTGACGACGACGTAAGCGTCCATGTTCAGCAGCGCCTTGAACACCTTCGGCACCACATCGGCGCCCGGATATACGCCGCTCACGCCCGCGTCGGACTTGAGCTTTTGAACGGCGGCGGCGACATGATCATTGAAGATCCCGTCGATTCCCCCGCCGTCATAGCCCTTGCAGTACAACCCCGACTGGATGATCCGGACCAGGTTCGCCGGTGCCCCGGTGCCGGGACCGACGGACGGCCACGTGCTCTGGAGGGTGGACATGGTGGTCGGCCCGAAATTGTCGGACAGCGCGGTGCCGCCCAGCTCGTGTTGCAGGCATCGGGTCAGCGCGCGCATCGTCGACCAGCCGGTTATGCCGTCTTCCGCGACCTTGGTGATGCCGGGCACGTTGCCGTAGATCGAATTGATGAACCGTTGTGCTCGGAGCACCATCTCGTCCATCGCACTCTCCCGTACCGATTCTCGGCCTGATGCGGCACTTATCGAGGTGTGGTGCTACGAGCCCTGCGCCTGAGATGCGGAGGATTATCTGGATCGTCCCTATGCGGTGCGATCCTGTCAACGGTTCATTATCGATATTCGGTTGTCACATCCGGAAAGGCGATTTGTCGGTGGCATAAATCCCAAAATGCGCCGGAAATGCCGGCGGCTCAGGCCGCCGGGCCGTCCGACCCGCCCAGGGCGACCAGCTCCCGCAGGGTCGCGTGGGGAATGTCGATGCCGGCGAAGGACAGGAACCGTCCCATCGGCATCGACGAGGCCATCCGCAGCCCGTTCTCGTCGTCCTCCTCGGGCCGGGCGCTCTTCCCGCCGGTGAGCACCCGCAGGAGGGCGGGCCCGGCGAGCGGGTGGGAGAGCCACTCGCCGAGCGTCGAGTCGAGTGAGACCACGGGGACGACGGTGTCACCGCCGAGGCTGATCGTGGTCTCGGCCACGACGGACGAGGCGTTCTCGCCGATCTGGATCGTGTAGTCGCCCGGCGCGACGACCCACCGGCCGAGCCGGACGTCGTAGTAGGCGAACGCCCGCCGGTCGAGGTGGAGCGTGACCAGGCGCGACTCGCCGGGGGCGAGGGAGACCTTCGTGAAGGCCCGCAGCTCCCGGGCGGGCCGCCGTACGGGGCCTGCGGTGGTTGACACATAGACCTGCACCACGTGCTTGCCCGCCCGGTCGCCGGTGTTGGTCACCCGCACGGTGACGGTCGCCCTGTCGTCGCCCGTGCGGGTGACGGTGAGGCCGTCGGTCGCGAACGTCGTGTAGCTCAGGCCGTGGCCGAAGGGGTAGCGCACGGGCAGCTCGACCGTCTCGTAGTAGCGGTAGCCGACCATGACGCCCTCGCCGTAGCGCACGTGCCCGGCCTCGCCGGGGAAGTTGAGGTAGCTCGGCGTGTCCTGCAGCCGCATCGGGATGCTCTCGGCGAGGCGTCCGGAGGGGTTCACGACGCCGAAGAGGAGGTCGGCGACGGCCGAGCCGCCCGCCTGGCCGAGCAGCCAGCCCTCCAGCACGGCGTCCACGTCGTCGTGCCAGCCCTCCAGGGACACGACGCCGCCGTTGGACAGGACGATCACCGTACGGCGGGCCGCCGCGGCGACCGCGCGGATCAGCTCGACCTGGACGGCCGGCAGGTCGATGGTCTCCCGGTCGAAGCCCTCCGACTCCTCCCGCTCGCCCAGGCCGGCGAAGACGATCGCGACGTCGGCGGACGCCGCGGTCTCGGCCGCCGCCTCGCGAAGCTCCCGCGCGTCGCCCGATCCGTCCAGGGTGAACCCCTGGGCGTAGGCGACGTCCGGGGCGTGGGCGCGGATCGCGTCGAGCGCCGCGTCGACCCGCGTGGCGTTGATGTGGGAGCTGCCGCCGCCCTGGAACCGCGGCTTGGCGGCGAACTCGCCGATCACGGCGATGCGGGCCTCCGCCGAGAGGGGGAGCGTGCCGTTCTCGTTCTTGAGCAGCACGGCGCATTCGGCGGCCAGCTCGCGGGCGAGCGCGTGATGGGCGTCGGCGTCGAACGCGCCGGAGACGCCGCCGTGGCGCCGGGTGAGCGCGACGACGCGGCGCACGCTCGCGTTCACCACGGCCTCGTCGAGCTCGCCCGCGCGGACGGCGTCCACGATGCGCCGGTCGCTCGCGCCGCCGGTGCCCGGCATTTCGAGGTCGAGGCCCGCGGCCAGCGCGGCGACGCGGTCCTGCACCGCGCCCCAGTCGGAGACGACCACGCCGGTGAAGCCCCACTCGCGGCGCAGGACGTCGGTGAGCAGCCACCGGTTCTGCGAGGCGTGCACGCCGTTGACGCGGTTGTAGGAGCACATCACGGTGGCGGGCCTGGCCTGGGTGACCACCCGCTCGAACGCGGGGAAGTAGATCTCACGCAGCGTGCGCTCGTCCACGTCGGCGCTGACCCGCATGCGCTCGGTCTCCTGGTTGTTGGCGGCGAAGTGCTTGACCGACGCGCCGGGACCCTCGGCCTGCAGCGCGTTGACGTGCGCCGCCGCCAGCACGCCCGAGAGCAGGGGGTCTTCCGAGTAGTACTCGAAGTTGCGCCCGCACAGCGGCGAGCGCTTGATGTTCACGCCGGGGCCGAGCACGACCGCCACGCCGAGGGCCCGGCCCTCCCGGCCGACCGCGGCGCCGATCCGCGCGGCCACCTCGGGGTCCCAGCTCGACCCCACCGCGACCGCGGGCGGGAAGCAGGTGGCGGGGATGCTCTCGTTCAGGCCGAGGTGGTCGGAGCCGCCGGCCTCGCGGCGCACGCCGTGCGGTCCGTCGCACAGCGTGATGGACGGAATCCCGGCCTCCTCGAGAGCCTTGGTCGTCCAGAAGTCCCGGCCCGACAGCAGCGAGGCCCTCTGCTCCAGGGTGAGCGCGTTCAGCGTGAGCGCGTCGAGGTCGGTCCGGGCCATCGGGAGCTCCTTTCCTTCACGGGGAGAGTTCAACAGTGTTTCCTGCCCCGGAAGGGAGCAGCGGCGGCGCGGCGGGATCTTCCCGGCGGCGGAGGACAGGCGGACGTGACGGCGCCGCGGCGGGCGGCCGGTCCGCCCGCCGCGGCGCCTGTCACGGTCAGGAGGCCGGTTCCTGCACCCGCGCGTGCGTGGTGAGCCGCCGGGCCCCGCCGAGCACGACGGTGTCGCCGGTCAGCAGGATGTCGGTCCGCAGCGGACGGTCGGCGGCGGACGGACCGGCGGTGAGCGCGATGACGCCCGGCTCGACGATCCTGCGCAGACCGGGATCGGTGTAGGAGAAGGCGTCGGTGGGGACCTCGAAGACCACCTCGCGGGTCTGCCCCGGCGCGAGCGGCACCCGGGCGAAGCCGACGAGCTGCGCGACGGGGCGGGCCACCTGCGCCACCGGGTCGGAGGCGTACAGCTGCACGACCTCCTCCGCCGGCCGGGAGCCGGTGTTGGTGACGGTCACCCGCGCCTCGACCGTGCCGTCCGTGGGGCACCGCTCCGTCGAGGTCGTCAGCCCGTCGTACGCGACGGTCGTGTACGACAGCCCGTGGCCGAAGGGGAAGGCCGGGGTCGGGTCGGACACGGAGATCCCCTCGCTGTGCAGTCCGAGAGGCGGCTGCAGATAGGTGGAGGGGTTGACGAAGGGCGAGCCGGGGATCTGGACGGGCAGGCGGCCCGAGGGCTCGACCCGGCCGCTGAGCACGCCCGCGATCGCCGCGCCGCCCTCCACGCCCGGCAGGAACGCCTGGACCGTGGCGGCGGCGCGCTCGGCGTAGGCGCCGATCGCGTACGGGCGGCCGGACACCACGACGAGCACGGTCGGCGTGCCGGTGGCCAGGACCGCCTCGACCAGTTCCGGCTGCACGCCGGGCAGGGCGAGGTGAGCGGCGTCGCAGCCCTCGCCGGAGGTGCCGTTGCCGAACAGCCCGGCCCGGTCGCCGACGAACAGCAGGGCGAGGTCGGACCGCCCGGCCAGGGCGGCGGCCTCGGCGATGCCCGAGGTGTCGTCGCCCGACACGTCGGCGCCCCGGGCGAAGTCCAGGCCGGCGTCGGGGAACTCGGCCCGCAGGAGGTCGAGGACGGGGGAGACGGGCAGGCCCATGCCGTGGCCGGGGAAACGGCCGAGCACGTGGTTGGGGAAGGCGTAGCAGCCGAGCAGGGTCTGCGGGTCGTCGGCGCACGGGCCGATGACGGCGATGCGGGCGGTCGTCCCGGAGGCCAGCGGCAGCGCGCCGGCAGGGTTGCTCAGCAGCACGACGGAGCGTTCCGCCACCGTGCGGGCAAGGTCGCGGTTGCGAGGGCTGTCCAGGTCGGCCTCGCCGGCGTCCTCCGGCACGAGGGGGCCGTCGTCGAGCAGGCCGAGCTCGATCTTCTGCCGCAGCACCCGGCGTACGGCCTCGTCGACCAGGGCCTCCTCCACGTTGCCGCTGCGCACCTGCTCGACCAGGCGCGAGCCGTAGCCGACCGTCTCGGGCAGCTCGACGTCGATGCCCGCGCGCAGCGCGATCGCACCGGCGTGCGCCTCGTCGGCTGCGACGTGGTGGTTCATGGCGAGGAACGGCACCGCCCAGTAGTCGGCCACGACCGTGCCGTCGAATCCCCACTGGTCGCGCAGCACCCCGCGCAGCAGGGCGGTGCTGGCGGCGACCGGCACGCCGTCGATGTCGGTGTAGGAGTTCATGATGGAGCGGGCGCCGCCCTCGCGGATGGCCGTCTCGAACGGCGGGAGGATGACGTCGGCCATCTCGCGGGGGCCGATGCTGACCGGGGCGTGGTTGCGGCCGGCCCGGGAGGCGGCGTATCCGGCGAAGTGCTTGAGCGTCGAGATGATCCCGGCGTTCTCCAGGCCGCGCACGTAGGCCGCGCCGAGCTGTCCCACCAGGTAGGGGTCCTCGCCGAGCGTCTCCTCGACCCGGCCCCAGCGGTAGTCGCGGACCACGTCGAGGACCGGCGACAGGCCCTGGTGGACGCCGACGGCGCGCAGGTCGTCGCCGATGGCCCGGGCCATCCGCTCCACGAGCCCGGGATCGAAGGTCGCGGCCCAGGCCAGCGGGGTGGGATAGGCGGTCGCGCCGTAGGTGGCGAACCCGGTCAGGCACTCCTCGTGCGCGATGGCGGGGATGCCGAACCGGTTGGCCGCGACCACCTGCTCCTGCAGCTTGCGCAGCCCGGCCGCCCCCTCCGCCGGGCTCACTGGGGCGGTGCCGTACACGCGGGTCAGGTGGCCGACCCCGTCGCGCATCCGGTCGGCGAGGTCCGCGCCGTCCTTCATGAACAGGTCCTGGAGCGGCGCGACGTTGCCACCCGCCGCCTCCGAGCCGGCGGGTGAGATGTCGACCCACACCGATCCGAGCTGGGCGACCTTCTCCTCCAGCGTCATCTCGGCCAGCAGCGCCTCCACGCGCTCGTCGAGAGGCCGGTCGCCGTCCCGCCAGGGCGCGAGCCCCGGCGCGTCTACGAATGTCATGACATCCCTTGCTTGTCGATCCGTCGCGTGGGCCTCGGCCCCGGAAGACGCCGTACGGGACCCAGGTGACGATCGGCCCGGCCGTCTCCGCGTCGCAGCGGAGGCAGACGTCGGTACGCGAGCAACCGCATCGAGCGCCCCCTGCTGATCCGAGCTGTCGTCTGATCCGAGCTGTCGTCTGACTGCGGTCCGAAAGTTTCCGAATCAGGACCGATAGTTTATGTGGACTCTAGGCCGGTGCTCCGGAAGCCGTCAAGGATCCGGCAATGAGACATCCGAAACATTCGGCCGAATGTCCGAAAGTTCGGGCTACACTGCGGCCATGACGACGACCAGGGAGCCGACACCCCCCGACCGCACCCCCTCCCGGCCGCTGACCATCGCCCAGATCGCCGAGCTGGCTGGGGTGTCGCCCGCGACCGTCTCCAAAGTCGTCAACGGCAGGTCGGAGGTCGCCCCCGAGACCCGCGCCCTGGTCGAGGACCTGATCCGCGAGCCCGGCTCCCGCCGGCAGAAGAAACGCCCCACCGCCGCTCCGCTCATCGAGCTGGTCTTCAACGAGCTGGAGGGCGCGTACGCGATGGAGGTCATCAAGGGGGTCGAGCACGTGGCGCGCGAGCACGGCCTCGCGGTGGTCGTGTCCTCGCTGCAGGAGGACCACCACCCTCCCGCCACGGGCTGGATCGAAGGGGTGATCGGCCGCCGTCCCCACGGCGTGATCGTGGTCTTCTCCGGCCTCACCAAGGCCCAGCACGAGCAGTTCAAAACCCGCGACATCCCCGTGGTGCTGGTCGATCCCACCGGCGACCCCGGGCACGAGCTGCCCTCGGTCGGCGCGGGCAACTGGAGCGGCGGCCTGTCGGCCGCGCGTCACCTGCTCGAGCTGGGACATCGGCGTATCGGGCTCATCACCGGCCCCGCCCACGCTCTCTCCAGCCGCGCCCGGCTCGACGGGTTCCGCGCCGCCATGGACGCCGCGGGCGTGCCGACGGACCCGCAGCTCGTCAGGCAGGGCGACTTCAGCGCCGAGGACGGCCTGGCGCACGCCCGCTCCCTGCTCGCGATGCCCCGGCCCCCGACCGCCGTTTTCGCCTTCAACGACGCGCAGGCCATGGGCGTCTACCAGGCGGCCCACGAGATGGGCCTGCGCATCCCCGACGAGCTGAGCGTGGTCGGCTTCGACGACCTGCCGATGGCGCAGTGGCTCATCCCCGCGCTGACCACGGTGCGCCAGCCGCTGGCCGAGATGGCCGCCGCCGCCACGGCCATGGTCGTCGCCATCGCCCGGGGGGAGTCTCCGGTGCAGAACCGCATCGAGCTCACCACCGGCCTCGTCGTACGCGGCAGCACCGCTCCGCTCGTGGCGTGACATTCGTCACCGGAAGTTTCGGAACACAGACAGAAATTTCGGCGTTGGCGTTCCTTTGCCGGGACGTGGCGCGCGGGGGCGGTCACGCCGGCCGGGTTCGCCGTCCTGCACGGGCGTCGCGCGGAGCGCGTCACCGGGTGGGCCGTTCGGACCGAGGGGCCCCTTCGGGGCAGAAACATTCGGAATTTTACCGAAATCTTTTGGGGGATCGGCATGTTCGGCGAACGTCACGTCGCTCGTTCCGTTGCCGGAGGCGACCCAGGCACGGGAGGTTTCCGGCCTGCTCCTTTCCTGGACTCCGGTCATGGTCACGGTAAGTGATCAGGGTAAAGTACCCAAAATGTTGCATATGCCCAGATCGGCGAGGTAGAGGGTGGCGGGGGTACAAGCAGTTCTGAAGCGTGTCGCCCTCGACACAAGGCCCCTGAGCATCGCCGCGTACCGGCGGCTGCTGGTGGGGCAGGGCGTCTCCTTCATCGGGTTCCAGCTCACCTCGGTGGCCGTGAGCGGGCAGGTGTACAGCATCACGGGGTCGTCCCTGTGGGTCGGCCTGCTCGGGCCGGTGAGCCTCGTGCCGCTCGTCGTCTTCGGCCTGTGGGGCGGCGCGGTCGCCGACGCGATGGACCGCCGCCGGCTCCTGCTGGCCGGCTCGGTGGTGGCCTGGCTGTCCACCGTCGCCCTGCTGCTGCACGCCTGGTCGGGAATCGGCAGCGTCTATCTCATCCTCGCCGTCATCGCCCTGCAGTCGGTCGGCTTCGCCGTCACCTCGGCCACGCGCGGGGCGATCATCCCCCGCATCGTGCCCACCGAGCGGGTTCCCGCGGCCAACACCCTCAACTTCCTGGTCAGCAGCATCGGCACGGTGGTCGGGCCGCTGCTGGCCGGGGTGGTGCTCGCCAAGGGCGGCTACGCCGCCGCGTACCTCATCGACGCGATCCTGTTCGGCGCCGGCTTCTACGCGGCCGTACGGCTGCCGACGCTGACACCCGTCGGTGAGATCTCCCGGCCGGGCCTGCGCTCGGTGGTCGACGGGCTCAAATACGTGGTGAGCAAGCCCGTCGTGTTCATGTCGTTCGTGGTGGACATCATCGCGATGGCGTTCGCGATGCCGAGGGCGCTGTTCCCGGAGATGGCGGCCGAGCGCTTCGGCGGGTCCGCGGTGGCGTTCGGCTGGCTGTCGGCGAGCATCGCCATCGGGGCGGTCGTCGCCGGCGTCTTCTCCGGCTGGGTCGGCCGCGTACGCCGCCAGGGGGTGGCGCTCACGCTCGTGATCGCCCTGTGGGGCGTGACGGTGGCCGCCGCGGCGCTGGCCCAGCCGTTGTGGCTGGTCGTGGCGCTGCTGGCGATCGGCGGGGCGACCGACCTCGCCTCCGCCGTCTGGCGGCAGACGATCCTGCAGACCTACGCGCCCGACGAGATGCGGGGACGCCTGCAGGGGGTGTTCATGGTCGTCGTCGCGGGCGGGCCCCGGCTCGGTGACCTGCGGGCGGGCGCCACCGCCGACGCCTTCGGGCTGGTGCCCTCGTGGGCGGGCGGCGGCCTCGTGTGCGCCCTGCTGGTCCTGGTGACCGGGTTCGGCGTGGCCGCCTTCCGCCGGTACGACGCCATGGCGAGCCGCCCGGACACGGCCTGAGCCCGAGTCAGGGCCGGGCCTCGCCGCGTACGCAGAAGGAGATGGGGCTGCAGGCGCGGCCGGGGAAGACGAAGCGCTCCAGCGACCCCACGGTGAAGCCCGCCGCCTCGACGGCCGTCACGCTGTCGCGGCCCGTGTGGCAGCCGCCGGTCAGGCGCGGCCACACGGTCGCGTCCAGCAGGTCCTGCGTCCTGGCCCAGCCCGTGGACCAGGCGCGGACGTGTTCGAGGAACCGCAGCCGCCCGCCGGGGGCCAGCACGCGGCGGATCTCCCGCAGTCCGGCGACGGGGTCGGGCAGCGAGCACAGCACGAACGACACCACCGCCGCGTCGAACTCCCCGTCGGCGGCCGGGAGCCGGTCGGCCAGGCCGCTGACCAGCTCGATCCGCGCCGGCGCGTCACGGGCCGCCTGACGGGCGGCCGCCCGCAGCCGCGGCTCGGGCTCGACGGCCAGCACACCGGCGACGGACGGCGGATAGTGGACGAAGTTGAGCCCGTTGCCCGCGCCGACCTCGATCACCCGGCCCGACAGCCCCGACACCAGCGCCGCGCGCTGCCCGATCATGCCCTGCCGGTCGAGCACATGGCTGAACCACGTGTAGAAGCGGGCGAAGAGCGGATGGCTGACCTCGGTCGTCGGCATGGCGTCCCCCTGTTCGTTCCTCGTTCATTCCCGCCCGGACCTCGTGGCCCGCGGCATTACCGAATCGGGGTGAAACGGTCGTGGTCGCGGCTGGTCTCCGCGGGTACGGGCACCCATGGACGACGTGGTTGACGATGCGGTTGACGACGAGCTGGAGGACGCGCCGGGCCACGAGGAGAGCGCCGACCGCCCGCCGTGGGCCATACGCGGCGGCATTTCGCGGCGGCCCCGCTCCTGGCGGCGTGACGCGGAAAGGAAGCGACCATGACTTCTGCCGTGACCTCTGCCGTGACCTCTGCGGTGACCTCTGCGGTGCCCGCGGCGACACCGTCGGCACCCTCGGCGGCACCCTCGGCGGCACCCTCAGCGGCACCCTCGGCCGCGCCCTCGGCGGGACCCGGGGCGGAGCCCGCCCGGCTGCCGCTCATCGGCGACAGGGCGCCGGACTTCGAGGCCGAGAGCACCCACGGGCCGGTCCGGCTCGCCGACTACGCCGGGCGGTGGCTGGTGCTGTTCAGCCATCCGGCCGACTTCACCCCGGTGTGCACCACCGAGTTCGTCGCGTTCGCCGAGCTGGCCGACGCGTTCGCCGCCCGCGACGTCGCCCTGCTCGCCAACTCCGTCGACTCCGTGTACAGCCACCTCGCCTGGACGCGGGCGATCGAGGAGAAGTTCGGCGTGAAGATCCCCTTCCCGGTCATCGCCGACCTCGACACGCGGGTGTCCCGGGCGTACGGCATGCTCCACCCGAACATGTCGACGACGGCGGCGGTCCGCGCGGTGTTCGTGATCGACCCGCAGTCGGTCGTCCGCGCGATCCTCTACTACCCGATGAACGCGGGGCGGATGATCCCCGAGATCCTCAGGCTCGTGGACGCGCTGCAGACGTCCGACCGCGACGGCGTCTCCTGCCCGGCCAACTGGCGTCCGGGCGACGACGTGCTGCTGGGCGCGCCGAAGACCCAGGCCGAGGTGGAGGCCAGACTGGCCGACGAGCGGCTCAAGATCGTCGACTGGTACCTCGCCAGCGTCCCCGGCCGCGGCGCCTGACCGCAGGCGCAGGGAGGAGGCGCAGGGCGGAGGCGCAGGGGCGGAGGCGCCGGCCCGTCGCCGGGAAGGTGAACCGCACGCGGGGGAGCGCCTGAGCGTGATGTTCCGGTACAACTCCCTTGTGACTCAATTGGTGACAAACTGGGCGGGCAACATCACCTTCCGGGCCGCTGAGGTCGAGCGGCCCTCCTCAGTCGAGGAACTGCGCGCCCTGGTGGCGCGCAGCGAGAAGGCCCGCGTGCTGGGCAGCGGACACTCCTTCAACCACATCGCCGACTCCCCGGGCGCGCTGATCTCGCTCGACGCGCTGCCACCGGAGATCGAGATCGACGGCGGGTCGTCCACGGTGCGGGTCGCCGCGAACGTCCGGTACGCCGAGCTGGGCCGCCGTCTGCACGAGAAGGGCTACGCCCTGCCCAACCTCGCGTCGCTGCCGCACATCTCGGTCGCGGGCTCCTGCGCGACCGGCACCCACGGCTCGGGCGACGCCAACGGCGGCCTGGCCACCTCCGTACGAGCGATCGAGATGGTGACCGCGGAGGGCGAGCTCGTCACGCTGAGCCGCGACGCGGACGGCGACCGGTTCGCCGGGGCCGTCGTCGCCCTGGGCGCCCTCGGCGTCGTCGTGGCCATGACGCTCGACGTCGTGCCGTCGTTCGACGTCCGCCAGCGGGTGTTCGAGGGACTGCCGGCCGAGGTGCTGGACGACCGGTTCGACGCCGTCATGTCCGCCGCGTACAGCGTCAGCCTGTTCACCGACTGGCGGACCTCGCGGATCAACCAGGCCTGGGTCAAGGAACGAGTCGGCGCGGACGCCGCCGAGGGCTTTCACGAGCCGGGCGGCGGCTTCTTCGGGGCGGCGCCCGCCGACGGCCCGCGGCACCCCGTGCCCGGCGTGTCGGCGGTGCACTGCACGGCCCAGCTGGGCGTCCCCGGCCCCTGGTTCGAGCGCCTGCCGCACTTCCGGCCCGACTTCACGCCCAGCAGCGGCGAGGAGCTCCAGTCGGAGTACATGGTGCCCCGGCAGCACGCGTCGGCGGCCTTCCGCGCCCTCGACGCGATCCGCGACCGCATCGCGCCGGTCCTGCAGATCTCCGAGATCCGCACGATCGCCGGCGACGACCTGTGGCTGAGCCCGAGCCAGGGCCGCGACACCGTGGCCTTCCACTTCACGTGGATCAAGGACACCGCCGCCGTGACGCCCGTGCTCACCGCGATCGAGGAGCGCCTGGCGCCGTTCGGCGCGCGGCCCCACTGGGGGAAGCTGTTCACCCTCCCCGCGGACGTCCTGCGCACCCGCTACGAGCGCCTGGACGAGTTCGCGGCGCTGGCGCGGCACTACGACCCGCGCGGCGTCTTCGCCAACGAGTTCGTCGAGCGGTACGTCCGCTAGCCGACCGGTTCGTCCCCTCGTGACCGGGTACGTCCGGGGATCACGGGGGACAACGATGCGCATCGAGGACTACGCGCTCATCGGCGACATGCACACGGCCGCCCTGGTCGGCCGCGACGGCTCCGTGGACTGGCTGTGCCTGCCGCGCTTCGACTCCGGAGCCTGCTTCGCGGCGCTCCTGGGCGGCCGCGCGGCGGGCCGCTGGCTGCTGGCCCCGGCGGGCGGGGGAACGTGCACCCGCCGCCGCTACCGCGACGGCACGCTGGTCCTGGAGACGACCTGGGACAGGCCCGGCGGGTGCGTGCGGGTCCTCGACTTCATGCCGCCGCGCGGGGAGGCGCCCGACCTCGTACGGATCGTGGAGGGCGTGCGGGGCCGGGTGGACATGCGCACGGAGCTGCTGCTGCGCTTCGAATACGGCGCGGTGATCCCCTGGGTGCGGCACCGCGAGGGGGAGCTGGCCGTCGTCGCCGGCCCCAACGCCGCCTGGCTCCAGTCGCCCGTCGAGCTCGCCCACGACTCCCGTCTCCGGGGGACGACCGCCTCCTTCGCCGTGTCGGCGGGCGACCGGGTGCCGTTCGTGCTCACCTGGCAGCAGTCGTGGCAGGGCCGGCCGCGGCGGCTGGACGCGGACGAGGAGCTGGCCGCCACCGACCGGCGGTGGAGGCGGTGGCTCGGCCGGTGCCGCTATCACGGGGAGTACGGCGAGGCCGTGGGCAGCAGCCTCCTCGCGCTCAAGGCCCTCACGTACGCCCCCACGGGCGGCGTCGTCGCGGCGGCCACGACCTCGCTGCCGGAGCGGATCGGCGGTCCGCGCAACTGGGACTACCGCTACAGCTGGCTGCGGGACGCGTCGTTCACGCTGCGGGCGCTGATCGGCGCGGGGTACGCGGACGAGGCGACGGCCTGGCGCGACTGGCTGCTGCGGGCCGTCGCCGGGGACCCCGCCGACCTGCAGATCATGTACACGCTCGACGGCAGCAGGCACATGCCCGAGTGGACCGCCGACTGGCTGCAGGGATACGAGGGATCGCGGCCGGTGCGGATCGGCAACGCCGCCTCGGGGCAGTTCCAGCTCGACGTGTACGGCGAGGTGATCGAGTGCCTCTACCAGGCCAGACAGGCGGGCCTGCGGCCGGACGAGGACGTCTGGGACCTGCAGCGCGGGCTCATGGAGTATCTGGAGGGGGCGTGGCGGGAGCCCGACAACGGGCTGTGGGAGGTGCGCGGCCCGCGCCGCGACTTCGTCCATTCCAAGGTCTTCGCCTGGGTGGCGGCCGACCGCATGGTCCGCTCGGTCGAGGCGCAGGGCCTCGACGGTCCCGTCCGCCGGTGGCGCGCCCTGCGTGAGGAGATCCACCGGGACGTGTGCGCGCACGGCTACGACGCCTGCCGCAACACCTTCACCCAGTTCTACGGGTCGAAGGGGCTCGACGCCGCGCTGCTGCTCATTCCCCGGCTCGGCTTCCTGCCCCTGGACGACCCACGTGTGGCGGGCACCGTCGACGCCGTGTGCCGAGAGCTGACGGAGGACGGGCTCGTCCTGCGCTACCGGCCCGAGGCCGACGACGTGGACGGCCTGCCGGGCGGGGAGGGCGTCTTCATCGCCTGCTCCTTCTGGCTCGCCCACGCGCTCGCCCTGATCGGCCGCCGCGAACGGTCGCGGCGCCTGTTCGAGCGCCTGCTGTCCCTGCGCAACGACGTCGGCCTGCTGTCGGAGGAATACGACGTACGCGAGGGACGTCTCACCGGCAACTTCCCCCAGGCGTACAGCCACGTCTCCATCCTGAACACGGCCCGGGCGCTGGCCGGCGCGGGGACATCGGAGTGACAGATGTCGTCCATCTGTTTCCTGCGCATCTCGTGACCTCCCCTTCACCACCTGCGGCGTTGCATGATGCAAGCGAGGGGTCCGGGTCATCGGCCCGGCCCGTCTGGGAGAAGAGGTGACGCGACATGGTGCGACCAGGTCTGGCACACCGCCCGGACGTGACGGAACTGCGCGAGACGTACGACCGCGCGGGATCGACCGTTCCGGCTCAGGTCATGGATGGAGTGACGTTCCTCGCCGGGCTCTACCTTGCCATCTCGCCGTGGATCGTGGGATTCAGCGGTTTCGGCGGTCTGGCGATCAACAACCTGATCGTCGGGCTGACGGTCGCCGCGCTCGCGATGGGCTGCGCGTCCGCCTTCGGCCGCACGTACGGCATGAGCTGGGTGGTGCCGGTGCTCGGCGTCTGGACGATCATCGCTCCGTGGGTGATCAGCGGCCGGCCGGCGACCACGGCGACGATCTGGGACAACGTGGTCACCGGGGCGATCATCTTCCTGTTCGGCCTCGGCGCGCTGGCGTTCGCCGCCAACTACCGGCAGCACGAGCAGGGAGGCACGCGACGGGAGGCAGGCACACCGGGCGGTCAGTGGTAGCCGCCGGCATCGGGCCGGCGAGGAGCGTACCCCGCCGGCCCGTCCATGCCGGCCTGTCCATGCCGGCCTGTCCATGCCGGTCGCCCGGCCCCGGGCGGGGTCACCCGCCATGGCAGGCGTCCCCGGGAGACGGGCCCATGGTGAGGAACAGGATGCGGTCCGACTCCAGGCCGAAGGTCTCCCGGCAGGCATCGTGCATCCCCAGCGCGCTGATGGGCGGGGGGTGGTAGTGGCCGGACCTGGTGTTGAAGACGACGGCGGACACACCGTCGTCATCGCCGAACAGGCACAGCTCGCCCGCCGACACGACCGGCGCTCCGCCGGGGGACAGGTGGGGATGGCGTACGCCGTTGAAGTGCGCGCGGGGCCAGGGGAACAAAAGGTCCCGGGCCGGGACGGGCACCGGATGGACCAGGATGTCGTTCCCCGGGGTGAGCACGTACAGATAGTGCTCCTTGAACCTGATGGCCCCGTGTGGCGTGCGGGTCAGCCGCACCACCGCCGGTGCGAGAGCACGCGGCAGGCGGACGGTGTCCGTCTCCTGGAAGAGCAGCAGGGGACGCAGCGGATCGAGGATCTTCACATGCGACGCCGCGTTCGGCCGGTGGCCGGCCCACAACTGCCTCTGGCACAGATCTCTTTGGGACCAGGCCTTTTCCCACGCCTGCCTGCTGCCCGTCGCGGCCGCGCGGCCGACGAATTCGATGAGATACGCGTAGGCCAGTGCCGCGGAAGCCTGGGACCGCGTCGTGTATTCGCGCAGGACGACGTCACGCGCGTGCTCGTACTTCCGCTGCGGGAGGTCCGATCCCGGGTTGGCGCTTTTGTTTCGCATGGAATCCAGGGGTGAGGTCTCCTTCGCCGGCGAGGCCGTGGGCCGGGGCCGGGATGAATCGCGGGGTGGAAACGCCGGCGGTTTCTCTGGAAGAAAGTCTAGGAGATCCGTCTACATTTGGTCTAAATTGTTGATCGCCGCATTATCTAGACGTCCTTTGCGGGGAGGCCGGTGACGCGGCCGGCGGGCCGCATAGCGGAAAAACCGGGCGACACGGGATCGGGCTGCGGGCTAGGGTGACAGGCCAAGGGGCGGCTCCGGACGTGCTTCCTTCTCGATCTGTTAAATCGCTTAGCGCGTCCACTCTCCGCCCCTTCCCGCTTTCCCGGCGCCTGTCCGATCGCTCGTGCCCCAGGGAGGATGCCCGTGGACCGGCTGGCGGAGCTGCTGCTGCGGCAGCGGCTGGGCACCCCCGCCCTGCTCGTTCCCGCCGCCGCGCGGGAGACCGCCGTCCCGGGGCGCGGGGACCGATCGTCCCGCCGGGCCCGGCCTCGCGCCCCCGTCGCGGACGGCGTGATCGCGCTGGAGTCGGACCTGCTCCAGCTCGGGCACGTGCTGAGCGCGCCGCTGCGCGCCCGCCTGGCCGAGCTGGACGCCGCCGAGCTGGGGCACGCGGGCCGCGCGCTCGTCTCCGCCCTGTCGGCCCTGCGGGGCGGGCTCGTCGTGCACACGCCGCTGTTCTGCCGCTTCCCCGAGTCGGTGCCCGCAGACACATCGGAGGTGTTCGTCCGCAGGGTGTTCTCCCTGCTGCTCCAGCGGCCGGAGCAGCCGTGCGTGCTGTGCGGGGAGATCGGCGCCGTCCACCCGGTGTCCCCGTGCGCGCACCTCGTCTGCAGCGCGTGCTGGGACGGCGCCGACTACAGCGCCTGCCCGATCTGCCACCGGCGGATCGACCCCGGTGATCCCTTCCTGCGCCCCGCCGACGACGTCCACGCTCCGGCCGTCACGTGGAACGGCGGGGTGCCCGGCACGCTGACCCTGCTCGGGCTGTGCGACGACCCCGCCGCCCGGGCCCGCGACCTGCTGGGGCCGCTGCTGGCGCGGCAGTCGGCGCCGCGCGCGGAGGACAAGGAGGTCGTCGCCGAGATCGTCGATCGCTTCTGGCCCGGCTCTGCGGGCTGGCTGCCCGAGCGGATCCCCGCCCGCGAGACCCGCGCCGTCGTCCTGGCCGCGGCCGTACGGCACGGCGACCTGGGCCTGCCCGCGCGGCACGCCGACACGGCGACCGACGTGCTGCGGCTGCTCCACGCCCTCATGGGCGGCGATCCCGGGCTGCGCACCCGCCTCCCGCGCCGTACGAGCCTGCCCAGGCCGGTGCGCCGCGCGCTCCTCGCCGTGCTGGACCGGCAGCCGCTGCCGCACCTGATCGAGGACCTGCACCGCTATCCGGTGCAGTGGCGGCAGATGGCAGAGGTGCTGCACCCGCACGAGTTCCACCGGCGGCACCCGGACGCGGCCCTGGCGTTCGCCGTGCTGCGAGGCACCCCGCTGCGCACGGGCACGCCGATGGCGGACGTCCTGCTGGAGCGTGCGGCGCCCCACGGTGACCTGCTGACGTTCGACGGCGTACGGCTGCGCGCCCGCACCTTCGCGGGACGGTTCGAGGCGGCGCTGCGGACCGATCCCCACGAGGCACTCGCCCTGCTCTCGCGCCGGCCGGGGGAGCTGCTGCGGCGCACCGCCGATCTCGCCCGCCGCGTGCCCGCGACCGATCTCGCCGAGGCCCTGCGCGCCGCCGCGCCGCACGTCTCCCCGGCCGTGCTGATCGCCACGTTGGGCCAGTTGCGTACGCCGCCGGGCGGCACGCGGATGTTCCTGCCGCGCGGGGGAGCGGCCCGGATCTGGACCGAGCCCGACGTCCGCAAGGAACTCGCCTCCGAGACCGTGGCCGCCCTGTCCGACGTGCTGACCGGGGAGATGCTGCGCCGGGCCGCCGCGCTGCCGCCCGTCGAGACCGCGCTGCTGGACGAGGAGCTGACCGACCTGCTCGCGCCGCAGGCCGAGAGGTCCGCCTCGGCCTCGCTGGTACGGCTGCCGCGCGGGAGCGTGCGTCCTTTGCCGGGCGGCGAGCGCGTCCGGCTGTTCCTGCACTGGGCGCAGCCCGAGAACCACCGGGTCGACCTGGACCTGTCGGTGGCGGTGTTCGACGCGCGGTGGACGTTCACCGGGCTGTGCGACTACACGAGCCTGCGGCTCGGCGGGAGCGCCGCCGTCCACTCCGGCGACCTGACCTCGGCGCCCGAGCCGGAGGGCGCGTCGGAGTTCGTGGACCTCGACACGGCGGCGCTGCGCGCGATCGGCGGCCGATATGTGGTGCCCATCGTGTTCAGCTACAACGACGTGCCGTTCGACGAACTCTTCCGCGGTTTCGCCGGGTTCATGGACGATCCGGACGGCCTGTTCGACCCGCTCGCCGTACGGCAGCGCTTCGACCTGACCGGCCCGGCCAAGATCCTCGTCCCGTTCGTCGCCGACCTCTGGTCGCGCACGATGCGCTGGGTGGACCTCAACGTGTCGGCGTTCGACGGGTTCCACAACGTGTACGGATACGAAGAGCAGCTCGCCCGTCTGGGCGCGGCGGCCGAGGACGCCTATGGTCTCGGCGGGCACGTCACCCTGTGGGGGGTCGCCTGCTGGCACGCCGCCGCCCGCGCCCGCGAGGTCGTCGTACGGCACCGCGACGGCTCCGTGAGCCGGCACACGCGCCGTCCCGGTGAGGACGCCGCCGCCTTCGCGGCGCGCCTCTGGGCGCGGCGGGCGGCCGGGCCCGTCGTGCCGGAAGCGGATCTCGCCATGGGGCTGCGGGACGGCGTGCGGGTGAGCGGGGGGGCGCAGGTCTACGCCCTGCCCCCCGCCCACCTCGACCCCGCCGTGATCCGCTCGCTCGACGCCGCCGACCTCGTCGGCATGCTCGCCCCCGTGCCACCGGCCTGACCGGAAGCAAATGATTTGCGATTGCGGGAACGCGCGTGGGAAGGTGAGCGCGCTTCACCACGCATTCACAGAAGGAACGAAGCCTATGTTCTCGGCGTCCCGCAGCGGCCGCCGGCGGCACTGACCGGCACGCCTTCCGCGTCACCGGTCCACTGCCCTCCGTCTCACGGCGGCCCCACGTGACGGTGCTCAGTGCACTTTGCTCAGTGCACCTTGCTCAGTGCACCTTGCTCTGTGCACCCTTCTCATCCCTGTTGCGCGCGTTCACCGCCCCGCGCGGCGGGCGAACCGCTCTTGTCATTCGTGAGGTCGATATCACCGTGGGCATCGATGTCCAGAATTTCGCCGTGGCCAACCTGCGCCGCCGTCCCGAAGCCGTCGAAATCGGCGGCTTCGTTCTCGGCGTGGACCCCGGCACCACCAGCCCGTACATCAACTACGCGACACCCCTGCCCGGCGCCCGGCCGGGTGCGCGCGATGTCGCGGCGCTGATCGGCGCGTTCCGAGAGCGCGGGCTCAAGCCCCGTTCGCGCCGGACGCCGCGCCCGACGTGCGGCCGGCTCTTCAGGAGGCCGGGTTCACGGTCGAGGCGGTGCACGAATACCTCGTCTGCGTTCCGGACACGCTGACGATGCCTATGCCGCCGGCCGCTCTGCCGGTCGAGACGCCGTCCACGGACGATGACTACACGGCGATCGACGCCGCCCTGTCCGAGGCGTTCGGCGGCGAGTTCCCCGCGTCGCCGGAGGGCGCGGCCCGGCTGCGCCGTACGGAGGAGAGCGGCGGCGCGGTCCGGTTCGTCCGGGCGCCCGGCGGGGGCTGCGCCGGAGCGGCCATGTGCTCCGCCCCGGCCGTGGAGACGTCGGAGCTCGCCGGGGTCGGCACCCGTCCCGATTGGCGCGGGCGGGGCATCGCCGGCGCGGTCACCGCCACGCTCGCCGAGACGATGCTCGCCAGGGGAGCACGGTCGGTGTGGCTGGAGTACAGCGGTGAGGGATCGCGCCGGGTCTACGAACGCGTGGGCTTCCGGCCGGGCGGCACCCGCCTCTACATGTCGCTCGAAGCCTGACGCGCGCCGCTCGCGGCTCCCGCTCCGAGAGGGGCGGGAGCCGTACGGCCTGCGGCGGGGTCAGGCGGGAGCGGGGGCGGGGGCGGATCGGCGGGCGGCCGACGCGGGCCCGGGCGGCGCCGCGGCCAGGGCCTTGTGGATGGCCTCCACGAGGGCCAGCGCCCCCTCCTCGGTGAGCTCGATCGCCACCCGGGCCGACGGGCCCTCCGCCGGGTTGGCGAGGTCGATGTTCACCGTGTGTTCCTGGGTCGCGTGGTAGGGGTGGTCGACGTAGACCATGCCGTCGGTGACGGTGAACCAGCCCGACCCGCCCTTGGCGGCGCCGTCGATCCGGAACTTCTCGGTGAGATAGGTGCACATTTCTGGTTCTCCTCAGACGGTGAGGTGGCGGCCGAAGAAACCGAAGACCTTCTTCCAGCCCTCCACCGCCGCGGCGGGCCGGTACGAGGACCGGTCGGTGGCGAAGAACCCGTGGCCGGCATCCGGGAAGATGTGGAACTCGTGTTCCTTACCGAGTTTGTCCAGCTCCGCGGAGAGCACGCCGACCTCCTCCGGCGAAGGGTGCGTGTCGTCCGCGCCGAAGAGCCCGAGCAGCGGGCAGGACAGGTCGCCGGCCTTGGAGATCAGCGGGGCGGCCTGCAGCGCGAATTCGGCGGGCGGCGGGGGGACCACGAAGGCCCCGTAGCAGTCGACGGCCGCGTCGACCTGGAGCGAGCAGGCGGCCAGGAACGTCTGCCGCCCGCCGGAGCAGTAGCCGATGACGCCGACCTTGCCGTTGGCGTGCTCAAGCCCCTTGAGGTAGTCCGCGGCGCCCGCGACGTCGCCGACGAGCTGTTCGTCCGGGACGCCGCCCTTGGCCCGGGCCGCGGCGGCCTGGTCGTCCGGGCTCACGCCCGCGCCCTCCCGGGAGTACAGGTTGGGGCAGACCGCCGCGTAGCCGTGCGCGGCGAACTTCCGGACGATCTCCTTGGTGGCCTCGTCATAGCCGGGCATGTGGTGGATCACCACGACCCCGCCGTGAGGACCGGAGTCGAGCGGCCGGGCCGCGTACGCTTCGAGTTCCGCGCCTTCGTGCCCGGTCACGGCGACCGTGCCGGCCCATATCGCGTGCGTCATTGGACTTCCCTCTCCCTCTTGTCACACCGCCGCCGTGAGATGGCGGTGCAGGGACCCCACCTTAGTAGTTAGCTGAGCTAAGGAAATTCGCCACCTTGAGTGGTCCGATGAATGCGATCGCGCCGGTCGGCGCGGTCGCGCCCGGAGTGTCCGGTCTTTACGAAGAGCTGGCGATTGTGGCACTCTCGACGGGCCGAGACATCGGGTGTATAGGAGGCGATCGTGAAGCTGTTGCGGGTGGGTCCGGTGGGTGAGGAGCGGCCGTGTGTGCTCGCGCCGGACGGGCGGGTGCTGGATGTGTCGTCGGTGACGGGTGA
>NZ_VJVX01000053.1:0-65914 GCF_008033685.1 Microbispora sp. CSR-4
CGTCCAGATCCTGGTCCGCGTAGACCGCGACGCTGGACAGCCCGGCGTCTGCGCAGGCCCGGGCGATCCGTACGGCGATCTCACCGCGATTGGCGATCAGGACCTTGTGCACCGCGTGCATCCTTCCCTCGGGCCCCCTGGGTTATGAGCTGTGGTGGATTTTATGCACCTGCCGGCTCTGGACGGCGTCCGGCCCCTTACTGAGTGGGATCGCCGCCGTGCCTCGTCTCCCTGCACTTCCCTGCCCCATCGCCGGTATGTCCGGGTTGAAGCGGCATATTGTGAAGTGGCACCACCGGTCGGGTTCGTTAGGCTGATCGCTTATGCGGGGACCCGGCCTTCTGGCGACCGTGCTGGCTCTGCTTCTCGTGGCGCCGCCCGCGCCGCCCGCCGAGGCGCGCGTCGCGCCGGCTCGGTGCGCGCCGCGCAAGGGCAGCATGCAGGTGGCCGAGCCGTGGGCGCAGCGCAGGCTCGACCCCAAGCGGGTGTGGCCGCTCACCAGGGGCGAGGGCGTCACGGTCGCGATCATCGACAGCGGCGTGGACCTGACGCACCCGCAGATCCGGGTGGCCAAAGAGGTGGACTACACCGGCACGGGCCACCGTGACTGCGTCGGGCACGGCACGGCGGTCGCCGGGATCATCGCCGCCCAGTATCTGAAGGGCGTCCCCTTCCATGGTGTCGCGCCCGGCGTACGGCTGATCTCGCTCAAGCAGACGAACGAGGAGCGCGGCGACCCGGACACGCTGGCCAGGGCCATCGTGGACGCGGCCGACTTCGGCGCCGACGTGATCAACGTGTCGATCGACGCCCGCGACGATCCGAAGCTCAGGCAGGCCGTCGCGTACGCGGTCGGCAAGGACGCGGTGATCGTGGCGGCGGCCGGCAACACGACCGCGGAGGACGGCACGCCGGAGGCCTCCTATCCCGCCGCGTATCCGGATGTGCTCGCCGTGGGGTCGGCCACCCCGGACGGCCGGCGTGCCGACTTCTCCAACACGGTCACTCCCGTCTCCGTCCTGGGTCCGGGCCAGGACATCACCTCCACCTGGCCAGGGCGGTCGTACATGAGCGGGCTCGAAGGCACGAGCTTCGCCACGCCGTACGTCGCGGGGGTGGCGGCGCTGGTGCGTGCCCGCCATCCGGAGCTGAACCAGGAGCAGGTGCGCGGGCGCATCACCGCCACGGCGGACGGCGGACTGGGGACGGGCACGGGAGCCGGGATGGTCAACCCGATGCTTGCCGTCACCGCGATCCTGCCGATGGAGGTCGGCGGCGCTCCCGTCATCGCGCCGCCGGCGCCTGCCCCCTTGTCGCAGGACGCGGTGAGCAAACCGGCTCCGGTGGACCAGGAGGCGATCGACCTGGCGCTGACGATCGCGGCGGCGGCGTTGTGCGCGGTGGGGCTGATCGTGGCCGTACGGGTGTTCGTGCCGATGGGCAGACGGAGAAGGTGGCGTCCCGGCCGTGAAGGTTGACTCTTCGGCTTTGGGTAATTGACGTTTCAATGTTTTGTGCCTGCCGGAAACTGATGCTTTGCCCCATGTCCTCTTGGTTGAATGATCCTTATCAGGTCACTTCCAGAAAGGACTGAGATGCACCCTTTACGGCCGGGTGATCCCGAGCAGATAGGCGAGTACGCCATCCAGGGACGGCTGGACGAGGGGCCCCGCGGCGACGTCTATGTCGGCAAGGAGACCGGCGACGACGCCCCTGTGCGGGTGATCAAGCTCTTGGCCGCGGAGCCGGGTTCGGGGCAGGCCGTCCTCGACCGGCTCACTGTGGCCACGCGTGTGTCCAGCTCATATGTGGCCCGCACCATCACGGCGGGCCTATTCGGGGATCGACCCTACGTCGTCAGGGAACACGTCGAGGGACGCAGCCTGGCCGCCGTCGTGGCGGCCGAGGGCCCGCTCTCGGGGGAGGCGCTCGAACGCGTCGCGGTGGGCGTGCTCACCGCGCTGACGGCCGTGCACCTCGCCGACCTCGCGCATGGTTCGCTCACCCCGCACAACGTCATCGTCGCGGACGACGGCGTCAAGCTGACCGACGTCGCGGTCGGCCCACCGGTGGGCGAGCTCGCCTACCGGGCTCCGGAGCAGATCAGGGGCGAGCGCTACGACGCGTACGCGGACATGTTCGCCTGGGCCGCCACGGTGGTCTTCGCCGCGACCGGACGTCCGCCGTTCCCGCAGGAGCCGCAGGCCGTGCTCAACGCGCAGCCCGACCTCGGCGGCCTGGACGAACGGTTGCGCCAGGTCGTGCTGCCCGCGCTCGCCAAGGAGCCGGGGCAGCGGCCCACCGCGTACACCGCGATGCTGCAACTGCTCGGCGGCGCCGCAGGGGCACAACCGGCGCCGGCCCCCGGCGCGACGGTCGTGCTGCCCCCGCAGCCGGCGGTCGGGGGAGTCCCCGTTCCGCCGGCGCCTGCTCCCCAGCAGGGGCCGGTTCCGCAGCAGGCTCCTGTTCCTCAGGCCCCGGTGCCTGGGCAGACCTGGGGCCCGCCGCCCGTCCCTCAGCAGGCGTCCACCGCCTCTTGGCAGCCGCCTGCCATGCCGCAGGAGCAGCCCCAGCAGCAGACGTGGGGGCCGCCGACCACCCAGGGCCAGGTCGAGACGGCCAAGCGCAGGCCGTTCCCGGTCGGGCTCGCAGCGGCGGTCGGCGCCGTGGTCCTGCTCTCCGGAGTGGGGCTGTGGGGCGCCGGTCACTACTCCCAGGTCCAGTTGTCACCTGCCGCCGCGGAGGGCTCCGCGGGCGGGCACGGGAACGGCGGACGTGCGCTCGCGGACGGTGGAAACGCGGGCGGCGGAGGGACCACGGGAGGCGGCGGCACCACAACGGGAGGCGCGACCGGGGGCGGCGGATCGGCCCCGACGGCGGCGCCGCAGGTGACGGTGCCGTGGGCGCTGTCGTCCGACGACCCCGACTCGCCGGTGCAGCCGCTGGTGCTGCCGAGCGAGTGGCCGACGGACTCTCCGGTGACGCCGGAGCTCACGTCGGCGCCGACCCCCGGCCCGCTCGTGCCGATGCCGAGCCAGCCGGTGGTCCCGCCGCCGCAGCAGCCGACCTGGTCGACGACGCAGCCGACGGCCCGGGTGACGACCACCGCCACGGTCACCGCGCTGCCGAGCCCGGTGCCGACGCAGCCGACTCCCGAGCCCCCGCCCACGCAGTCGCCGAGCCCGGTGCCCACGGAGCAGCAGGAGCAGGTGCCGAGCCCGCGGCCCACCGCGCCGACCGAGGGGCCAACAGAGGGGCCAACAGAGGGGCCAACAGAGGGGCCCACCGAGAAGCCCGTCGAGAGGCCCAGCTGGGTTCCCTCCTGGGTACCGACCGAGAGGCCCGGGCGGAGGCACGCCCGGAAGCCCACCGGGGAGCCGACGGCGTCCGCGCAGCCGAGCACCCCGACCCCGACCCCGACCCCGATCCCGACCCCGACCCCGACCACGGTGGCGCCCAAGCCCACTCCGACGGTGAAGCCGACTACGGTGGCGCCCAAGCCCACTCCGACGGCGAAGCCCACGACGGTGGCCCCCAGGCCCACCACTCCGACTCCGGAGCCGACGACCGCGGCGCCGGTCCGGAACCCCTTCGGCCCCACCCAGGCCTGCGGTCCGGGCTTCTCCGTCCAGCGCAGCAGCGCCCTGGCGGGGGGCACCGTCTATCAGCTGTACAACCCCGGCACGGGGGAGAACTGCGTCGTCACGATCAAGACGGCCGACGTCGGCAAGGAAACTCCGGTCTCCGCGACGCTGGAAGTCCAGGGCGGCGGTTCCAAGACCGACAGCGGTAACTACAAGTACTACGCCGGCCCGGTGAAGCTGCAGGCCAAGGGCAAGTGCGTCAGGTATTCCGGCAGCGTCGGCGCGTCCAGCGCCGGCGGCGACTGGGACAACTGCCGCTGACGCTGCGACCGGCACCACAGCCGCACTGCGACTGGCACCCCCGGCTGGCACCCCCGGCTGGCACTTCCGGCCGACAGTGCCGGCTGACAGCCGGCTGACCGGTTCACACGAAGGCCGGGCGGACATCCGCCCGGCCTTCCGTCTGCGCGGCCCGTCTGCGCGGCCCGTCTGCGCGGCCCGTCTGTGCGGCCCGTCTGTGCGGCCCGTCCGCGCGGCTCTGCCGGTGCCACTCTGGGGAGGCGATCCCGGCTCGATCTCAGGCCGGGATCAGGCCGCGCCTCCGGCCGGCTCGGGACCGTGCCGCCCTGCCTGGATCACCGTGCCCGGATCGCTGCGCCCGGGACGCGCTCGGGGACGAGCTCGCGCGGCTCGCTCGTCACGCTGAGCCGTTGACCTGCAGCAGGTTGTCGAAGTCCCCGGGTCCGGCGACGGGCCACACGTTCTCTGCCGCGAGGGACTCTCCGCAGTGGGAGCAGGTCATGGTCGCCTCGACCGTCTCCCCGCAGCCCTTGTGCACCATCTGGAGCGGCGGCCCGTCGGGGGCGGCGTGCCGGTCCCCCCACTGCCTCATGGCGGTGACCACCCCCCACAGGTCCCGGCCCTTGTCCGTGAGGCGGGACTCGTATCGCGCCGGACGGTCACTGTAGGGGACCTTCCGCATGACGCCGTGCTCGATCAGGTGGCCGAGCCGCTGGTTGAGGATGTTGCGGGAGATGCCCAGGCGCTGCTGGAACTCGTCGAACCGGGTGACGCCCAGGAAGGCGTCACGCACGATCAGCATCGTCCACCACTCACCGACCACCTCAAGGCACTGGGCCACCGAGCAGTGCATGTCGGCGAAGCTTTTGCGTTCCACACACCCAAGACTACAAGTTGCGTCATAGAACTGACCAGCATTAGCGTGCGTTCTATGACGCAACTCAGGGGGGATTCGTCCGAATCACAGGACCCATCCCAGAAGTCACACGAGGGAACCGCGCTCACGGGCGCAACGGAGCTACCGCCGTCGGCGCCGGCCACGACCGGGACCACGACCGCGACCGGAACCGCGACCGCGACCGGAACCGCGACCGCGACCGGGACCGCGGTTGGGACCACGACTGGGATTGGGACCGGGATTGGGACCGGGCGGCCGTGGCTCGCGCTGGCCGCGGCCTGCCTCGGGATGATGATGACCTTCATCAACATCACCGCGACGATCGGGTCTCTCGGCTTCATCCAGTCGGGACTGCATACGTCCACCACGACCCTGGTATGGGTCAGCAGCGCGTACACCCTGGCGGTGGCAGGTCTGACGCTGTCCGCCGGCACTCTCGGCGACCTCGCCGGCCGGCGCACCGTCTTCCTCATCGGCACCGTCGTCATGGGCGTGGGCAGTCTTGTCGCGTTCGGCGCGGGCGACGGCGGGACGCTGATCGCCGCCGAGGCGGTGATGGGCGTCGGCGGCGCGATGATCCTGCCCAACAGCCTGACCATCGTCAGCCACATCTTCCCGGACCCCCGCAAGCGCACCGAGGCGATCAGCATCTGGGCGGGCTGCTCGGGCGTCGGCCTGGCCGGAGGTCCTCTGGTGGCCGGCGCGCTGCTCAACCACTTCTCCTGGCACAGCGTGTTCCTCGTCAACGCCGCGATGTCGCTGATCGTCCTGGCCGTCACGCCGATCCTGGTGAAGAACAGCCGTCACCTCGGCCGTCGTATCGACATCCCCGGCCTCGTGCTGACCACCGTGTCCCTGCTGGCCCTGACGTACGGCGTGATCGAGGGCGGGCACGTCGGGTACGGCGATACGCGCATCCTGGTCGCGTTCCTCGTCTTCCTCGTCACCCTTGTCCTGTTTGTCCGTGTGGAACTTCGCAGCGCGGACCCGATGCTCAACCTGACGCTGTTCCGTTCGGCGTCGTTCAGCACCGTCATGGGCGTGGCCCTGGTGATGATGTTCGGATTCGGCGGGGTGCCCCTGCTGATGGTGCTGTATTTCCAGCGCGTCCAGCACGCGTCGGCCCTGGACACCGGATGGCGCCTGCTGCCGATGTTCGCCGTCTATGTGGCCGTCAGCGCGGTGGCGGGACGCCTGATCCGCCGATTCGGCACCCGATCGATGCTCACGGCCGGGCTCGTCATCGCGGCGGCCGGGACGGCGCTGCTCATGGCGTCGCCGCCGGACGACTCCTACGCCTGGGTGTGGCCCGGAATGGTGCTGTTCGGTCTCGGTGCCGGCTTCGTGCTGGCACCGAGCACCGCCGCCTCCATCTCCAGCGTCCCCCACGAAGCCGCAGGCATGGCCAGCGCGTCCGTGAACATGTTCCGCCAGCTCGGAAACGTGCTGGGCGCCAGCGTGCTGGGCACCATCCTGACCGCGCACTTCTCGGCGGTGCTTCCCGAGCGTCTGGCCGGGGCCGGAGTGCCCTCCGGTGTCGCCGCCCAGGTCGAGAGCGCGGTCGCGCACGGCGGCCACGCGCCGGCGGGCGCCGGGGCGATGGGCGCCACGATCGCACGCGGTGTCGCGGGCGCTTTCACCGATTCTCTGCGGCCCGGGTTGATCGTCACGGTGTGCGCTCTCGTGCTCGCCGCCGTCCTGACGTTCGTCCTCTTCGCCGAGAAGTCGGCGGGCCACCGGAAGTGACATCAGCGGGCACGGTCGTCGGTGCCGGTACGCAGGTCGTATGGTGAGGCGGCGTCGGCGCCCGGGCCGGAGAGGGTCCAGCTCGCGAGAAGGTCCAGGGCGAGTTTCGAGCACGAGCCGGCTTCCGCGGTGTAGAGGAAGAGCGTCACGTCGGGGTCACCGGGCAGGCAGAGCGTCTCGAACTCGACGGTCAGCTCACCGACGAGCGGGTGGCGCAGCCGCTTGGAGCCGTGGGTGCGCTGGTGGACGCGGTGCTGCTCCCACCAGTGGGCGAACTGGCGGCTGTGCTCGCGCAGCTCGGCGATGAGGGCGGCGGTGGCATGGTCGTCCGGGTCGCGACCGGCGTCGAGCCGCAGGCTCTCGACCGCGGCCCGCGCCTGGACCTCCCAGTCGACGAACAGCGATCGGGCGGCGTCGTCGAGGAACATCCACCGCGCGTAGTTGCGCTGCCGGGGCGGCATCCGTTCGAAGTCGGCGAACAGCGCCTTCGCCATCCGGTTGGCGGCGAGCACGTCGGTGCGGCGGCCGAGTACGAGGGCGGGCTCGCCGTCGAAGGCGTCGAGGAGCTGGTAGAGCCCGGGGCGTACGCGCTGGACGCCGCGGGTGCGCCGCCGTACGGGCATCGTGGTCACGCCGGTGAGGTCGTGCAGATGCACGCGTCCCGCGTCGTCGAGGCCGAGGGCGCGGCCGATGGCCTCGACGACCGACGGCGACGGGGTGATGCGCCGGCCCTGTTCGAGGCGGGCGTAGTAGTCGGCCGAGACTCCGGCCAGGAAGGCGACCTCCTCGCGACGCAGGCCGGGGACCCGCCGGACGCGGCCGTCGGGGGGCAGGCCGGCCCGTGACGGGTCCACCTGGCTCCGGGCGCGTCGCAGGAAATCGGCGAGTTCGCGGTTGGTCTCTGCCATGCCCTCCAGTGTCTCTCTTGCCGTCTGAATCCTGCCTGGTCCTATTACTCCTAGGTTGCCCGGTGCGCGGTCGCACAGGGCGTGATATGGGCCTCCGCAGCGGGTCGAGGCGACCGATGCTGGTGCTGTGCCGGTCTCCGGGACCTCCGGGCCGGCGCCACCGCCGAATCCGGCAAGCACCGCCTTCTACCCGCAGAGGATGATCATGAGCTTTCCCGCCAGCCGACCGGCCGTATGGTTCGTGACCGGCACCTCCCGGGGCCTGGGCCTCGAACTGGTCAAGCAGCTGCTCGATCGCGGTGACCGCGTCGCCGCGACGACCCGGTCGTCCGAGCGGCTGCTCGCCGCGCTCGGCGACGAGACCGACGTCTCGCGCCTTCTCGCACTCACCGTCGACCTGCGCGACGAGGCGGAGGTCGCGTGGGCCGTCCAGGAGGCCACCGAACGCTTGGGCGGCCTGGACGTCGTCGTGAACAACGCGGGCTACGGCTTCCTGGCCGCGGTGGAGGAGACCGGCGACCGCGAGGTCCGCGACATGCTCGACGTCCAGGTCGTGGGCGTGTGGAACGTGCTGCGCGCCGCCCTGCCCGTCCTCCGCGAGCGGCGCGGGGGCCACATCGTCAACGTGTCCTCGATCCTCGGCCTGACCGCCGTGCCGGGCTGGGCTCTCTACTGCGCCGGGAAGTTCGCGCTGGAAGGGCTGAGCGAGGCCCTCGCCGCCGAGGTGGCGGACTTCGGCATCGGGGTCACGATCGTGGAGCCCGGCTACTTCCGCACCGAGTTCCTCACCGAGGACTCGCTCGCCCTGCCCGCCGAGACGACCGCGCACTACCCGGGCATCCGCGAGATGGTGCGCGACCACCTCAAGCTCCAGGGCGGCCAGCTCGGCGACCCGGTCAAGGGCGCCCGTGCGATCATCGACCGGGTCGTGACCGGGAAGGGCCCGTTGCGGCTGCTGCTCGGATCCGACGCCCACTCCTACGCCACGGCCAAGGTCGAGGCCCTGCGGGCGAACGTCGAGGCCGCCGCGCTCACCGCGCCCGCCACCGACTTTCCCGCCGCCTGAACGGCCGCCCTTCCCCGCCGCCGCGAAAGCACGTCGTTCAGATATGGGCTGCCGGGTCAGTATCCGCGATATCCGGTGCCGGTCTTCATGCCCACCACGCCGGGGACGGCCGAGACCGACCCGTAGCGCGCGATGGCGTAGCGGACGCCCGCGATGATGTTGTCCACCGGGTTCCAGATGTCCTTGTGCCCGGGCAGCGACCAGCGGTCGAACGTCGGGTCGATGGTCTGCATCAGGCCCTTCGACGGGGTTCCGGCGGCCGCGTTCGAGTCCCAGTTGTTGATCGCGTGAGGGTTGCCGCCCGACTCGTGCCGGATGATCATCCAGATGTCGTCCCGGTTCATCTTGTCGGCGGGGTAGCCCTGGGCCCTGAGGATCGCGATGGCCTGGTCGATCCAGTCCTTGACCTGTCCCGTGGGCGCGGGCCCGCCGCCGGCCGGCGGCGGGCCGCTGGGGCCGTAGCCGCCGAAGCCGCCGCCCGTGCCGTTCGCGCCGCTCAGGTTCGTCGGGTTGTACGAGGCGAGCGTCGGGCGCGGGTCACCGGAGGCGCCCGTGTAGCCGGGGGTGCGCTGCCAGTCGACGGTGTGCCCGTGCCGGGGCACGAACTCCTGCTTGCCCGGGTCGGGGATCTTGGCGAAGGTGAGCGCGCCGTCCCGGTAGTCGCCGCCGAGGCGGTCGCCCAGCGTCTTGGTGGCGTCGCCGACGGCCGTGTTCACCTGCTCCAGATGGGGCCGGGCGTCCTCGACGCCCCGGGAGACGATGGCCCGCAGCCCGCTGTCCAGCTCCTCGTCGGTGGCGTCCTGGTGCCGGCTGCGGTAGGTGGCCGCCTCGGCGACCACGTCACCACAGATGCCGTCGATCTTCGACTTGGCGCTCTCCAGGGCGGTGGCGACCTTCTCCAGCGCGCCCGCGCACGCGACCAGGGCGTCGTGGAGGCCGTCGGCCGCCTTGCCGTACCTGTTCATGTACGTGACGAAGGCGTCGGCGGAGCGGCCCTGCCACGCGGCGTCGACGGTGCGTACGGCGCGGCTCACCCCGCCCGCGTAGTCCTGCGCGTTGCCGGCCGCGCCGCGCCACTTCCCGGCGATGTCGCGGATCGCGCCGGGATCGCCGCTCACCTTCCGCAACATGGAGGCCAGCTCCGCACCCCCCGGCAGGTCGGCGACGCCACTCATGCCCGCATCGAGGTGGACGTGGCCTTGTTGGCCGTACGGACGTTGTCCTGCACGGTCTCCAGCGCCCGCTCGACGCCTTTCAGCTTGGTCCTCGCGTCGGCCGCCTCGGAGGTCAGCGCGGAGTAGGCCGTGTCGACGGCCGCGGCCAGCGCCGCCGCGCCGTCCACGTGCCCGAAGTCGGCCGCGCGGGCGCCGGGCGTCTCGGGCAGGCCGCCGTGCAGGCTCTCGTACTGGCCCCAGGCCTTGCGGACCGCCGTACGGCAGCTTTCGAGCGCCTGGAAGTGGATGTCGAAACCGGTCACGTGCTGCTCCTTTCCGTCCGTCACTCACCGTCCGGAGGAGGCAGGAACGCGGTCTGGGCGAGCCGCGCCCCGAACCTCCTGTCCACGTGGTAGCCCCGGCCGGGTGGCAGCGGATGCGCCCGGACGTTGCCGAACAGGTAGCCCTCGTCCTTGTTGCCGGAGAGGATGACGGCGGGGCTGGCCATGTCCTTCAGCTTCTGGATGACCGGGTCGTACATGGCCCGGCCGGCGCCGCCCATCTGGCGCGACAACACCAGGTGGAGCCCGATGTCCCGCGCCTGCGGCAGCAGGTCCACCAGAGGCAGCAGCGGGTTGGACGAGGTGGCGACCAGGTCGTAGTCGTCCACCACGATGTAGACGTCCGAGCCCTGCCACCAGCTCCGCGTCCGGAGCTGCTCGGGCGTGAGGTCGGCCGGAGGAAGCCGCTTGAGCAGAGCGCCGCGTACGTCGTTGACCAGCTCGGCGGCGGCGGTGCTCGACGCCGCGTAGCCGATGCGGTGGGCGGTCGCGGCCGAGTCGAGCAGCGACCTGCGGTAGTCGACGACGATCATCATCGCCTCGTGCGGCTCCCGCCTGGCCACCAGGCCCTCGGCGATCAGCCGCAGCAGGTTCGACTTGCCGCTCTCGGTGTCGCCCAGGACGACGAAGTGCGGGTCGGCGTCGAAGTCGAGCAGCACGGGCGAGAGTGTCGCCTCGTCGATGCCGATGGGGATCTTCGGGCCGGTCTCCTCGGGGCTCGGCAACGACGCCGCGGGCAGCACCGGAGGCAGCAGCCGGATCGGCTGCGCGGGCGGCCCCTGCCACGCCTCCCTGATCGCGTGCACGAGCCCGCGGACGCCCGCCGCGAGGTCTTCGGAGCTCTGCACGCCGTCGATGCGCGGCAGCGCGGACAGGAAGTGCAGCCCCTCCTTGGTGAGGCCGCGTCCCGGCACGCCCTCGGGGACCGCCAGCGACGCCTTCCTGTTCACCTCGGACTCGTACGCGTCGCCGAGCTTGAGCTCGACCCTCGTGCCGAACAGGTCGCGGATGCTCGACCGGAACTCCGACCACTTGTTGGTGGCCGCCACCACGTGGATGCCGTAGCCGAGGCCACGTGCGGCGATGTCGGTGATGACCGGTTCGAGCGACTCGAACTCCTGCCTGAGCGTCAGCCAGCCGTCCACGACCAGGAACACGTCGCCCCAGCCGTCGCCGTCGCGGCCGGACTCGGCCCGCATCCGCCGGTAGGCCGCGATCGACTCGATGCCGTGCTCGGCGAAGTCCGCCTCGCGCCGCTCCAGGATCGTGGAGATCTCGGCGACCGTACGGCGCACGCGGTCGGCGTCGAGGCGGCTCGCGACGCCGCCCACGTGGGGCAGCCCCTCCAGTGAGGCCAGGGAGCCGCCGCCGAAGTCGAGGCAGTAGAACTGCACCTCGCGCGGCGTGTGCATCAGGGCCATGCTCGTGATCAGCGTGCGCAGCACGGTGCTCTTGCCGCTCTGCGTGCCGCCCGCGACGCCGACGTGGCCCGCGCCGCCCGACAGGTCCAGCCAGTAGGGGTCGCGGCGCTGCTCGAACGGCCGGTCGACGATGCCGACGACCGCGTGGAGCATCCCCCGGCCGCCCCAGGTCGCGGTGGTCAGGCCGTGTTGCGGGGTGACGGACAGCGGCGGCAGCAGGTGGGCCAGCGTCGGCGGCTCGGCCAGCGGGGGCAGCCAGATCCGGTGCGCTGGGGGGCCGTGGCCGGTGAGGCGGCCGACGACGACGTCGAGCAGGCTGTGCCGCGGGCCGGCCTGCTCATCGGCGGGTGCCAGCTCCTTGGGCGTCTCGGTCACCTCGACGGGCGCGAAGGCGGTGCCGTACTCGACCACGTCGCGCATCGGACGGCCCGGCTCGCCGGACGCGGACCGCGTGGGGTCGGCGTGGTGCGGCCCGGACACGTAGGCGGCCTTGAACCGGGTCATGCCCGTCGTGTCGTACTTCAGGTAGCCGTTGCCCGGCGCGGGCGGCAGCTCGTACGCGTCGGCGACGCCGAGCACGACCCGGCTCTCCATGGCGGAGAACGTGCGCAGACCGATCCGGTACGACAGGTGGGTGTCGAGGCCGCGCAGCCTGCCCTCCTCAAGGCGCTGGGAGGCCAGGAGGAGGTGCACGCCGAGCGAGCGGCCGAGCCGTCCGATCATCACGAACAGGTCGATGAACTCCGGTTTGGCCGTCAGCAGCTCGCTGAACTCGTCGATCACGACGAACAGGGTCGGCATCGGCTTGAGATCGGCGCCCTGCTCCCTGGCCCGCTCGTAGTCGCGCAGCGAGGCGTAGTTGCCCGCGGCCCGCAGCAGCTCCTGGCGACGCACCATCTCGCCGTGCAGCGCGTCGTGCATGCGGTCGACGAGCGGCAGCTCGTCCTCCAGGTTGGTGATGACCGCCGACACGTGCGAGAGGGACTCCAGGCCGAGGAACGTCGCGCCGCCCTTGAAGTCGACCAGCACGAAGTTGAGGATCTCGGAGGAGTGCGTGATGGCCAGGCCGAGGACGAGCGTGCGCAGCAGCTCGCTCTTGCCGGAGCCGGTCGCCCCGATGACCAGGCCGTGCGGGCCCATGCCGCCCTGCGCCGACTCCTTGATGTCGAGCTCGACGATCCGCCCGTCGGCGCCCAGGCCGATCGGCACCCGCAGCCGGTTGCGCCCGGCGCGGGGCTGCCAGATCACCGCGGGATCGAGCCGTACGGGGTCGCCCACGCCGAGCAGGTCGGTGAGCGAGGTGTTGACGCCGAGCACGTCCTGCGCCTCGCCCTGGGCGCCCGCGGAGGCGCGCAGCGGCGCGAGCTGCCGGGCCAGGCCCTCCGCCTGGGGATAACCGAGCCGGTCGGGGTCGCCGAGCCGGTTGCTCGACCGCCGTCCCGTGTGGTCGATCTTGACCATGTGGAAGCCGTCGGGCTGGACGTCCAGCCGGAGCGTGATCGCCTCGGGCACCGGCCCGGTCACCGCGGACAGGTCGATCACGGTCACGCCCTGGATGGCGTCGGAGCCGAGCTGGCTGTCGTGCGGCACGTGCCCGCCGTCCACGATCACCACGTGGTACGGCAGGGCATCCGCGGAGGCGCCGGGACGGAACCTGGCCCGCTCCCTGAGCTCCTCCCCGACCAGCGCGTCGAGGTGGCCGAGGTTCTCCGCCATGAGCCTGACCTGGCCCGCGGCGTCGTTCTGCTCCGGGTGCAGGGCGTGCGGCAGCCACTTCACCCACTCCCAGTGGGGCATCCACTCCTTGCTCGCGCAGATCATGATCCGCATGTCGTCGGGGGAGTGGAAGACGACGAGCTGCGCGATCATCGCACGCACCAGCTCGCGCATCGCGGTGGGGTCGCCGGTGAGGTGGATGCGGGCGAAGGAGTGCAGGGCGACCGCGACGGGCAGCCCCGAGACCGTGGCGTGCGCCCGGACGAACCGGCGCAGCGCCCCGGCCGACAGGGCGTCGAGGTCCTCCACCGGCTTGGTGTCCGGCGGGACGAGCTGGATGGCCAGCTTCTGCACGCCGGTGCCGAGCCGTACGGTCGCGAAGTCGTCGTCGCGCGGCCTGCGTTCCCACAGGCGCGGCCCCATCGCGAGCCACCACAGCGAGTCGGGTGGCGGCCCGCTCCACTCCAGCGCCTCCCGCTGCTGCACGGCGGCCCTGCGGACCTTCCTGCGGATCTGCGACAGATAGCGGAAGTAGTCGCGGCGCAGCCCGTTGAGCCGGTTCCTGCGCTCACCGGAGTTGCGGCCGAGCTGGCCGACGCTCATGCCGACCATGGAGACGGCGAACAGTCCGCTGGCCACGTACATGAGGGGGTTGCCGTTGCCGCCCGCCGTGAACATCAGCGCCATCGCGGCGCCGCCGGCCAGCATCGGCACGTACGTGAGCATGGACATCAGGCCCTGCGGCTGGACCTCGGGAATCTCCGGCGGGGATTCCAGGAGGATCTCGCCACGGGGCGGCTTGGGGCCCGGGCGGCGCTCGGGACGCGAGACCACGACAATGCTCATCTGACTGACTTTTCTACCAGGTTTGCCGATATTTTCGGGCTGTCAGAGAGATCTCCGGGAGAGGATTCCCGCTGTGTCATCGCCGGTCCCCCTCCACGTCCAGCAAGGTGTGGTCCAGCAGGGCATGGTTCAGCCCGGCCCGGGCCCGCACGGCCCGGCCCAGCAGGGCGCGTTGCCGCAGGCGACCGTGCCGCTGCCGCCCCTGTGCCACGTCACGGTGGTCGCCCCGCGCAAGAAGGCGGACCTCGCGCTGCCGTCGGACATCCCGCTGCCGCACGTCATGCCCGGACTGCTCCGGGCGGTCGGCGAGGTCGGCGGCGAGGCCGCCGCGGCCCCCGGCTGGGTGCTCCAGCGTCTCGGCGGGCCGCCGCTCGACCTCGGCCAGAGTCTGGGGGCGCTGGGCGTCCTCGACGGCGAGGTCCTCTACCTGCGCCCGCGCGACGCGGTCATGCCGCCCGCGGTGTTCGACGACGTGGCCGACGTCGTCGCCACCGGCACCAAGGAGGGCGGCGGCAGGTGGGAGCCGCGGCACACGCGGCTGCTCGGCATGGGCGTGGCCGCCGCGCTGCTCGCGCTCGGCGCCGTCGTCCTCGCCCTCGCGGCGGCCCCGCCGCGGCTCACCGCGGGGGTGGCCGGAGCAGTCGCGGTGCTCCTCGTCGCCGCCGGGGCCGTGGTGTCGAGGGCCGTCGGCCAGCCCACCGCAGGCGCGCTCGTCGGTTACGCGGCGCTGCCGCACGCCTTCCTCGCCGGTCTGTTCACGCCCGGGGCCTCGGGCGCCGTGCTGATCCTCGGGGCGCCGAACCTGCTGGCCGGGCTCGCGTACACCGCGCTGGTGGCGACGGTCGGCGGCGTGCTGATCGCCGACGGCGTGGCCGGCTTCCTCGGCGTCGCGGTGGCGTCCGTCGCCGGGGCCGTGGGCGCCGCGTGCGTGATGGTCTTCGGGGGACCGGGCGCCGGGGCGGCGGCCGTGGTCGCCACGGCCCTGCTGGCGCTGAGCCCCCTCATCCCCACGCTGTCGTTCCGGATGGCCAGAGTGCCGCTGCCGCCGCTGCCCACCAGCGCCGAGGAGCTGCGCAGCGACAACCAGCGGATCGACGGCCCGCTGGTGCTCCAGCGGACCGCGCAGGCTCACCGGTACGCCACCGGCATGGTCATCGCGATCGCGCTCGCCGGCGTGGCGGCCGAGCTGCTGCTCGTACGGCACGGCGGCTGGGTCGCCGACACCACGGCGGCGACGCTGGCGCTGGCGCTGGCCATGCGGGCGCGGGTCTTCGCGGGGGTCGCCCAGCGGCTGTGGATGGTCCTCACGGCGGTGGCCGGGGCCGCCACCCTGGCGTTCGCGGTGGGCACCGGCGCCGACGCCGTCGGCGAGGTGGCCGTGACGATCGGGGTGCTGTGGACGGCCCTGCTCGCGCTCGGTCTCGGCCTCTGGCTGCCCGCGGGCAGGCCCTCGCCGTTCTGGGGGCGGGCGGCCGACATCCTCGACGCGCTGCTCATCGTCGCGCTGGTGCCGCTCACGCTGGGCGTGCTCGACCTGTACTCCTGGGTGCGCGGCCTGTCGGGCTGACCGTCCCTGTCGTGGGCCGTCCCTGTCGTGGGCCGTCTCGGTCGTGGGGCCGTCTCGCGGGGCGTGTGGGTCACGCCGTCGGCCGTACGGGCAGCAGGGCGGGGCGCTTGGCGGTCCGGCCGTCGCCGGACGACCTGCCGAGGAGGCGCCGCACCAGCCACGGGCCGAGGAACGTGCCCGCCCAGCGCACCTCGGCGCCCACGGCCCGCCAGCCGGCCGGATCGACCGGGGGATGCAGAGGCAGCGTCCAGCCGTCGTCGCTGCCGGGCAGGCCGAGGGCGTGGGCCACGGCCGCGGCGATGCGCTCGTGGCCGAGCGGACTCGCGTGGAGCCGGTCGGCGCTCCAGAGCCGGGGGTCGGTCGAGACGGCGTGGTCCGCCGTTTCGGCGACCACGACCCCGTGCCGCGCCGCCGCCACCCGGATGCGGTCGTTGAGGTCGAACACCCGCGACCGGAGCGGCCGGGCGATCGGTGCGATCTTCCCGACGTCCGGGAACGTGAGGGTCGCGACGCGGGCGCCCGCCGTCGTGAGAGCGGCGAACATCGCCTCCAGGTGCCCGGCCACCTCGGCGGCGTCGAAGCGCGGCCTGATCAGGTCGTTGACGCCCGCGACGACGGTGACCAGATGGGGGCGCAGGGCCAGGGCCGGCGCGAGCTGCTCCGCCCGCACCTCCCCGGCGAGCCGCCCGCGCACCGCGAGATTGGCATAGGTGACCTCCGGGTCGACGGCCGTGAGCCGCTCGGCGAGCCGGTCGGCCCAGCCCCGCGGGTGGGCGGGATCGCCGTCGCCGAGCCCTTCGGTCTGGCTGTCGCCGAGGGCGACGTAACGCAGGCGCTCATCGGTCGGCACGGGCCACCTCCGGACGGCGAGAAGCCGGTGCGGCCCCTTCGCCTGCCACGGCCGGGGTTTCTTCGCCCGCGACGGCCGCGTTCCTGGCCCGGAGGATCGCGGCGGTTCGCCGGCACCAGTCGCGGTTTCCCTCCTCGAAGGCCAGGCCGCGCAGACAGGTCAGGTATGGCCCTATGCGCCGGCCCACGCGAAGGAACTCCTCCTCGCCCAGGTCGCCGCGCATCTTCCGCAGGATCCGCCGGAACAGGTCGATCTTGGCCTCAGCCATGGCGGCCCGCTCCTCGACCTGCCGGATCAGCGCTTCGGCGTCGACGTGGTCGGCCGCCTGCACCTTGACGAGCAGATCGTCGCGGATGAACGACGGCTTCGACGTGTCGGCCGCGAACCGCTCCAGCTCGGCGAGCCCGGCGTCGGTGACGTGGAAGAGGCGCTTGGCAGGCCGGGTCTCCTGGACCACCCGCCGCCCCGCGACCAGCCCCTCCTTCTCCAGCCTGGCCAGCTCGGCGTACAGCTGCTGGGGCAGGGCGTGCCAGAAGTTCGCCACGCCGACATCGAACGCCTTGGCCAGCTGATAACCGCTGAGCTCCCCGTCGAGCAATGCCGCGAGGACGGCGTGCCGCAAGGCCATGAACCGCTCCCTTCTCTCCGTTAGTCAAGGATATGACTATTCAAAGATCTGACTATCAGGAGATTGACGAGGCCCTGGGGAGAGGGTTCGAGCGGCGGCGACTTCGGCTGGAAGCGGAGTGACACCCGCTCGTCGAAGACGCGGCGGGTGTCTTGGGTTAGGGCCGGTGGGTGCCGTGGGGTGGCTCCCGTTCTCCGGAGGCACGTGGGGTGTCTTGGGCTAGGGCCGGTGGGTGCCGTGGGGTGGCTCCCGTTCTCCGGAGGCACGTGGGGTGTCTTGGGTTAGGGCCGGTGGGTGCCGTGAGGTGACGCCCGTTCGTCGAAGGCGCGGCGGGCGTCGCCGAGGAGATCGGCCACATGGGGCAGGCCCGCCGCCTCCAGCCCGCCGCGCATCAGCTCCTCCTTGGCCGCCTCCGCCGCCGCCTCGGCCCGCCGTACGGCCTTGAGGACGGCTTCGGCGAGTCCGCGGCCGTCGAGCCTGCGCATGCTGAGCGGGTGGATGTCGAGGGCGAGCAGCGTGCCCACGGCATCGACGGTCGCGGTGATCCTGCCCTCGTCGGCCCTGCCGATGTGCTTCCGCGTGCTCCACTCGGCGGCGAGCTCGTCCATCAGGGCGGCCGCGGCCGTCAGCCGCTCAATGCGCGCCCGGAGCTCACGCATCTCGTTCACCGTCACTCCTCGCGAAGCAGGGCCTGGACGTAGGGCACGAGCGGGTCGCCGGACGGGGGCGCGTCGCCGAAGTCCGCCGTGAACTCCTCCATGGCCTTGGTCAGCCGCTCGCCGGTCGCGCCGCGCGCGGCGCCGATCGCGCCCTGGATCGCGGCTGACATCGCGACGTGGTCGAGGTCGCGCATCGCCCGCGGGTCGATGCTCAGCCCGAGCAGGTGACCCGCGCCGGTGACCCGGGCCGTCACGGCGCCCGTGGCGTCGGTGCCCTCGATCACCTCCTCGCTCAGGGTGTGGAGCAGGTCGGCGAGCGCGCCGACGCGGCCCTGCACCTCCCGCACCAGGCCGGCGACGTCGCCCTCCCTGCCCTCGTTGAACGCGGCCGTGTTCCTCATCGCAGGTCCCTGTTCGCCGGCTGCCAGTAGTCGTGGATGTTCGCCCGCTCCGCCACGGCGGGGGTGAGCGTGAGGTCACGGCGGCCCCGCGCCGGGTCGCCCTGGTGGTAGAAGGCGGCCCGCACGTCGTTGAGCTTCTGCTCCATCTTGTTGAGGTCGCTCTCGTACGCCATGTAGATGTCGGCGAACTGCTTGACGAGGTTGCCCAGCGCGCTGACGAACGCACCGGCCTGCGAGATCAGCGCGACCCGGCCGACCGGGTGCGCGCTCATCGCCGCCAGCGAACGGAGGACCGGCGCCGAGGTCGCGTAGAGGCCGAACACCGACAGGTCGTACTCAAGGACCTCCTTGAACTGGCTGTGCATCGCACCGCTCATCTCACCGGTGATCCCGTGGAGCTTCTCGTACAGGACCGTGGTGTTGAAGCGCACCCGCCGCCCGAGCAGGTCCGCCGCCTGGCCCTTCCAGTTGGGGCTGACGTCCTGGAAGTAGGAGAACCAGATGTCCGACCTGCCGCTCTCCAGCCGGCCTCCCATCTCCTTCCAGGTCTCCCGCCTGTCGTAGAAGAGGAAGGGGTTGCCGAGGTTCAGCGTGGCGGCCACGTCCAGGGCGAGTGCCGCGACTCCCAGACCGGACATGGCCGAGGCCGCACGCGTCTGCTGCCGCAGCGGGTTCAACCCCTTGACCAGGCTCTTGAAGAAGCCGGGGTCGGTGCGGGTGGCGGCGGAGGCGGCGGCCGTGTCGGCGGAGCCGGCCGGTGCCACGGAGACGGTCCGCTGGACGTTGCCACTCGAATCGGTGATGTAGAGCTCCTTGGGGCCCGAAGTGGGCCGGCCGGGAACGAACAGCGTGCCCGGCTCGCTGGGCGGAGTCGACATGCGGGTCCTAATCGGTTCTTGGAGTGAGCCGTGCGGCAGACTCCTGGTGGCAGCCGCCGGCAGGTGAGCACTTGTGATTCCTGGACGTTGAGCCCTGCTGAAAGACCGTGCCCCTGCCGGTCGGCCGGGAGAGTCGATCGCTGATGGGATGTCGCGCCCGCTGGGCCGGCGTGAGCACTGCTTTCAGGGGCGCGGCTGCTGGATCGTGGCCTTGCTCGCCTTCTCCGCCGCGACGTAATTGTCGGCCGCCCTGACCAGCGTCTCGCCGTCCGTGTGCAGGGCGTCGCCGAGGATGGCCGCGGCGCCCGACCAGGTGTCGGAGATCGTGTTGAACCGGTGGACGACGGTGAGCCCGACGATGGGGATCCCGGCGAGCGGGGCGAGGCTCCAGCCCTGGAAGCGGGGCGTCGCGTCCCCCAGCCGCCGGACACCGTCGGCGGAGCCGCTCACCGTGCCGGCGAACTTCCTGATGAAGCTCGCGGCCACCTCGTAGCCGGGCATGGCGCCTGAGCCGCCAGAGGGTGCGGCCGGGGCCGCCGGCGACCGCGGGGCCCGCTGTGGGGCCTGCTGCGTCCCCGGCTGCGTCCCCGGCGGTGTCCCCGGCTGCCGTACGCGCAGCGAGTCGGGCAGGCAGGGGCCCGGCGGCGGGCAGGGCGGCGTGTGCGGGCACGGGCTGACCATCGACGGCACGGACGGAGCCGGGGAAGCGGGGGACGTCGGTGTCGCCGCCGCCGTGGGCGCGCCGGTCGGCGGTGCTGCCGATGATGCGGTGGACGGTGTGGCGGGCGGCGTGGTGGACGGTGTAGCGGACGGCCCCGGCGAGGGCGGTGCCGTGGACGCCGGTGGGGTCGTCGGCGGTGTGGCCGAGGTGGGCGGAGCCGGGGAAGCGGTGGGCGACGCCGTGGCGGGGACCGGTGGCTGACTTGACGAGGGTGCACCATAGGACACGTGATCTTGCCTATCACCGGGTTTCGGGTCCCTGCCATGCGTCGGGGATACGTTTCCGCAGGTAGAAAGCGGAAATTCGGCGGATGTTCACTGATGCGTAACGGGTGAGCCGATAAAACCCGTACGCCTCGGTTTGAATGCGTTAACTTGCCGATGTTCCGAATATCGCGGGGAAAAGGGGCTCAGATGGCCGACGGCGGGTTCGACGACTTCGACGTGGAGCGTTTCCAGCAGCGAGTGGACGCCAGGATCACGGCCGTCGAACGGCTCCAGACCACCCTGTCCTCGCTGGTCGGCCGGGCCCGCGACGAGGACGGCCTGGTCAGCGTGGAGGTCTCCGCCCGAGGGCTGAGCGAGCTGGAGCTGCATCCCAAGGCCATGCGGCTGAGCTCGGGGGAGCTGGCCGAGCGGATCAAGGAGACGATGCGGGCCGCGTCCGACGACCTGTATCGGCAGATGAACCGGGCCATGGCCGACGCGCTCGGGCCGGAGGGCGACCAGTCGAAGTTCCTGGACGACCCGGAGGCCGTGCTCGCCCAGGTCAGAGAGGCGGAGTCCGCCTTCGACCGGACAGCGAAGGACGTGCTGGGCGAGCTCGACCGCATCAGCCGCAGCCTGGGCCTGTAACCCGCCGCCCGCTCCACAGCGGGCGGGCCCTGGGCCGGGCATGACCACGCGCGCCGCGACCACCGGCGCCATGCTGTCTGTGCGGCCCGGCCCCGCGCCCGCTGCGACCACCGGCACCGTGGCGCTCGTCGTGGTGGCGAGCGCCGCGAAGCCCGATGCGGCTGATGTGGTCGCGGCGGGGTCAGCCGATGCGGTCGGGGCTGGTGGTGCCGGTCACGCGCCAGACGTCCGGCTCGGGGTCGTAGATCTCCCGCTGGCGCTCCTCCCGGCCCTCCGATCCGGCCGCGCCTGCCGGGCCGTAGGGCATGAAGGAGGAACCCCCGCCGGCCTGGCCCGGCCGCAGGGCGCCGAGGACGGACTCGCCCGCCTGCACGCCGCCGACGCCGAAGCCGGTCCCGAAGCCGCCGCGCTGCCCGCCGTACGTGCCGATCACCCCGCCGGGCGGGAGCGTGCCGGTGGGGCCGGTCGTCGTGACGGGAAGGTGCGTGTCCGGATAGCCGGTGAGCCCGTTGGGGATGGTGCCCGCGGGGTTCGTGCCGGTGGGCAGGGGATGGGCGTTGGCCAGGTCGGTCCTGTCGGAGCCGCCGATCACGGGCGGAGCGGTGCCCGACCCGTCGCCGGAACCACCCGGCTGCCCCGCGTTCTGCCCGGAACCGTTCTGCCCGGTGCCGTTTTGTCCTGTGCCGTTTTGTCCGGTGCCGTCCTGGCCCGTGCCATCCTGTCCGGTGCCGTCCTGGCCAGGGCCGTTCTGCCCGGGGTCCGACGAGCCGGAGTCGCCCGACCCGTCCGTGCCGCCGCCGCCCGAGCCGCTGCCGTCGGAGCCGGGGCCGCCCGTGCCGCCGCCCCCGCCGGAGCCCGAACCGCTCGACCCGGAACCCGAGCCCCCCGAGCCGGACGTGCCATAACCGGACGTGCCGTCACCGGTGGAGCCGCCGTGCCACGTGTCGGTGGTCGTGACGGGCGCCCCCGTCCCGCCCACGTGGATGCGCGGCGACCGGGTGAGGTCGATGCTCGTCGGCTCGATGGCGGGCAGCTCGAAGGCCAGCCCCTCGGCGAAGGCGTTGTTCGCCTGCTGGATGTCCTCGTTGAGCTTGCGGAAGTGTCTGCGCGCGGCCTCGTCCGCGTCGGTGGGCGGGCTGCCCGTGGTGCCGCCCCCGGCGCCCTCGTTGCTGGTGTCCGTGGCGGCGGGGAAGTTGGCCTGCGCGTTCTTCACCACGGTCGCGTACCAGGACATGGCGGCTCCGCTGGACGCCATGGCGTCACCCAGCGCGCCCGCCGTGGCGTACAGCGCGCGGAGCGCCGACTGCACCTGGACCGCGGCCGGGCCGCGCCACACCTGGGCGAGCTCCTTGGCCGTCCTGCTGAGCGCGGCCTGGATGCCGCTCTCGGACGGGCCGTTCCCGCCGATCGTCCCGCCCATGAGGTCGGCGGCGTCGAGGAACGCCTGGCCGGCCCTGCCCATGTCGTCCGGCTTGGCGGCGTCGAGCTTCTGCTTGATCTGTTCCCGGGTCAGATTGCCCTGGTCGAGACCGTAGAGGGTCTCGTAGATCTTGATCAGCTCCCAGCCGGAGTCGGATCCCATCGAGGTCTATCTCCCTGCCCTCTGGCTCACGCGCTGCTGCTCTCGTGGCCCTTTTGGTAGTTGGCGACCGCCTGCTCGACGGCCGTGACCAGCGCCTCGACCCGGTCGATCAGCAGTTGGTACTTGCCGCTGAGCACCTCGTGGGCCTGCTCGGCGTTCAGTCCGAAATATCGGGCCGTGTCCCACGGACCGGCCTCGGCCGGGCCGACGTTGGTCAGGCCCTGGACCTCGCCCGCGGTGCCCGGGCCGCTCCAGGTGGCGCTCATGCTCGCCGGAGCGCGACCGCGCAGTGTCCCGAGCTCCTCCCGCAGCCCCTTGAGGACCTGGAGGACCCGGGTGTGCTCGATGTACGGCCCGCCCGCCGCGCCGTCCGGGCTCCCGTCGAGACCCGGCCAGTCCGCGGGTAGGCGCAGCTTCGGTGGCGGCGAACCGCCGCCGGAGTCAAGGGACACGTCACACCTTTCTCGATCATGCCCTGTCGATGCGGGGGGAGGTGGTCGGCTGGTCGCTCATGAAGAAGTCCTCGTCCTCCAGCAACCAGGTGGTCCGCTCGCGTTCCTCGCGCTCCTCGCCGTTGCCCGTGCCGTGCGGCGCGATCGGGAGCATCGAGCCTCCGGCGGAGGATCGCAGACCCGCCGCGTTCACGCCGGTCACGCCGCCGGTCCCGGCTCCGGCACCTGCGCCGCCGCCCGCTCCGGCTCCGCCGTAGCCGCTGCCGCCGAAGCCCGTGCCGTACCCCGCGCCCGCGCCACCGCCGGAGCCGCCCGATGCGCCGAACGCGTCGAGCCCCGGCGTGTGGCCGGCCAGGCTGGTGCCCGGACCCGCGCCGTACTGTCCGTTGCCGGCGCCGTTGCCGCCCGCGCCGTTGAGACCGCTCCCGTCCAGCCCGCTCCCGTTCAAGCCGCCGTTCAGTCCGGCGCCGTTCAGGCCCGAGCCGTCGAGCCCGTCGAGGCCCGTCCCGTTCGGTCCGCCGTCGAGCCCGTTCCCGAACCGCCCGTCGCCGCCCGCCGCCGATCCGGGCCCGCCCCCGAGCCCGTACGGCGGGTAGCCGGTGTCGAAGCCGAGCCCGTCGCCGGAAGGGTCGTTTCCGAGGTCGCCGAGCGACCCGAGATCGCCCAGGCCGTTCACGTTCGTGCGGACGTTCCCGTTCGGGAGGCTCCCGCCGGGCCCGGTGACGGGGTTGAACGGGGGAGGCGTCATGTCGAACTTCGGCACGTCGGTGTCGAGTGAGGCGGGGAACATGTCGTTGGCGGCCTTCGTCGCCTGGGTGAGCTTCTTGAGGTGCTCCTCGGCCGCCTTCATGTCCTTCTCTTCCTTCGACTCCCCGAAGATGTTGAGGAAGGGGCCGTCGCCGAAGATCGAGCCGATGGCGCCGCCGATGCCGCCGACGATGAACCCGCCGACGCCGCCGATGACGGCTCCGGGGATGGCTCCGACACCCGCGAAGGGGGAGCCGGCGATGGCGCCGCCCGCGGCGCCGACCGCCCCGGCCTCCAGGGCGGCGTCATACCAGTCGATGTCGCTCTTGGTGGGCTTCGGGACGTTCTCCCCCCGGAACTGGTTGAGCGAGCTGGCGTACACGTCCAGCGCGGGGACCACGCCGCGCGGTGTGGAGGGCGGTCCGGAGCGGCCGTCGGGCAGGGAGGTCTCCACGATCGCGTTCATCACGGCGAGCGTGGAGGTCCTGAGCCGGTGGAGCTGCTCCTTCACCTGCTTGGCGTCGTCGCCCGTGGTCCAGTGCTTGTCGAGGGCGTCCAGGTGCTTGTCGAGGGTGTCGACCACGGTCTTCAGCTTGTCGTGCACACCCTTGAACTCGCCCGAGGCCGCCCTGATCAGCTCGGGGTCGGTCTTCCCGAGCGCGTCGCGCAGGGTGTCGAGCATGACGACGCCCGGGTCGGACGCGTCGATCGCCGCCCTGATCGGCATCTTTCTCTCGGCCAAGACGCCTCCTTAACCGTTCCCCGTGTACGGCTAGACCTGCGCCGTGCCCGCCTGCTGCACGCCCGCCTGCTCGCCGGCGTCGAGATTCCTGATCGCCAGCTCCAGACGCTCGGCGGCGATGCCCAGGGTCGCGGCGATCTCCGCGTAGATGGCGGTGACCGCACTCTCCGCGCTGGTCACGCTCGTGTGGAAGCCCATGGCCGCGGGCCAGAACCCGCCGATGGCGTCACGCTGCGCGATCAGCTTCTTCACCGCGCCGCCCTCGGCGAAGGCGACCGGAGTCACCTCGCGCTTGGACGCCCCGGGCGCCAGCAGTTCGAGCGCCTCCTCGAAGTCCTTGCGGGCGTTCCTGAGGGCCGTACGGCTGACCTCCACGCCTCGGGACATGCGTCACCCTCCCGTTCACGGCCGAAGACGGCGCCGACGAGGGATCGCCGGTGCCGCCGGCCGTACGTCGGACGTTCGCTCTGCCTGCCGTCCTACTTGCCGTCGAACATGGCGGCGTTGATGCGCTCGACGTCCTTCATGTTCATGTTCGTGATGTTGATGTTCTTGGCCAGCAGGGACACGATGTCCGCCAGGCCCTTGGCCTCCTGCTGCCAGATCCGCCGGGTCTGGTCGTAGGCGTCCTTGGCGCTGCCCTGCCAGATCGCGGTCTTGGTGTTGAGCTTGTTCTCCAGGTTCTCCAGCTCCGTGACCAGCCTGTTGAAGGCGTTCTGGAACTCGGTCTCGCCCGTGTCGAGACCGCTGAAGTTGACCTTTGTGATGTCGAAGTCCACCGTCGCGCTCTCCGTCCGTTGCTGGTGGTCGTCTCGGGCTCAGCGGCTGTACGAGGCGGGCGGGGCCTGGTTGATGAGCGCCTCGATCTTGTTGATCTCGGCGGTCACCTGCGTGTTGAACTCGGCGTAGTTCTTGTTGTTCGCCCGGATGCTCTCCGCGAGGGTCTGCAGGCTGCCCAGGATGACGTCCATGCGCTCGTGCCACAGCAGGTGCACCTTGTTGAACGCGTGGTGCGACTCGCCCTGCCAGTGCACCTTGAGGTTCTCACCGGCGCTGTCCAGGTAACGCTGGATGCCGCGGATGTTCTCGGCCGCGTCGCCGATCCAGGTGATCGCCTCCTCCAGGTCGTGCCGGCTTACTTGGGCCTGGCTTGCGCCAGAGTGCGACATGGTCACCTCCACTGATCCTGTCGAATTCCCCCGACCAGGAGGGTCGGGTGATGACCCAAAAGTCACAGTAATGGATCAGAAGGGGGCTTGCCGGGACTGTCCCAGATTAAGATTTTGTCACGTCGCTTACGCATTTGTCAGACGGCAGGTTAGGGGTTTCATACGATTTGCGAGCTTTGTGGTGACTCGGCCGTAAGTAGTTGAAAACGCAATCTGTCGGCAACCGGCTGGAGGGTGCTGTGACCGATACGAGCGGCGGCGGGAATCCTTTCGCCGGCCTGGCGAACACGATGAACACGGGCGGCGTGGTGGACCCCCGCCTGGTGGACCCCGAGTTCAAGATGGACTACCCCGAGGTCACGAAGTTCGGCAACGACGTGGCCGGCCGGGGACAGGTCCTGGGGGCCACGAGCGGGCGGATCAAGAACATTCACCTTCCGATGCTGACCTTCGGCGTGATCGGCGGCAGCCTGAACGGCGTGCACAGCCGGGTGCGGGACCAGACGGCCGAGGCCGTGGCGAAGGGCCAGGAGGTCCTGGAGTCCTACCGGCCGGCCATCGACCAGGCGGTCGAGAACGCCAAGGAAGCCGAGAAGCAGAGCTCCGGCGGCCCCGGGGACCCCCATCAGCCCGGCCTGCCGGGCGGCCCGAAGGCCCCCGGGTTCGACCCCAAGAAGCTCGGGCTCGACGGTGGCGGGCTGCCGAAGACCGACCCCGGCGCCGACCTCGGCAAGGACCTCACGCTGCCCAAGGACAAGCTCGGCAACGGCCTCGACGACGACCTGCCGCGCCCGGACGTGCCGGACGGCAGCTCGCTGCCCGATCCAGGCGACATCGGCGACGGCCTGCCCGGCCCCGGTGACCCGGACGGCAACGGCCCCGGCGGCAGCGGCCTCGACCCGAACGGCGGTCTCGGTCAGAACGGCCTCGGCTCCACGGGCCTCGACGGGCTCGGCCAGAACGGTGCGAACGCCCTGGAGACCCCCAAGCTGAACAACCCGGGCGACACCTCCCTCTCCTCGTACAACCCGAACCCGTTGCAGACGCCGACGCCGCCGTCGGTCCCCGACCTCGGCACGACCGGCTACGGGCCGGGCGACTACTCCCTGAACCGGCCGGGGAGCGGCGGCTACGGCTCGGGCGGCTACGGCTCCGGGGGTGCGTCGTACGGCTCCGGAGCGAGCGGCGCGGGCGGCGGGCTGGGCTCCGGCGCCGGGCGGGCCGGCGGCGGGTCCGGGGGGATCCCCGCCATGCCGTACGCCCCGATGGGCATGGGCGCGGGGAGCAACGACGACGGCAAGGAGCGCACGCGGGGCCCGGCGGTGCCGGAAGACGAGAGCACCTGGTTCGGCGACGAGGACGTGGCGCCTCCCGTCCTCGGGATGCAGGAGGACATCTAGGCCATGGTGAGCATCGGCAACGTCGAGATCTGGAACGCGCAGAACAACTTCATCACCGGCGCCGGGCTGGCCGGCACGGCCTCCCTCCTGGAGCCGGCCGCCCGGCCGCTGGCGGCGGTGCTGCTCGCGATGGTCGCCGACCCCGACGCGATGGCGCGGGGCGCGCGCGAGTGGCGCAACGAGGGAGGCGACGACGCCAACGCGTCACCCGACATCGGGCAGCTGCGCACTGATCTCCGCGGGCAGATCACCGCGCTCGAGTCGGACGGGCATCTGAAGGGGCAGATGCTGGCCACGATGAAGCAGAAGTTCGCCGAGCTGGACACGCAGCTCGACTCGCTGGACAGGGGAATGAAAGGCGTCGGCGACAGCCTCGACTCCGCGGCCCAGATCTACACCGCGGCCAGTTACATCTCGCTGTCGCTCGGCGGGGCGGCGATGACGCTGGCGTACGCCGGCGCCGCCGCCAAGGGCAACCCGATGACGCTGGCCGTAGTCGAGCCCATGGTGATAGCGGTGATCGCCTCCCTGTCGAGGATCGCGGAGCGGGTGTTCGCGATCCTGGGGAGGGTGAGCTTCAAGGTCGCCGCGATCTTCATGGGAGTCTCCTATCTCACCGCCGGCGTCCAGCAGAAGTTCCCCGGCATGCAGGCCATCACCATGGAGGCGCCCGACTTCGCCAAGGCCAAGGTGGCCTTCGACCCGTCCACCGGAGGCCTCGCCGAGCCCCTCCCCGACCCCGACGACATGCCGAAGACGCCGTCCTTCATGCCCCCGTTCAGCCTCTGATGGAGTGGGCGGCCAGCGCGTTCGAGCGGCGGCTCGGGGCGGCGTACGACGCGGGGGACCTGGCGGTCTGCCTGAGCATGCTCAGGGACACCGAGCTGGCGCTGCCCGCGCCCCCGGAGGGAGACGCCGCCTGGCCGACGATCACCGCGCCCGACCGGGTGTGGCTGCCCGCGTACACCTCGGTCGAGGCGATGCGGGCGGCCACCGGGTTGTCGCGGGTCAGGATCACCTCGCTGGTCGAGCTGGCCGCGGGCTGGCCCGACCCGCGGTGGGGCCTGGCCGTCAACCCCGGCCTGCCGGTGCGCTTCCTGCTCGAACCGGGCACCGTGGCCAGGCTCGCGGTCCCCACCCTCGCGCAGGACCGCAGGGCGGAGCCCGAGCCCGCGCTGCCGGTCGTGCAGAAGCCGCTCACGCCCCACGACCTGCGGTCATATCTCGGCGAGGGGGAGTCGCGCGTCTCGGGCTACTGCCACCACGCGCTCGACGTCGCACACCTGGCGACGCCGGCCGTGCTCGCCGACGCCATCGGCCGAGGCGACGACGACGGTCTGCTCAGCCGCGAGGGCTCGCTGTTCCTGCTGCGGTGGCGCACGGTGGGGCTGAACCTCTACCGCACGCCGTACGGCGGGACCGACGAGGCGGGCATGGCGGCGGTCGCCGGGTGGGTCATCGAGGAGCCGCCGTTCGCCGGAATGGGCCTCGCGCCCAACGCGGACTCCCTTGTCCGTGAATACAAGGTGGACGCCGTACGGCTGCCGCACGCCTCTGAGATAGTCGAGCTGACCCTGGCCGGCAGCGAGGTCGTACGCGCGGTCTACGACGGCGACCTCGGCCGCTGGCTGCCGCCCGGCCCGGAACAGCCCCCGGAACAGCCCCCAGAACAGGCCCTCGCACCGGCACCGGCGTCGGCGAGCTCCTATCGGGCGCGCCGGCGCGGAGCCGAGTTCACGGCGAATCCGGACGCGGGACACGACGGGCTGCTGATCCGGCTGCTGAGCGACGGGCCTGCCGACGGGTTCGAGGAGCGGGCCCCGGGCCGCTTCGTCCGGCCGGTGCCCGCCGAGGAGTGCGAGGCGGTCTTCCACGTCACGCGGGTGTGCGAGTGGCGCGGCGCCCCCTGCCTCGTACGCGACGAACGCCCGGGCGAGCTGCTGCTCGAATACACCGGCGGGCGGCTGCCGGTCGCGCGGGCGCTCGGCATGGAGCGGATCGAGCGGGGCGTCCACCGGCGGTGGGTGGGCCACGCCGAGGTGAGCGGGCTACGCGAGCACGCCGAGCCTCTCGACCTGGGCTCGGACGAAGGGAGCGGACGTTGACGAGCGAGACCGATCCGCACATCCACGTCGCGCAGCGGTTCGCCGGCGGACGACCCGGCCGGGCCGGCTTTTGAAGCACGCCGCGGAGACTCCTCGCCGCGCCGTCGCCCCAGCGGTCCCCGCCCTCGCCCGCGATCTCCTACAGGGGTTCGGCGGCCCTGGTCATCGGGCCGCCCGCGTCGCCGGTGTTGAGCGTGCCGACCGGCTCCACCAGCATCACGGCCGTCTCCTCCTCGGCCACGGGGCAGTGCTCGACGCCGCGGGGCACCACGTAGAGCTCGCCGGGCCCGAGGACGACGTCCCCCTCGCGATCCTCCTCGCGCAGCCGGATGGTGAGCCTGCCGCTGACGACCACGAACAGCTCGTCGGTCTCCGGGTGGGTGTGCCAGACGAACTCTCCCTTCAGCTTGGCGAGCTTGATCTCGTAGTCGTTGAGCCCGGCGATCGTTTTCTGCGTCCACAACTCGTCGATCCGGGAGAGCTTGTCGGCGATGTTGACGGGGTCGAGGGAAACGGACATCGTGTGTGCCTCTCACTTCGGATGCACCGCCCGGAGCGGGCGATGACGCACGTGATGAGCGTGGCCCGGCCCGCTGTCGCCCGTCTTGTACGTTCTTAGCGTGACGGCTCACCATCGTCCGCCGACGGTCAGTGCCTGGCGGCCGCCGGTGCCCGGCATCGCCGAGGTCTTCCACGCGCACTTCACCGACCATGCCTATCCGGCCCACACTCACGACACGTGGGACCTGATGATCCTCGACGACGGCGCGGTCGACTTCGGACTGGACCGTCGCCGGCACGCCGCCGCCGACCTGTCCGCCGTACTGCTCCTGCCTCCCGGTGTCCGGCATGACGGCAGGACCGTCACCGCCGCGGGCTTCCGCAAGCGCGTGCTCTACCTGGACACCACCGTGCTGCCGGAACGTCTCATCGGCAAGGCGGCGGACGCCCCGATCCTGGCCGACCCACTCCTGCGTGACCGGATCCACCGCCTGCATGCCGCTCTCGGGCATCCGGGAGAGGTGGTCGAGGGCGAATCACGCCTGTTCTTCGTCGCGGAGAGGCTGCGCTTCCACCTTGAGGCGTTCCGGCATCGGGAGCCCGGCCGGGAGGCGCACCGGCTGGCCGTCGAGCTGCGTGAACTGCTGGACGCCCGGGTCCGGGTGGGGCTGTCGCTGCGGGAGGCGGCCGCCGTCCTCCACTCTCATCCGACACACCTGATCCGCTGCTTCACGCGGACGTACGGCCTGCCGCCGCACACCTATCTCACGGGCAAGCGCATAGACCTGGCCCGCAGGCTCCTGCTGAGCGGTCAGCGGCCGGCCGATGTGGCGACGAGCGTGGGATTCCATGACCAGGCGCACCTGAACCGGCACTTCACCCGGCATGTCGGCATCACACCCGCGCGCTATGCGTCCGGTGGGCACGTGTCGCGTAGGGATGCCCGTCAGGCGTCCCGAGGGAATCGACACTAACCGGATGCCAAACGAAGATGTGATAATCCCCGATATTGGACGTTGATCGGCATTGGGGTGAACGCGGGCGATCGGGGTGATGAACATGGCCGGGGGACAGACGCCGGATGCCGCCGGAATGCGGGCGTACGCCGAGGAACTGCGGGCCACGTTCATGCGCCTGCAGGAGGAGGCGCCCGTGCTGCACGAGAAGGCGCGCGCCGTACAGGTGACGGAGAAGTCGCGTGACGGGCTCGTGGCGGCCACGGTCGGGGCGAACGGCGACCTGATCAGGCTCGACCTCGACCCACGCATCTATCGGCGGCAGGACGCGCGCGGCCTGGCCGACGCCATCACGCGGACCATCCACGCCGCCGTGGCCAAGGCCCAGGACCGGGTCGTCGAGATCTTCGCGCCACTCGTTCCCCCTGAGCAGATGAGGGCGCACATCGAGGGTGACCTCGATGCGGTGCTCGAACAGATGTCGAGGCAGATGCCGAAGCGGACACCGGAGAGCCCATGAGCGAGCTGTTCGAGGTGAACTACGTCGACATCCGCCCGCAGCAGCTCGCGAAGGGCCTGTCGCAGTGGCACGCCACGGCGACCGACGTGGAGAGCGGCTACGCCGCCGCACTGCGGGAGATCCAGCGGCTCAACGCCGCCGAGCCGTGGGGACACGACACGGCCGGCGCCGCCTTCCGCTCCGCGTACATGGAGGGCGGCGGGCCCGACACGCTGATGAAGAAGGGCGAGGAACTCGCCGCGAAGGTGGTCGAGCTCGGCCCGACCGTACGGCGCAGTGCCGAGAACGCCCGCGGCATGGACGGAGAACGGGCCAGAGAGGTGCGCGAGATCCTGAAGCGGGTCTGACGATGACGCACTCCTCCACCACCGGCACGGGCTCCGGTGCCAAGCCGGCCACGACGAACGGCGACGTCACCTCGAACGGCGACGGGCTGCCCGCGTTCGCCGACGGCGGCGGCTCGGTCGTCGACGTCACCCCCGCCTGGGGCGAGTCGCTGCCCGCCTGGGCCGACGACCTCATCGCCCTGCTCACGGCGGGCCAGACCTGGCCGGAGGCGAGCGAGAGCCAGTTGTGGCAGCTCGCCCGCGCACACCGGTCCGCGACCGTGAACGTCGTGCAGTCCGTCGATCCCGTGGGAGCCGCCGCCGTCGCCGTGCTCAGCGGGATGCAGGGCCCGTCGATGCAGGCGTTCCTGAACCGGCTCGGCGAGCACTACTCGGAGGACACCGGCCTGCTCAAGGTGGCGAACAACCACTTCGCCTACGGTGCGCAGGCCGACAACTTCGCCCGGGAGACGCAGTATTCGAAGCTGTCGGTCAACGTGGTGTTCTGGATCGCGCTGATCGCCACGTTCATCGCGCTCGTCGCCGCCTTCTACTCCGCCGGGGCCTCCACCCGGGTCATCGGGCCGATCGCCGCCCGCGCCAGGGCCGAGACACAGAAGATCCTCGAACGGCTCGCCCTCATGGCCGGCCGCCCCGCCGCGGCCCAGGCGATCGCCAAGGGGACCATGCTGGCCTCGGTCCGGACCGGCCTGCTCGGCCGCATCCTCGCCAGCCCCCTGGGCAGAGAGCTCGTCGAGGAGATCGGCGAGGAGGTCGCCGGCGACGCACTCGCCCAGTCCGAGCAGCGGAAGTCGGGCACCCGCAACGGCTGGGACTGGAAGATGACGAGCGCCACCGCCCTGGGCGCGGCGGGCGGCGCGGGCGTCGGCATGCGGGTCGCGCACCCGGTCAGCAAGCTGGTCAACAGGACGCCCCTGCTCAGAAGGCTGAACACCGACGCCCCCGGCTTCGGCAACGCGTTCAAGCGCTTCCCCGGCAGGGCGTTGACGACCGGCCTCACCAACGTGATCGCCTCCCCGGCCGGGAGCATGCTGGCCAACGGGCTCGTGTACGGCCAGTGGGAGCTGCCCGACGGGGAGTCGCTGGTCGGGGCCGCACTGTCCGGCGCCGGCCGTACGAACACGATCAGCCCGTTCAACCCTGACGTGATCCAGGCGGTCGCCAGTCCGCGTACGGCCCTGGCCTCGGCGTACGACACCAGCGTCCACACCGATCTGACCCGGGCCCTGTCCACTCCGTCTCCCAATCCCACGGCCGGGCAGCCTTCGGGTGGCGATCCCGGCTCGGCGAACACGAACACGGCGGGCAGCGGCCAGACCGCGACCGGCGGTGGAACCGCGGGCTCGGGCAGCACGACCACCGCGTCCGTCGCGGGGCACCCCTCCGGCGGTTCGGCCACCCCATCCGGTGCCGGCCAGACGGCAGCCGCGACGCCGAGCGGATCCGCCCAGACCTCCAGCTCCGCGCCGTCCAGCTCCGCGCCGTCCGGCCAGGTGACGGCCGCACCCCCCAGCGGCTCCAACCAGCCCTCCACCACCGGCCAGCCCGCCACCGCAGGGTCCTCCGCACAGTCCGGCGTGAGCCCGACGAACCCCGGCACAGCCACCACCGCCAACGCGGGCGCCACCACCTCTGGCACCTCGGGCTCCAGCACCGCCACGAACGTCACCAACGCGAACGCGACCGGCGCCACGAGCGCGACCAGCGCCACGAACGCAGGCAACGCGACGAATGCAGGCAACGCGACCAACGCCACGAGCGCCGCGGGTACTACCGCCGCGAATCCGGGTCAGGGTCAGGGCGCCTCGCCAAGCGCGTCCGGCCCGCAGACCACCGCCAGTTCTGCCCCGGGTGCGAGTGGCACCACCGGTGCGGCGGGCTCGAACACCCCGGCCTCCGCAGCGACCCCGAGTGCGAGTACGTCCGGCCCGGCCAACACGGCAAACACGGCGAACGCGGGCAGCGCGAACCCGGGGCAGGCGTCGGCGGCTGCTTCCGCTGCCTCCCCATCGGCCGGCTCTGTGAGCACGCCCGCCGCGGCCATGCCCGCAGCCCCTGCGGCGACGCAGGCGTCCGCTTCGCCGTCGGCTGCTGCCTCCGGTGGCACCACGTCATCCAGCACGTCGTCCGCCACTTCGTCGGCCACATCGTCCGCTGCGGCGTCACCGGCCGCCCCGGCCTCCCCGGCGGCGTCCTCGGGAACGAACAGCGGCAGCGCTTCGGGAAGGACCTCCGCAGCACAGACGGCGGCGCAGGCGGCGGCTCGTACGGCGGTCTCCGACGTGCTGCTCACGATCGCGCCCGACACGCTCTTCCTGCGCGACGGTCGGGGCGCGAGGCTGACCGGCCCCGACGGCAGGCCGATGCAACTGTCGGGCGAGGACATCAAGACCGTTACGGAGCGGCTGGCGGCGCGTGCCGCCGAGGGCGTGGACACGCCTCGGCTCCATGCGGAGGCGGCCGCCCTGCTGGGGGCGAGGATCGCCGAGGAGAGCCTGGGACTCCCTGCCGAGGGGGCACTCGACGCGCTCGCCCGGCTCGCCGACGCGACGCCGGACAACCGGGGCGCCGCTGCCGAGGTGGCCGGTGAGGTGCTGGAGGACAACCCGCGCGGCTGGCGGCCCGACCGGCTGAGCGACGCGGGGGCCAGGCTGGTGGAGGAGGCGACGGTCCCGCCGCACGGACCCGAGCACGCTCTGCGCGTCGGCCGCTCCTCCGACACCGCCTCCGACATCGTCCGCCGCGCCGAGGCTCTCGCCGGGATCACGTCCGCGACCGGCGCGAACGGAACGGCCAACCCGGCGAGCGGAGGCCAAACCGCCGCGCCCGCCTCCAGCACCACGCCCGCCTCCAACACCGCCCCCGGAACCACGGCGCCCGGAACCACCGCGTCCGGAACCACTGCGCCCGGAACCACCGCGTCCGGAACCACGGCGTCCGGAGCCACCGCGTCCGGAACCACGGCGTCCCCGACCGCGGGGACCGCTCCGGCGACGAACTCCGCCCAGGCGGCCAACCCCCAAGGCCCCAGGCGGTCCGGACCGCGTACGACCCGGGGGAACGGCCGGGTGACCGCCCGGCCGATCGCGCGGAGCCTGTTCGTCGCCGACGGCAGGGCGTCGCATCTGGCCGACCTGTCGTCGAGTGAGGCGGAGCAGGGCTTCCTGGCGCTCCAGCCGTCCGACGTGGGCCCGGACGTGACGGCGCTGGGCCTGGCCGGCGAGCGGACGGTCGTCGTGGACACGGGCTGGCTCGGCGGGCAGCACTTCCGGTACGAGATCGGCCGGGTTCGCGGCGGTCGTCTCGCCGAGACCAGGGTCAGGTCGGGCACGGCCGAGGACCCCCACGTCGTACGGCTGTCGCCGCGCCTGGCGAACGACATCCTGCCCCGGGTGTGGCTGCACGAGATCAGCGACGTCTTCCAGCGGATGTCCGGCCCACGGCAGGGCATGGTCCGCTCCTTCCTGAGCCGTACGGCCGAGCCGGACCCCACGGCCTGCGTGACCGCGCGCTATCGCGAGCACGCGCTCCTGGACAGGCTGTGGCGGGAAGCCCCGGCGTCGGAGCGTCCCGCCATCGCGCACGAGATCGAGCAGATCGGACGGGAGATCGAGAGGCTCGGGCACACCGCCCCCGAGCCCCCCTGGTCGGCGCCCCGGCCACCCACCGCATCCCAGCAGGCCCCCGGCCCCGCGACGCAGACCGCGAACGCACCAAGCACCACCGGACAAGGCGCGACATCGTCCGATCCGGTGGCGGAGCTGCGCGGGCTGGCCCGCTCCCAGCGGGAGACGCTGACGGACGCCGCCGGTGAACTGCTCACGGCGGTCAAGGAGAAGATCCGCAGCACCAGGGCGGCCGCGGCCGATGCGAAGAAGGCCGAGGATGCCGCGGAGAAGGCGTCGCGGGAAGAGGACCTCGACGCCGGGGAACGCCGCCGCAAGGCGCTGACGGACCGCGACGTCCACCGGGCGAGCGCCGAACGCGCCCGCCACAGCAAGGAGGCGTACGCGCGGGCGTTGCGGCGGGCGGTCGAGGCGCGCACGAAGTACGAGGCGCTGGAGAACGCCCTCGACGCCCTCCCCGCCAACCGTACGGGCCCGCTGCCGGCGGATGTCGCCCGGCTGGCCCGGGAGGCGGAGGAGGCCCACACCGCGTACAAGGAGGCGCACGCGGACGCCCTGCCGCTGCCCGAGGTCCTGTCGGAGGCGACGCCGGCGGGCCGGCTGCCCCATCTCGAACGGCTCACACGGGTCGTCAACGAGATGCTCGAACGTGCCGGGGTCGACCACCGCTACGCGCCCGACGAGCTGTCGCACGTGTTGCGGTCGAACTTCAGGTGGCTGGTGTCGGAGGACGGCGCGCTGCTGCGGGTGGGCCGCGGCACGCGGGGCGAGCTGCGGCTGCGGCTGAAGGTCACGGACCTGGTCGAGGTCTTCGGCCATCCGGTGCGGCACTCGCAGTCGATGCTCGGCCAGTTGCCGCAGGGCGGACGCTCGGCCTCCGTCACCGCGAACCGTTCGCTGCGCCTGGCGCCGAGCTTCGACCTCAACACCTTGAGCAAGCCGTTGCAGTACGTGCACTGGGTCGGGCTGCTGATGAAGTTCGGCGTGCTCAGGGCCGGCGTCACGTTCGGCAGGAGCGAGTCGTTCAACGGCAACGCCTCCGAGTTCGCGCTGGCCGGCGCGGTGCAGGACAACGCGGGCGAGGCGCTGGTGCTCGACGGGCTCGCCTCGGCCGAGGTCGAGCTGCGCACCGCGAACGGCACCGAGCGGGCGCAGGTGGACAGCGGCGCCCCCGGTGACGCCCGGAGCCTGCAGGTGTATCTGCCGCACACCCACGCGCAGCGGGGGCCGGCCGAGGTCACCCGGCTCCCCAGGGGCCAGTGGCAGCGGACGCCGTTCCCGAGCACGCGGTCACCGGGCTGACCGGGCTGCAGGACCTCGCCGACCGCACCGCCGAGCGGATCGGCCGCCCGGAGATCGGCAGGATGACCCGCGACCAGATCGTCACGATCATGACGAAGGAACTGCCCGCCCGGCTCGGCGAGGCGGTCAACGATCCCGAGGGGCTGCACCGTCCGATCACCGTCAACGGCCGGGTGGTCGGCTACGTGCGGATCAAGAGCGAGGTCGTGATGGACACGGCGCGGCCGGTCGGCACGCCGAGCATCAAGCACCGCCTGGAACGGCTGCGCGTGGGGTTCTCGGGCGCGTCGGGTTCGCGCTCGGCGGGCCGGTCGGTCGACGTCAAGGGCACCGCGGGAGCCCAGCTTCCCATCGGCGGCCCGCGTCTGCTCGGCCGTCTCCACCTCGGCGGATTCAAGGCCGCCGCACCGCGGATCACGGCGGGGCTCGGCCGTTCCTGGTCGCGGTCGCGGTCGATGAGCGCGGGCGGCACCGCCATCCGGCCGAGCGTGCAGCGCTGGGCCGGCCACACCCAGGCGTACGCGCTGGAGCTGAAGCACACGGTGACGGTGCAGCTCAACACCGACGAGACGCCGCTTCCCGCCGTGCACGGCGAGAGCACGGGCCTGTTCCGCATGCCCGAGCCGCACGCGTACCGCTACGGCCTGCCGGTCGACCGGGCGGCCGTGGTGAACGCGGAGGAGGGCAGGCTCAGGGACGACCCGAAACCCGGCGTGCCGAAGGGCCGCCTGGCCCGGCTGCCCGGCTGGGCCCGCGGCACCGGGGCCGGGCCGGGGCTCGTGCAGGCGAGCGACCGTCCCGAAAGCGTCGAGAACTTCAACGAGGTGCGGGCGAAGGTCGTGGCGCAACTGCGTGCGCGCGGCCTGCTGCCGGGCGAGGACGGCCGGCTGTCCCGCGACCCGCTGACCCGGGCGAGCCAGATCGCCAACATGATCGAGGTGGCCGAGCAGCTCTCTCCGGCCCGCCTGCAGACCGGCTATGACCAGGCCATGCAGGACGGCATCATCCTCGACCTGGTGAGCCAGGGCATCGGCCGGGCCAGCCGGCATCTCACGGTGCGCATCCGGCTGGAGCAGTCGGGCCGGGAGGATTTCGTCGGCACCAGCGCCGCCGTGGTCGCGGCCGACCTCGACATCTCGTCGGAGACCTCCGGCCGCACGGTCAGCCGGTCGAGCGGCCGGTCCGTGGACGTCGGCCCCGCCCTCGGCCTTGAGCCGGGCGGGGTCGGCTCGACCGGCGCGGACGCGGGCGTCCACTGGAACAAGGGCAGCGCGGCCGGCCTGACCGTCAACGACACGGGCAACCTGGTCACGCTGATAGAGGGCACCGCTCCGGCGGCGATCTTCGAGGTTCCGCACACGCTCACCGTGGACCTGATCGAGGACGGGAAGATCACGCCGCTGGCCCAGAGCGACGACGTGTGGATGCGGGTGCTGCTGCCCTCCGATCTCCTGCCCGAGGACCGGACCGGGGTCTCGCCCCGCCACCCGACGTCCCCGGAGGCGCTGAGCCTGGCCACTCTCCTGCACGTGGACGGGACCGGCGTGCTCGACGCCCTGCGATCGGTGCTGCCGAGGGCGATGCAGCCGGGCTCGGTGTCGTTCCACCACCTCGCCGAGGCGTTCAACACCCGCAGCCTCATCTCCCACCCGGAGTGGCTGCTCGCCGACCCCGCCAACCCCGCCACGACGTACGGCACCGCCTTGGCGGTGCGCCCGCGCCGCCTGCGTACGCACCGGGCGTCGGCATGGGTCACGGCCAGGCCGGGCGAGTCGGAGTTCGTGACCGCGGCCGACCTGGTGATCGGCGACATCAACTTCACGATGGGCGCCTACACCGCACGGACGGAGGCGCGCGGCGGGCGGTCCATGGACGCCTCGACCGGCGTGAGCGGGGCGCTGCCCCGGGCGCTCGGCGGCAGGGCGGGGCTCGGCGGGTCCGCGGCGGGGAGCACGTCGTCATCGATCGCCGACACGGCGATCTGGGGCAGGGAACGGCTGGCCATCGACACCGGCAAGCACTACGTGTTCGCGATGAAGGCGGACATCACGGTCTCCGGCGACGAGGCGGGCAACCGGCGGGCCGACGCCGAGCCGCTGCGGGACAGGACGGTCGTCTACTCCCTCCCCGAGCGCGACGCCCTCGACCTCTACGGCAGGGGCGAGCTCAAGCTGCCCCTCGACCAGGTGGCCGACGCGGTGACGCGGCTGCTCGACGGCAACCTCCAGCTCGACCCGCGTACGGCCGTGCCGCTGGTGCGCAGATATCTGGCCGACCGGGCGCTGGCGCGAAGGGAGGGCAACCCCCGGCCCGACCTGGAGCAGAGGCACCCTCGCGACGTGCTCGCCGATCGGCTCGCCAAGGACTTCCCGATGCGCCTGGCCGCCGAGGGAAACCGGCTCAAGCGGATGCACGACAGGCTGCCGGACCTCGCCAGCCCCGTGGACGTCCCCGACCTCTATCGGGACTCCCTCGGCGAGAGCACCGTGAAGAAGACCGCCCTCAAGGCCCCGGACGGCACGCCGACCCACGTGCTCGACCAGGTGCTCGGCCAGATCGGCAAGGTCGCGCCCGGTGCGCTGAAGCGTGACCCCGTCCTGCTGCGCAGCCTGTTCGGCGACTTCGCCGGCAAACGCTGGTGGGGCAAGATCGACGCGATGAGCGGCGAGGAGGGCTTCGTCAAGACGTACTCGCTCAAGATCGGCCCCCACCTCACCGAGGAGGTCACGGTCAGGATCAGGGCGGTGCTCCACGGCGACGAGGCGAGCTACGGCGGGAACGTCCACAACTTCGGCCAGATCCTCCAGGACTACACGTACACGCAGGAGGACCGCACCGAGTCGTCGGGCAAGACGTTCGGCGGCAGCGGGAACGCCGGGGCGGGCCAGGCCGCAGGCAGCGGCGGCAGGGCGGCCGCCACCGACCGCTCGCACACCGGCACGGCCTCCACCGGCACCCAGCGGACCCGCATCCAGCGCGCGGCGGCGTTCCGCGGCGGGCAGCTCGTCGAGCACCCGGTGACCGTCATGATCGAGGTCGAACGCACGTCGGGCTCCCTGCGCGGCGCCGTGGCCGCGACCACCCGCGTCCCCCGGACCAGCCATGTCACGCTGGACGGCACGATGGCCCGGGTGCTGCCGGACGGCATGGTGGCCAAGAAGGGCACGGTCGCCGAGCGGCCGCCCGCCCCGCCCGACGTGCGGCGGGTCGCGCCGCCCGAGGTCTTCGTGACCGAGCGGCTCAAGGCCGACGGGCTGCTGCGCGCCGTGTTCGACCGGCTCTCCCGGCAGGACCTGATCGGCGGGGCCGCCGCCATGGAGCACTACGCGGCGCTGGCCAAGACGCTCACCGGTCCCGGGCTCACGACCCGGCTTGAGCGGATGACCGGCCCCGACGGGCACCGGCTCCTCCGGCTGCCCATGCCGGGCCGGCCGGGCCAGATGGTTGACGTGCGCATCCACGCCGACCTGTCCGAGCCCGACCCGGTGGCGCTGGGCCTGCAGGACACCGAGCTGGGGCAGGTGGACCGCGAGCAGAACACGGCAGGCACGGCCACCGACCGAGGGCAGATGACGCCGCTCGGCCGCACGTACAGCGGGGGGAGCGCCGTGGGCGCCGGCGCCGACCTCGGTGCCGGGGACCAGACCGCGCAGTCGAGCTCGGGCAGCGGCGGCAACCGCGACGAGACCAGCGTCTTCGAGAAGGGCACCGGGGCCAAGGTGCGGTTCCGGGTCGACTTCGACCTCCGGTTCGAGGTGCGCCAGGTGGCGCGCGACGGAGCGGAGACGGTGGTGCGGACCGTGGCCGTCCCCCGCGGCGCGACCGGCACGGCCCACCTGATCATGTTCCAGCACGCGCTGGAGGAGATGCTGGCGAACCGCGAGGCCGGCGCCGCCCGGCCCCTGTGGGACTTCAACCGGCAGCACGCCACGACACCCGGCGTCTTCTTCTCCCACGACCGCGTGCGCGAGATGGCCACGAGACATCCGTCGTACGACCCGGCGGAGCCCGCCACGCTCACCAAGGCGATGGCCGAGGCGCTCAGAGGGCGCACCGGGACGCGTCCCGTGGGCATCGTCGCCGACGCCGGCCAGACGGGTTCGACGGCTCTGGTGGAGGAGGCCAGGCTGCTCGCCCGCGACCTCGGCGCCGACGTCCACCTCCATCTCACGCTGCCCGACGGCACCGTCGAGCGCCACCGCGCCACGCCCGTGGGCGAGCTGTCCGGCAACCCCTTCGCCGAGGCGCTCGGCACGGTGCCGCCCGACCTGGTGGCGCTGGCCGAGCGGCACGGCCTCGACCTGCGCGACCTGTACGGCGGGCGGCCGAGCGGGTTCGCCGACCGGATCGCCGAACGGCTCGACTCCCTCGGCGTCGCCCGGCCCGCGCAGGCCGACCCGGGATGGCCGGTGCCCGAGACGGCCGCGGACGGCACCTGGGGCGGCAACCCCTCCATCACCTCGCCCGGCTCCGTGACGGCCCAGCCCATCCCGAAGACCGCGTTCGTGGCCGACGGCCGGGCCCCGCACCTGCCCGACCTGTCGCACGCCGAGATCCCCGCGGCCGTCGCCGACCTGCGCCCGGCGGACTTCGGCCGGGGCCTGCACGCCCTGGGCGCGACGCCGGACGGCAAGGTCATCACCGCGGAGACCGTCAGGTCCGGCGCGGAAGGCTTCCTCGTGCTGATCGAGGACCCCGGCGGCGGCCGCCCCGCCCGTACGGAACTCGGGTCGGGCGGGCGTCCGAACGTGATCCGGCTGTCGCCGAGGCTGTCCCCCGACGTGGTGGCCCGGGTGCTGCTCCACGAGATCAGCGACACCCTGCAGAAGCGGGCCGCGCTGGAGCAGGGAGTGGTGCGCCGGTTCCTGAACACCGTCGATCCGGGCTACGACGCCTGCGCCACCGCTCGCCGCAACGAGCACGCCTACCTGTCCCGCAAGTGGCTGGCGGCCACCTCCGCCGAGGAACGGGCGCGGTTGCGGCACGAGATCGAGGCGGTCGCCCGCGACCTCGGCGCGCGGGGCCAGGCGGCGCCTCCACCGCCGTGGATCACCGTGCCGCCCCAGGCGCCGGTGCCCGACCTGTGGGAGCGGATGCGCAGGCTCAGCAACATCTCCGGCTGGGAGCCGCCCGACGACGAGGACGACGACAAGGACGAGACCGTCCCCCGGCAGGAGGACGCCGGACGGCCACAGGTGAGGAACGTGTGATGCCCTACTCGATCGCCAGAAGCAGGGACGAGGCGCAGCTCTATCTCGACCTGCACCCCTGCGCCTGCGGTTCCGTTGACACCGACTGGGACAGCGGCCTGGCGAGCGTCGAAGGGGAGCTGGTCACCTCATACGAGGGGCGCTGCGCGGCGTGCGGCGCCGAGCGGGAGCACCTGTTCGGGCTCCCGGCGCGGGAGGTGACGCCCACCGGTTTCCCGACGTTCGGCGGCGCGGAGCCGTCCGAGCTGCTCGACCCCGGCGAGTGGCTGTGGGTGGCCGACCTGACGGCGGGCAACGCCCCGATGGAGGGCGATCGGCGGCAGGCGCTGTCGATCGCGCGGGCCGCGGTCGAAGAGGTGATCAAGTTCGTCCCGCCCGGGCAGGACGAGGTGCCCGAGGACGCGTTCTGGTCGGAGCGGGGACGCGCCGTGCGGGCCGCCGAGCCGGGTCGGTTCCGTCTCGACCGGCTGCTCGTCGTGCGCGACACCTACCGGGAGCTCGCCGGAGCATAGGGTTGCCGGCATGGAACAGGTGCCCATCCCCCACGCGCGGACGCTCGCGGAGGCCCGGCTGTATCTCGCGCTGACCGTCGAGGAGGCCACGCCGGAGGAGCCGCCGGTGGAGGGGCCCGAGGCGTGGACGGTAAGGTCCGGCGGCGTCGAGGTGCTCGTGCCGTACGCGAGCGAGGCGGAGGCCGGGGACGAGGGGGAGCGGTTCGGCGTCGGCCTGTCCGAGCTGATCGACCCCGGTCAGTGGCGGCTCGCCGGCGCCGGGTACGCGCGGCGCGCGCTCGCCGACGACCTCGAATACACCGAGGAGCCGGGGGACGAGCGGCTCTTCCAGCGGGTGGTGAGCGGCTGGGAGACGGCCAGGGACGCGCTGAAGGAGGCGCTCAAGTTCATCCCGCCCGGCGAGGACGAGGTGCCCGCCGAGGCGTTCTGGACCGAGGCGGGGCTGGCCGCCCGCGAGGCGGAGCCCGACTGCTTCCTGCGTGACCGGCTGGCCGAGGACATCGCGTTCTACCAGCAGAACCTGGACGACTTCCGCCGCCTCAACGGCTGACCTACTTGCCGAGGGGCACCGGCGCGCGGGCGGCGGCCGGGTCGAGCGCCGGGCCCTCCGGGATGAGGTGCAGCAGTTGCGCGGGCACCGGTGTGGTGTCGGCGGCGTCGTAGCCGAGCTTCGGCAGCAGGTCGGGCGAGGCGATGGCGAACCTGCGGCCCTGGTCGGTCACCAGGAAGTAGTTCGTGATCGACCCGAGCTGTCCCTCGCCCGGCAGCAGCCCCGCGACCGCCGCCGATCCCGGCGGGAGCAGCACCTGGTCGAAGGTGTCCTGGGTGCCCGGAGCGCGGGGCGTGGGGATCGTGATCGAGGCGCCGACGGTCAGGGTCGCCCGGGTCGAGCCGCCGGCGGTGCCGGCGAAGACCGCGCACAGTGGCGTGGTGGAGGCGGGGGAGACGACCGTGGGCATCGTCTCGGGCATCCCGCCGCCCATGACGCTCGGCTGCTTCGACAACGCGGCCCCGGCCGTGGCCGCGTCGATCGGGATCGGCTGCAGCGGGCGCCTGCCGTACGCCGCCTTGGTGGCCGGGTCCGACAGCAGGAGCGTGGCCTGGGTGAGGGAGATCGGCGCGAGGCCGTCGGACAGCAGGACATACCAGCGGGCGGGGGCGCCCCCGATGCCGGGCACCGTGAAGACCTGCCCGACCGCCGCCGTCACCTTGCCGTCGGGCCCCCGAACCTTCCTGCCCAGATTCGGCACCTTCGGCCCGCTGAACGCGGGGCCTTCGGGCAGGGCGTTGAGCCAGCTCGCGGGCACCTTCCTGGGCTGGGCGTTGAGGGCGTTGACCGCGCTGGTGCTCGCCCGCATCCGCCGGTCGGCCCAGACGACCCACTTCTGCCGGCCGTCGTCCACGACCATGGCGCCGCCGCCGAGGGGCCTGCCGCCGACGTCCATCCCGCCCACCAGCGTGACGTACGGCCTGGGCGTCCCCGAGGCGTCCGGGCCGTCCACGACGCACACCGACCACGGCCCGTGGACCAGTTTGTCCTTGGGCGGCAGCGAGTCGGGCGCGCCGGGGATGCCCACGAGCGGCCCGCGCGGCAGCTCGGCCAGCGAGGCGGCGGAGACGTCGCGCACCGTCACGTCGGCGGTGTCGAGCAGCAGCCGGGCGGAGACGTAGTTCGCCGTGGGCAGCAGCACGCGCTCCTGCTGGCTGTAGACGTAGGTCGCGCCGGTGTCCTGCTCGACGAGGAGCTGGCCGGGCTCGGTGAGCCTGGTCGCGCCGCCCGGCTTGATCACACCCCAGATGCCGAAGCCGGCGAGCAGGAGCACCGACAGCAGGATCCCGCAGAACGTCGCGATGTTGTGCCGCCGCATCGGCGACTCCGCGACGTCCGGCTCGCCCTGCAGCAAGGCCTGGCCCAGACGCTGCTGCATCAGCCGGTACGCCTGGTAGAGGTCCTTCCGGGTCTGCACGGTCACCTCTCCCTGTCAAAGGGCATGGATGTCAGCATATTGACCCGCGGCCATCGTCGTGATCTCCGCCCTCGCCCGTCCGGTTCGCCGTCAGGGCCCGCGCGACCTGCCGGATCTCCCGTCGCGGCTTCGATGAGCTTCGTCTCCACCGGTGTGCCGTCGTCGCCGACGGGCCCGGCCCGTCCCGCGCCGTCGTCGCGGCCGGAACCACCCTGATCGCCGCCGGCCTGTGGCCGCTCTCGTACGCCGACGCGGCCACGCCGTACGGGGTCTACGCTGTCGTGCTCGTCGTCGTCCTGCTTTATCCCGCCAGACGACGCATTTCCGGACGTTAGAAAAAGGGGGAATGGAACAACAGGAAAAGCGTATTCTTCCGGCACTCGATATAGCCGCTCGGCATAAGGGGTTCACAAGATTGACAAACGATTTACGGTGGGGGCGGCCCCTTTGTCGATGAAGGAGTGACTGGATGAGTAACAGCTTGCTCGGCGGCGACCCCGCGGAGATGCAGAGCATGGCCGCGCAGTTCAGCCAGCAGGCGGACCAGGTTCGCACCACGATGGCCAACCTCGACCGCGAGGCGGCCAAGGTCGGCACCGCCTGGACCGGCCCCGGCGCGCAGCGCTTCCACGACGCCTGGCAGAGCTACCGGGCGGCGTTCCAGCGCATGGCGGAAGAGCTCAACGAAGCCTCCCGGGTCATCACGACCTACCGCGGCAACATCGAGTCCGCGACTCGCTGACCACCGCAGACCGCAGGCCGCCGGGCCGCCGTGGAACCCCCACGGCGGCCCGGCGTTTTCGTGTCCCGGCGTTTTCGTGTCCCGGCGTTTTCGTGTCCCGGGGGTCTCGTGTCCCGGCGGGTTGTGTGTCACAGCCCGGCGGTTTCGTGTTTCAGTCCGGCACCGCGGCCTGGATGGGGGTCGCGACGCCCGAGACGACCAGCAGGCCCCGCCCGGGAGGCCCGCCGACCGCGCCGCGCGGCAGCCGTACGGCGAACAGGTCGCCGTCTGCGGGGCTCTGCACGTTGAGCAGCAGGCCGGTCCTGCCCTTGCGGGCCTCGGCCGCGAACCCCCGGTAGGCCGTCGCCAGGTCGCCGGTCGCTCCGGCGATGAGCAGGCCGTGCTCGCCGTCCCGCCCGGTGCGCAGCATCTCGTCCAGGGCCAGGCCGAGCGGGGAGTCGGGGGAGATGAGCTCCGCGTCGTCCACGGCCACCACGTAGCGCTCGTGCCCGGCGACCAGGGCGAGCGGGTCGAGCGCGCCCGGCAGGCCGCCGAAGTCGTCCGCGCCGCCTCCGGTCACGCTCCTGGCGTTGCCGTCCAGCACGGCCAGCACCCCCGGCGTCCCTGCGAGGTCGCGCAGCGGGCTGCGGCGGGGGGTCACGACCAGCACCGGCGTTCCCCGGCCGAGCAGCGAGCGCGCCGCCGTGACCAGCGCGGACGACCGTCCCGAGCGCGGCGGCCCGGCGATCACCGCGGCAGGTCCCTGGCCCTGGAGGTCCACGCCCATCGGGACGAGGGCGTCGCCGCCCGCGCCGAGCAGCGCCCACAGGGCCGACGGCGGCTCGTACGCCGGCTCCAGGTCGAGCGCCTGGCTCGCCGTGATCCGCATCGGCAGCGCGTCCACCCGCAGCGGCGGCTCCGACGGCCAGGCCCACTTCGCCGGGGTGTCCGAGCCGCCGAACCGCGCCGCCGCCGTACGGGCGAGCTCCTGCACGACGGCCACCTGCGCCGGGCCGGAGGGGTCGTCGCACAGCAGCGCGATCTGGCTCTCCACCAGGCCGTGCTCGCCCACGGCCAGGGCCCGGCCCGGGGGCATGGCGCTCGGCAGGTCGCGCACCGGAAGCCCGGCGAGCCCATAGTCGGCGGGGTCGGCGAGCCGCAGCACGAGCCGGTCGTCGAAGACGGTGGAGATCTGCCCGAGCAGGCCCGACCGGTCAGAGGTGACGACGGCCCGCAGCCCCACGGCCGGGCCCTCCCGCAGCAGTTGCAGCATGGCGTCGACCAGCCGCCCGTAGTCGTAGTTCTCGAACGCGGCGACGTACCCCTCCCAGCGGTCCACGAGCAGCACCAGCCAGGGCAGCGCGCCCACGCCGGAACGGTCGCGGGCGGCCCGGGACTTGGCGGCGGAGCGCGCCTCGGCCAGCGAGGCATAGCCGGCCTCGGCCAGCAGTTGCTGGCGGCGTCCGACCTCCGCGCGCAGGCGGGTCAGCAGGCGCTCCACCCGGTCGAGCTGGTCCCGGGTGACGACCGCCCCGCAGTGCGGCAGCGCGACCAGCGGCAGCAGCGCGCCCGACCCGCAGTCGACGGCGTGGACGTGCACGTCCTCGGGGGAGGCGCCGGCCGCGATCGAGCCCGCGATCGTCCGCAGCGCGCTCGACCGCCCGCTGCGCGCGCCGCCCGCGATCAGCAGGTGGCCGCCGTGCCGCATGTCCAGCGTGAGCGGGCGGCGGCCCTGCTCCCACGGCAGGTCGGTCATGCCGAACGGCAGCGGCGGCACCTCCTCGGCTCCCGGCCGGTACGGCGCGGCCCCAGCGAGCAGGCCGCCGGAGGAGCCCGCGGGCCCGACGTCGAGGACGACCTGGTCGGGCAGCGGAGGCAGCCACGGGCTCGGCTGCCGGGGCAGCTCGCGCCCGGCGTCGCGCAGCGCGTCGACGAGCAGGGCCAGGTCGGTGCCGCTCGCCGCCTGGGCGGCGGGCGGGGCGGGCAACGGGTGGCCGAGCGCCTGCCAGGGCAGGTCGAGCACCCGCAGATCGTCCCCCGCGTCGGCCGCACCCGCACCACGCGGATGCGGTGTGCGACCGCCGATCCTGGCCGTCTGCACGGCCACGGGCGCTCCCGAGCCGGCCCGCACATAGCAGCGGCCGGGCGTCGTACGGGAGATGTGGGCGGCGTCGGGCACGTCGATGACGTCGGTGGACTCGGCGGCGTCGGTGACCCGCAGCGCGATCCTGAGCGAGGTGTTGGCCTGGATGTCGGCGGTCACCACGCCGCCGGGCCGCTGGGTGGCGAGGATCAGGTGGATGCCGAGCGAGCGGCCCCTGCGCGCGATGTCGACCAGCCCCTCGACGAAGTCGGGCAGCTCCGTGACCAGGGCGGCGAACTCGTCGATGATCAGCACGAGCCGGGGCAGCGGCGGCAGGTCCTTCCTGCTCCCGGCGGCCTCCGGCACCGGCGCGGCGAAGATGCCGCCGCCGCGCGCCCGCCGCACGCCGCCCGCGCCGAGCACCCAGGTGGCGCCCCGTGCCCGCTGGTAGTCCTCGATGTCCTTGGCCCCCGCGTCGAGCAGCAGCCGCTCCCTGCGCCGGATCTCGGCGGCCAGCGACGACAGCGCCCGCTGGGTGAGGTGGCCGTCGAGGTCGCTCACCATGCCGACCGTGTGCGGGAGCCGTACGCACTCCTTGAAGGCCGCGCCGCCCTTGTAGTCGATGAGCACGAACGTCATCTCGTCGGGCCGGTTGGCCACCGCGAGCGAGCAGATCAGCGTCTGGAGCAGCTCCGACTTGCCCGCACCGGTCGTGCCCGCGACCAGGGCGTGCGGCCCGTCCCGGCTCAGGTCGACCTCGAACGGGCCGTCCGGTCCCACGCCGATCAAAGCCCGGGTCGTACGGCCCTGCCGCTCGGCGAGCGCGGCCGGGTCGAGCGAGACCTCCAGCAGGTCGAGCAGACGGACCGCGTCGGGGAGGGCGGCCGAGGGGTCGTCGCGGCTGACGTCGCGCAGCGGGGCCAGCGCGCGGGCCAGGCGTTCGGCCCAGGACGGCGAGACCAGGTCGGCGCGGATGCCGGTGATCGGGTCGAGCCCGCCGCCGTGGAGGCGCACCCCGCCCTCCCGGTCGCAGGACACGACCGTGGCGCACTCCTCGGGCAGCAGCCGCTCGTCGTCGTCGATGGCGATCGTGTAGACCCCGGCGCGCGGGCCCTGCCGCAGCACCTGCGGCATGCCGGGCAGGCCGCGCAGCACCTGCGCGCCGTCGAGCATGACGAGCACGTCGAACGGCCGCTCGTCGTAGGTCGCGAACGCGGGCTCGGCGGGCCGGTTGCCGCCGCCGCGCCCCAGGTCGTCCCAGCCGGCCGGGCCGCCGGACAGGCGGACGCCGCGCGGCAGCCCCGGCCCGGAGCCGTTCTCGGCGTCGAGCCGTTCGGTCACCAGGGCGGCGAGCTCGGCGACCCGGCGGGCGGCGGCCTCGGGGTCGGCGCCGACGAGCGCGGCGCAGTCGGACGACAGTGCGCCGCCGCGGGCGGCGGCGTCGGGCGCGCAGTGCGGCAGCCAGCGCACCCAGCCCCACTGCGCGGCGCCGTCGGCGTTGGCCGACAGCACCACGATGGCCAGGTCGCGCGGGCTGTGCAGGGCGGCGGCCTGGCCGACGAGCCAGCGGGCGCAGCCGAGCGCCACGTCTCTCGGGCCGGTGAGCCCGGCCACGCCGAGACGCCGCATGACCAGGGCGACGGGGACGTCGTGGCAGGTGGGCGGCTCCCGGCGGGGCGCGTCCTGGGGTGTGCCGCTCTCGGGCTCGAACTCCAGGTCGGCGGGCAGGTCGGCCAGGCCCACGCGCAGCCGCAGCGCGTCGCGGTCGTGCACGCGGCGCTCCCACAGCCGGCGGCGCGGGCCGGTCGCGGTGAGCAGCACCTCGGCCGGGTCGGGCGCGCCGCCGCGCCTGGCCTCCTCGTCCTGCCGCACCGCGCGGGCCACCTCCTCCTCGAAGGCGGCCATCCGCTCGCGGTAGGCCTTGACCGCCCGGCGGTGCTTCTTCCTGCCGTGCCTGCGGTCGCTCACCCACTGGCCGATCATGATCAGCGGCGTCATGAACGCGATCAGCAGGTAGTACCACGTGCGGGTGACCACGGCCATGACCACGCCGAGCACGGCGGGCAGCAGCGCGGCCAGCAACTGCAGCCGCATGCCCTCGCCCCGCTTGGGCTCGGCGGGCACCGTGAACCGCCGCTGCCGCTCGGGCCGTTGGAGGCGCGGCGGGCGGTTGTAGGCGAGCCCGCCGTCCGGCAGCGCGTCGAGGTGGGCGTCCGGCGGCACGACCGGCCCCAGGGCGAACACCGAGCCGCCGCAGGCGAGCATGCCCCCGGGCGGCCACGCCACGGCCTCCGTGAGCGGCTCGCCCTCAAGCCGGGCCACCGGGCCGCCCCCGGAGACGGCGGGCTCCACGGTGGCCGTGCCGGGGGCCAGCCGCACCACCAGCGCGACCGGCGGCATCCTCGGGTCGGGCACGGAGATCGCGCAGGCGGGATCGGAGCCGATCGTGTGGGCGCCGAGGCCGATCCGGTGGACGACCCCCGCCCCTGGGCCGCCCACGACGCGCAGCTCCGCCGGCCCGCCGGGCTCCTCGGTCACCGTCGCCGCAGCGGCCTGGCCGTCCAGGGCCACCACGTCGCCATCCCTCAGCAGGCCGAATACGGGCGCGTCCGGGCCGACGGGCCGGCCGTCGACCCACAGCTTCACCTCGCCGGACGGCCGGGCGTGCCGGTCGCCCCGGTCCAGGTCGTACGGCGCGCGGGCGTGCGGGAGCCGTACGACGTTGGCCGGGCGGGCGGCCCCGCCGTCGAGCGCGGCGGCGAGGGCGGCGACCGTGGCGCTCCCGTCGCCTTCGACCAGCACGTCGCGGCGGCCGTCCTCGCTGACCACGGTGAGCGTTATCCGCATGCGCGAACTCCCAGAAGGCGGTTGTGCGGCGGCCTCGCGGAAAGCGTTTCATCCCGGGGCGTCCCCGTGAAGATCTCCTGGCGTACGGGCCATGCGGCCCGCGGGGCCACGGTAGCCGTGTCACCCCCGCTCATCGGGGCGTTTCCCCGGAATGGGTAAGGCGCGGTCATCACGCCCCTCCGGTCGCTTTGTACGGCGGTACGAAGAGTGTGAATGGTGTGACAGTTGGGAAACAAGTGCAAACGTACTATCACGAAATATCGGGCCGGTAAAGCCGTGTGTCGATATGGCGATAGATCGACTCCCGTTGACAGGCGTATTCCTAACGGATAAGCATGGGTCGCCGCATCAGGCCACTTATGGCGGCGCAAGCTGGCCATAATGGAGTGAATTAGCAACAAACGGCTAGACCATAAACACATTCGTGCGGCCCGAAAACAGAAGGGCGCCCTCATCCCTGGGAGTCCCCCCCCCATGAGGATCAGCGAGAAGACGTCGCAGGACGGCCGGGCACCCGCACGGCCGGGCCTGTCCGGGCCCGCCGCACGCCGGCTGCCCGTCCCGCCGAGGGAGCGCAAGCCCGCGCTCGCCGCGCTCGCCGTCCTCCTCATCCTGGGCGGCGCGCTCGCCACCACGCTGCTGGTCATGCGCAGCGGCGACCGCGTCTCGGCCGTGCAGATCACCCAGCAGGTGGGGGCCGGGCAGCTCATCCCGATCTCCGCCATGCAGGAGGTGCAGATCGCCGACACCGGCGTCCAATACGTTCCCTGGCGGTTCAGGAACGAGGTGGCCAAGACGTACGCCCGCGTGACGCTGCTGCCGGGCACGCTGCTCACCGAGCCGATGACCGCCAGGACGACCGACCAGGTCGGGCCGGGCAAGGCCAAGGTGGGCCTGTCGCTCAAGGCCGGCCAGATGCCCGCCGACCTCAAGTGGAGCGACATCGTCCAGGTGATCTACGTGCCGTCGGCGGGCAAGGGGTCGGGCACCGCCCAGCAGAAGGTGCTGGCGACCGCCGCCCGCGTCGAGAGCCTGTCCATCGGACGGTCCGGGGGCGGCCTGGTCACGATCGTCGTCGACACGTCGATCGCGCCTGCCATCGCCCAGTACGCCTCCAGCGGGGAGATCGCCATCGTCACGCTCCCGGGGGTCAAGTGACGTGGCGCTGATCGTGCTCGCCGCCGACAAGGGGGCGCCCGGCGTGACCACCGCGGCGACCGCCCTCGGCGCCGTGTGGCCCCGGGCGGTGCTGCTGGCCGAGTGCGACCCCTCCGGCGGCGATCTCGCCTACCGCCTGCCCGGCGAAGACGGGAGCGTGCTGAACCCCGGGCGCGGCCTGCTCAGCCTCGGCGCGGTCGCGCGGCGCGGGCTCCACGCCGAGCTGATCTACGAGCACACGCAGCGGCTCGTCGGCGGCCTCGACGTGCTGGCCGGCCTGACCAACGGCGAGCAGGCGTCCGGCCTCACCTGGCTGTGGGGCCCGCTCGGCCGGGCGTTCGCCGCCCTGCCGCAGGCCGACGTGCTCGCCGACTGCGGCAGGCTCGGGTTGCACCCCCAGATCGGCGACCTGGTGGCCGAGGCCGACCAGGTGGTGCTGTTCACCAGGGCCAGCCTCGACCACGTCGCCCACCTGCGCGAACGGCTGTCGCTGATCGGGCGGAAGGTCGGGATCGTGGTCATCGCCGACCCCCGGTCATACCGGTCGTCGCTTGAGGAGATCCGGCGCATCGTCTCCGGCTGGGACGTCGCCTTCGTCGGCGGGCTCGCGTACGACCCGAAGGGCGCCGAACTCCTGCGCGGCCAGTGGGGCGGGCGGCTCGACCGCAGCCTCCTCATCCGTACGGCCAGGGAGCTGGCCACGCGCCTGGCCGCGCAGCTCGCCGAGGGCGGCGAGACGGCGGCGCCGCCGGCCGCGGGGCGGGCGAAGCGGCGGCCGGAGGTGCGGTCGTGAACTCCCAGCGGCGGCCGGTCGACCACAGCCTGGTCAAGCGCTTCCGGCAGGAGGTCGGCGACCGGCTGGCGCACCAGCGGCGGCTCGACCAGGCGAGCGGCGTGCCGCCGATGTCGGGGGAGGACGAGCGGCAGTTCGCCCGGGCGCTGATCGCGCAGGTGCTGGAGGAGCACGCGCGCAACGAGATCGGCGTGGGGCGCACCCCGCCCACGGCCGAGGAGGAGGAGGCGCTGGCGGCCGGCATCCACGCCGCGCTGTTCGGCGTCGGCCGCCTCCAGCCGCTGCTCGACGACCCCGACGTCGAGAACATCGACATCAACGGCTGCGACCGGGTCTTCGTCGGCTACGCCGACGGCCAGGAGATCATGCACGACCCCGTCGCGGACTCCGACGAGGAGCTCATCGAGCTGATCCAGATCCTGGCCGCCTACTCGGGCCTGTCGTCGCGGCCGTTCGACACCGCCAACCCGCAGCTCGACCTGCGCCTGCCGGACGGCTCCCGGCTGTCGGCCGTCATGGACGTCACCGTACGGCCCGCGCTGTCGATCCGCCGAGCCCGGCTCGGCAAGGTGTTCCTCAGCGACCTCGTCGGGAACGGCACGCTCACCCCCGAGCTGGGCCGCTTCCTCACCGCCGCCGTGGCCGCGCGGAAGAACATCATGATCGCGGGGTCCACGAACGCCGGGAAGACCACGCTGCTGCGGGCGCTGGCCAACGAGATCCCGCCGCACGAGCGGCTGATCACGGTGGAGCGGGCGCTGGAGCTCGGGCTCGACCAGTTCCCCGAGCTGCATCCCAACGCGGTGGCATTCGAGCACCGCCTGCCCAACGCCGAGGGGCAGGGCGAGATCACGATGGCCGAGCTGGTGCGGCGGTCGCTGCGTATGAACCCCTCGCGGGTGATCGTCGGCGAGGTGCTGGGCGACGAGATCGTCACGATGCTCAACGCGATGACCCAGGGCAACGACGGATCGCTGTCGACGATCCACGCCAACTCCAGCATGGAGGTGTTCAACCGCATCGCGACCTACGCGCTGCAGGCCGAGGAGCGGCTGCCGATCGAGGCCACCCACATGCTCATCGCCGGGGCCATCGACTTCGTCGTCTTCATCGAGAAGCGCAACGACTATCACCGCGGCGGCACCCTGCGGCGCTACGTGTCCAGCGTGCGGGAGGTCACCGGCTGCGACGGGCGCGTGCTGTCCTCTGAGGTGTTCGCCATGGCCGGCGACTACCTGGTGCCGCACGCCCCGATCTCCTGCGCCGACGAGCTGGCCGCCCACGGATACGACCCGGCGCGGGGAGCGTGGCGATGAACGGCCTGCTGCCGGCGCTGCCGGCCGGCGTCCTCGACCCCCTGGTGCTGCTCGCCGGGGCCGCGGCGGGCGGCGGGCTCTTCCTGCTCGCCCTGGCCGTGTACGGCCTGCGCCCCCGCCCCGCCACCCCGGACGGCCGGGCCGAGCGGATGCGCCTGCTGCGCACGCTGTCCACGAGGTCGGCGATCGCGGTGGTGACGGGTGTCGTGGTGCTCGTGGTGACCGGCTGGCCGGTCATCGCGGCGGGCGCCGTGCTGCTGGTCCTCGCCTGGCGCGGCTTCACCGGCGGCGCGGCCGAGGAGCGGGCCGCCATGCGACGCCTGGAGGGCCTGGCGGCGTGGACGGAGTCGCTGCGCGACACGATCGCGGGCGCGGCCGGCCTCGAACAGGCCATCCCCTCCTCGATCAGGGCCGCGGCCCCCATGCTGCAGCCCCACCTGCGGGCCCTGGTCGACCGTCTCCACACCCGGATGCCGCTCGCCGACGCGCTGCGGATGTTCGCCGACGAGCTCGACGACCCCTCGGCCGATCTCGTCGTGGCGGCGCTGATCCTCAACTCGCGGCTGCGCGGGCCGGGCCTGCGCGACGTGCTCTCGGCCCTGGCGGTCTCGGCCCGCGAGGAGCTCGACATGCGCCGGCGCGTGGAGGCCGAGCGCAGGTCCACCCGCAAGAGCGTGCAGATCGTGGTCGGCACCGCGCTCGCCTTCGCCGCCATGCTCGTCGTCTTCAACCGCTCGTACGTCGAGGAGTACGACTCCGTGCTCGGCCAGGCCGTACTGGTCGTGGTGGCGGGCCTGTTCGGCGCGGGGTTCGCCTGGATGCGGCGGCTCGCCCGCTTCGACAAGCCGGCCAGGATCCTCGCCCCCTACCACCGCCCGCGGTCCGCGGTGGCCGCGCAGGCGCAGCCGCCTGCGGCGGAGGTGACCAGGTGATCACGACGGTGCTCTGCGGAGCCGTGCTCGGCCTCGGGCTCTTCCTGCTGGTGCGGGCACTCTTCCCGCCCCGGCCCGGCCTGACCGCCCGGCTCGCCGCGCTCGACCAGGCCCGCGACGGCAAGGGCGTGCCGCGGGCGCCGCTGATCGCACCCGAGGAGGACGTCAGCGAGTTTCGCCGCATGCTCGGCCTGCGGCTGGCCCGGTTCTACGCGGCGCGAGGATGGGAGGCACGCTCGACCAAGGCCGACCTCGCGCTGCTCGGCAAGTCGTTCGAGGGTTTCCTCGCGACCAAGCTGCTGCTCGGGGTCTCGGGCCTGCTGGCGTTCCCGATCCTCGTCGGCTGGCTCGCGCTGATGGGATGGGGCGTCTCGGTGCAGGTGCCGCTCTGGTCTGCCCTCGTCGTCTGCGTGATCTTCTTCCTGCTGCCGGACGCGCAGATCCGGCGGGACGCCGCCGTACGCCGCCGGGACTTCCGGCACGCCGTGGGCGCCTTCCTCGACCTCGTGTCGATGAACCTCGCGGGCGGCAGGGGCGTGCCCGAGGCGCTGATGATGGCGGTCGCCGTGGGCAGCCCCGTCACCACCCCCGGGGCGCTGAACGGCACGCTGAGCGGCACTGCGAGCGGTTCTGTGAGCAGCACCGCGAACGGTTCTTCCGCGAGCGGTGCGGTGAACGGCGCGTCGGGCGCTGCCACGAACGGCGCCGGTCCCGCCCCCGGCTCCAACTGGGCGATGGAACGCATCCGCGAGGCGCTGGCCAACGCCCGGATCGTCGGCATCACCCCCTGGCAGGCCCTCGGCCAGCTCGGCGACGAGATCAACGTGGACGAGCTGCGGGACCTGTCGGCCGCGCTCGGGCTCGTGGCCGACGACGGCGCCAAGGTCCGCGCCTCCCTCACGGCCCGTGCCGCCACCCTCCGCCGCCGCGAACTCGCGGAGGTCGAGGGCAAGGCGGGTGAGCGGTCCCAGTCGATGCTCGTCGCCCAGCTCCTGCTGTGTGCGGGCTTCGTGATCTTTCTCAGTTTTCCCGCAGCCATGAAGATGTTGGGGGCCTGATGCTCTGGTTCCACTATTTGATCGCCGTGCTCCATGTGCGGCTGGACCGCGCCAGGAACGCCCCGTCCAGGGGCGCCTCCGCGGTCGAATGGGTGATCATCACCGCCATCATCGCCGGAGTCGCGCTCGGCCTCGCCACGCTGATCAAGCAACTGGTCGAGCAGAAGCAGTCGGACATCCAGAACAGCTTCAGCGGAGGCGGCGGGGGTAACGGGGAGTGATCGTGCAGGGCGTGACCGGCCCCCGCGCCCCGGCCACCGCACGCCACGAAGGTGGCGAGCAGGCCGAGCGCCGCCACCGGGGCGGACGGCCCGGGCACCGCGAGCCGAGCGGGCCGGTCGCGCGCGGCCGGTGGGCTCGGCGAATGCGGAGCCGCGAGCGGGGCGCGACGGTGATCGAGCTCGCCATGCTCATGCCGGTCGTGCTCGCCGTCGTGCTGCTGATCGTCCAGGTCACGCTCTGGTTCCACGGCCGCCAGGTCGCCGACGCCGCCGCGCGGGAGGGCGCGCGGATCGCCCGTGCGGGCGGCTCCGACGGCTGGCAGGAGGCGGCCGAGGGCAAGGCGCGGCAGATCGTGCAGGCGATCGGGCCGCAGTTGCTGAAGAACGCCCAGGCGCAGGCGTGGGAACAGGGCGACCAGCGCGGCGTCGAGGTGACCGGCAGCGCCGTCCAGGTGGTGCCGCTGCTGCCCGAGATGACCTTCACGATCACGTCACGGTTCGGCGGGCCCATTGAGTGCTTCCGTCCCGACGACGGCTCGGAGGGCTGCGAATGACCCGGCCGGAGCGTGGATCGATGACGGCCGAGACGGTGATGCTGGCCCCGCTGTTCCTGCTCTTCCTGCTGTTCCTCGTCGGCGCGGGCCGGATCGTGGAGGCCCAGGGCGAGGTCAACGGGGCCGCGCGGGACGCCGCCCGGGCCGCCTCCGTACAGCGCACCGAGGCGGAGGCCGAGTCGGCCGCGAAGGAGGCCGCCGAGGCCGCGCTCTCCGGAGACTGCTCGCCTCAGGTGGACATGTCCGGCAGCGATTGGACGATGGACGGCACCGTCCGGGTGACCGTGACCTGCGAACTGAACCTCGACTTCCTCGGGTTCGGCGCGGCGAAGCAGATGTCAGGCACCTCGGTCGTGCCGCTCGAACGGTATCGGAGGGTGGAATGACCCCGCCGCGTCCGCGCGCTCTCAGACGGGCACCGTTCCCGGTCGGATGCGGGCGGGAGCGGGGCTCCATGTCGGTGTTCGTGGTCCTCTTCTCGGGGGTGGTGTTCCTGCTGGCCGGTTTGCTGGTGGACGGCGGGGCCGCCATGAACGCCCGCCTCAAGGCCGCCGACATCGCCGAGCAGGCCGCCCGCGCCGCCGCCGACCAGATCGACGTCGAGACCCTGCGGGCCACCGGCGAGGTGCGGCTGCTCGCCGATGAGGGCGCGGTGTGCGGCGAGGCCGAGAAGATCACGGCGGACCAGGGAGCCGACGGCGTACGCATGACCGAGTGCACCGTGGGCGGCGGCCAGGCGGACGTCACGGTGGCGGTGTCGGTCCACTGGGACGCCTTCTTCCTGTCCGCGCTGGGCTTCGCCGGCTCCGACATGGAGGCCGAGGCCACGGCCGCTCCCGATGCGGGGGAGGCGTGACCGGGACACGGCCGCCAGGCGGCCGGTGGGAGGAGTTCGACCGGGAGGCCCGGCGAGGGCGGGGGTTCCCGCGCGGCGTTACGGCGGGCACATCCGGCCGGGACGCACGGGCCGATCACGAGGCCGCCCGAGGAGGCGTGCCCGACCGGGGTCCGCGAGCCGACCGCGAGGCCGCAGGCGGCGGCACGCTCGGCGGGAGCCTGTGGGCCGATCCCGAGGCCGCAGGCGGCGCGCCCGGCCGGGGTCCGCGGCCACGCCCGGATGGCATGCCGTCGGTGCTGGGGCCGCAGCAGGCGCCCGAGCACTGGCACGACGACCGGCGACGGCCCGTACAACTGCGGACCCGGCGCACGGCCGGGGACGTCCTCGCCGGGCTCGGGGCGCTGCTCGCGCTGGTGGGACTGGTGGGCGGCGTGCCGTACGCGCTGCTCCGGCTGGCCGGTCCGCCGATCACCGGCGACCTGCTGAACGCGGACCTGTTCACGAGCCAGGTCGGCCCCGAGACGATCACCGCGATCCTGATCCTCCTGGTGTGGCTGGCCTGGCTGCAACTGTTCCTGTGCGTCGTCGTCGAGGTCTACGCGGCGTTGCGGCGGGTCGGCATGCCGGCCCGGGTGCCGCTGTCGGGCGGCACCCAGGCGCTCGCGAACCGCCTGGTCTCCGCCGTGCTGCTGCTGTTCACCGCGACCGCCGTGGCGGTGCCCATCGCCCGCGCGGGCGCCCCCGCCGCGATCCGGCCCGACGTCGCGGCGCTGTCGGCGCCGGTGCCGCAGGCCGAGGCGGAGCGACCGGCCCTGCACGCCAGGGAGGTCAAGAAGGTCTACGTGGTCCAGCCGCCGCACGGGCGCCACCACGAGAGCCTGTGGGAGATCGCGGAGAAGTGCCTGGGAGACGGGCGCCGCTATCCGGAGATCTACCGGCTCAACCAGCACAAGGAGCAGCCCGACGGCAGCCGGCTGCACATGGCCGACCTCATCCGTCCCGGCTGGGTGCTCGACATGCCGGACGACGCCAGGAACGTCCACATCGTGCCGGTGGACGACGACCGGCCGGAGATCCTGAAGGAGCACCGCCAGGCGCCCGCCGAGCTCGACGGCGACACCCGCTATGCCAAGGGAGGCGCGACCGGCGGCGACGTCCACGCCGACCCGCGTACGACGGAGGACCGGCGCGCGACAGAAGACCGGCACACGACGCCTCACCCGCGCCCCACCACCGGGTCCCACACCGGGTCCCACACCGGGTCCCACACCGGGTCCGACACCGCAGGCGCGACGGAAGGCGAGCGGGACACCACCCGGCCCGACAACGCCGGCGACCAGGGCGACACCGGCCACGTCGGGGGCAGGGCGACGCCCGAGCCGAGCAAGCCGGGCATCGTGCTGCCGCCGCCCGCGATGCCGCAGGACAAGCCGTCCGAGCCCAAGGGCCGCACCGGCGACGCGAAGGACACGCCCGCCACCGCCCGCCCGACGCCCACCCCGCGTCCGATCATCACCACGACCGTCAAACCGGCGGTCGCGCCCGCGGAGGAGGAGCCGCAGGGCGGGCCGGTCCTCGCCGACTACCTGGCGGCCTCGTCCTTGGCGGCGGCCGGGCTGCTGGCGCTGCTCGGCCGCAGGCGGCGGGAGCAACTGTGGCACCGAGCCTTCGGACGCCGCATCACCCGGCCGCGCGGAGACGCCGCCGAGGCCGAGGTCGCCATCCGCCTCGGCGCCGACGCCCCCGGCAGCCGCATGCTCGACATCGGCCTGCGCCTGCTCGGCCGCCTGCTGGCCGACGCCGACCGGCGCCCGCCGACGATCTACGCCGTCCACCTGTCCAACCGGGGCCTCGACCTGTGGATCCACCCGGCCGAACAGGACGCGCCGGAGCCGTGGGAGACCTGCGACGACGGGCAGGTGTGGCGACTTCCGGCCCACGAGGGACGGCGCATCGACGAGCACGTCCTCGCCGGGGTGCCCGCGCCGTACCCCGGGCTGGTCTCGCTCGGCACCGGGCAGGGCGGCCGGGTCCTGGTCGACCTGGAGGCCGCCCACGGCGTGATCGCGATCACCGGGGCGCACACCGTCGCCGCGCTGTCGGCGCTCGCCGTCGAGCTGGCCACCAACCGGTGGTCCGACCGGATGCGCATCACGCTCGTCGGCTTCGGCGAGGAGCTGACCCTGCTCGCGCCCGACCGGATCAGGACGGCGGGCAGCCTGGCCGAGGTGCTGCCGGAGTTCGAGGAGCGGGCCCGCCACGACGGCGACGTGCTGACCGGCCGGGTCCACAGCCGCGTGGACGACCCTGCCTACACCCCGCACTATCTCCTGTCGGCCATCCGCCCCGACGAGGACGAGGCGCGCCGCCTGGCACTGCTCGGCAAGGGCAGGCGTACGGCGAGCGGCTTCGTGATCGCGGGCGAGCTGCCGCACGCCACCTGGACGTGGGAGGTCACCGACGACGGCCGGGCCCGCGTGGACGCCCTGGGTCTGGACATCGAGGCCCACCTGCTGCCGCGCCGGCACTACGACGCCGTGATCGGCCTGTTCCGTACGGCCCGGCAGCAGGAGGGCGAGCCGCTCACCCCGGTCATGGAGCGGCTGAGCGAGGAGCCACCCTCCATCGAGGTGCGCATCCTCGGCCCGATCGAGATCAGCCCGGTGAACCCGCTCGAAGAGGGCAGGGCGGCGCTCGCCCACGAGCTCGTCGTCTATCTGGCCACCCATCCGGACGGCGTGCACCCGGCCGTGCTGACCGGCGTGCTGTGGCCGCGCGGCGTGCAGCTCGCGGTGCGCGACGCCACGATCGCCAGGGTCGCCGAGTGGCTCGGGCGCGACTCCGAGGGACGCCCCCACCTGTTCCTCGACCGGTCCGGGCGCCTGCGGCTCGGGCCGGAGGTCCGTACGGACTGGCGGCTGTTCCAGGACCTCGTACGGCAGGCCGGCGAATGGGCCGACGCCGCCGACCCCACCAATGCCGAATCCGGTGGCGCATCCGGTGGCACAGCCGGGGGCATGGAGGCCGACCTGCTGGAGCGCGCGCTGGCGCTGGTGCGCGGCCCGCTGCTGAACGGCAGGCCGCCCGACCGGTACGCCTGGCTGGCGGCCGACCCCCTGGAGTACGACGTCACGGCCTGGGTGGCGGACGCCGCCCACGCGCTGTGCGAGATCCGCCTGGCCCGCCACGACCCGCACGGCGCGGTGGCGGCGGCCCGGGCCGGGCTGCTGCTCGCCGCCGACGACGAGGGGCTGTGGCGCGATCTGCTCCGGGCGGCGCACGCCACCGGGGAACCGGTCCGGCTGCGGGCGGTCGTCGACGGCCTGCTGCGCCGCGCGACCTCCCATCCGTACGGCGGTGGGATGGCGCCGGAGACGGAGGCGCTCATCGACGAGTTGCTGCCCGACTGGCGCCGCACGGTCTCCCCGGACCTTCGCAACCCCGCCCGCAGGAGTCCTGCCCTCGGTAACCCTGCCCTCGGTAACCCGGCCCTCGGAAAACCGGCCCTCGGAAAACCGGGCCCCGGAAGCCCGGCGGATCTCAGAACCTCACGTCTCGCCTGATCGGAGCCCCAATGCCAGGGATTCTCTCCTCCGAATCATGCCGATCCACGCATAGCGCTGGCTCGTCCCCGGCGGCCGTTCCAAGGTTGACAGCGACGGGGACACAGCGGCGGGGGATCGCAGACTGCGGAGGATCCCGGTGACGCGTCCAGCACTCGCCCGGGCGACGGCGGCGCCGCTCGCCTCGGCCCGCACGCTGCCACTGGCGGCTTGCGCGGCGGCCTGCGCGCTGCTGCTCTCGGCGTGCGCCGCTCCGGACGCCGACCGTGGCTTCACCCCGGGCGGCGGCATGGAGCCGGCCGCGGTGGCCGCGTCGGAGACGCCGGCCTCGCAGCCGGGCACCGAGACGATCACGGTGGCGCCGGGACTGACGATCGAGATCGAATGGCCGGACGAGCCCGACCCCAAGCGGTCGGCGGTGATCAAGGCGTTCGCCGACGACTTCACGGCCCAGTGGCGGGCCGTCGGCACCTCCGGCCGGGACCGCTCGTACGCGAAGGGGATCGACCCCAAGTCGTCCGCCTACATGGACGCCCTCACCTGGGTGCAGGGGTTCCTCAAGGACGGGCAGTCGGCCCGGGGTGTGGCCAAGCTCTACGCCCTGCGGGTGCCCGCGGTGATGGGACGCGGGGCGGAGGCCGACGGCTGCGTGGACCTGACCGGCGTGCGGTTGACCGACCAGGAGGGCACTCCGCTGGACCGTCAGCCCGCCTGGCTGAAACGTCCGCGGGCGGTCTTCCTGCAGACCGCCGGTCTGGGGCAGGGCGACGACGGCGCCTGGCTGATCCGGCTCTACCGTCACGCGGCCTATCCGGACGAGCGTGCGAAGGAGTGCGTCAGATGAGGGCCATTGCCGCGGCGCCCCTGCTGGCGGGGGCCCTGATCGCCATGTGTGCGCAGCCCGCCGCCGCGGGCCCGGACGACGGGCCGCATGGCGAGGCGTTCCAGAAGGGCAACACGGCCGGCGTCAGGCTGACCAACTCCAGGATCGGGTTGTCCGGCAACGGGCTCGGCGGCAAGAGCGACGGCTATCGCATGCCCCAGCCCTGCTGGTATGAGCCGAACGCGTCGGCCGACGACATGCGCACCCTCCAGGCGCAGCAGAAGAAGCAGGCGGTGGACGCGGGGCTCGACTACGACGTGGACATGGACGAGTTCGGCGACAAGATCGGCGAGAAGGGGCAGTGGTGGGGCATCGCCTACAACGCCGGAGACCCGGCGGGCCAGGCGTGCGCCGCCCAGCGTGAGACGTACGTCTGGGTGCCCGAGGGCACCGTCCCCGCCGGGGGCATCACGCTGGAGCAGCTCATGCAGATCGCCCGGGCCGCGCTGACCGTGCCGGAGCCGAAGATCAAGCTGAGCCCGGACGCCAAGAGCTACGTCAACCTGGGCACCTGGGTGTGGCTGGAGGGAGCCGAGGCCGAGCCCCGGTCCGTCACCGCCACGCTGCCGGGGGTCATGTCCGCCACCGTCACGGCGACGCCGGCTCGCCTCGAAATCGACCCCGGCACCAAGGACGACAAGCGCGCCGAGGTGTTCACCGCAGGATGCGGCGCGACCGGCAGGCCGTACGAGAAGGGCGCCGACGAGGACGGGACGAAGGAACCCGAGTGCGGCGTGATTTACCGGCATTCCTCCGTCGACCTGCCGAACAAGGTCTACACGCTCACCGTGACGAGCGTCTGGAACGTGCAGGGCAACGGCAACCAGGGCGGCCAGGCTGTCCCGTTCGCGTACGACCCGATCGAGGTCTCGGCGACCAGGGACGTGCCCGTCGGCGAGGTCCAAAGCATCGTCAAGGAGTGACCCCGCCCGGCCCGGTCCGGCCCGTCTCCCGGTCCGGCCCGCCCCGGCCTGGCCCCCCGGATCGGCTCGCTTCCCGGTCCGGCTCGCCCCCCGGATCGGCCCGGCTCGCCCCCCCGGATCGGCCCGGTCGGCGAACAGCCGCACCGCCCTCGCCGACGGGGCGAGGCGGAAGCCGGCGACGCCGCTCACGCCCGTCGCGCGCGCCCAAGGTTGGGTCGGATCAGCCCAGGCCGGATCAGGCCAGGTCAGATAAGCACAGGTCAGATAAGCACAGCTCAGGCGCGGGACTCGTGGGCGACGAGCCACTCCTTGACCGGGGTGCCGTAGTAGTAACTGCCATAACCGCCGGTCGAGGGCAGCACGCGGTGGCACGGCACGAACGGCGCGATCAGGTTCTGCGCGCAGGCCGACCCCGCGGCCCTCGCGGCCGTCCTGGGCAGCCCCGCCTTCTCCGCGAGCTGCGCGTACGACACGGTGGTCCCGGCGGGCACGGCACGCAGCGCCTCGTAAAGGCGCTGCCTCGTGGGGGTGCCGGGCTGCTCGACGGGGATGCGGTCGAGCGCGTCGATCCGCCCGGCGAGGTATTCCCGTACGGCCTCGGCCGCGTCGCCGAGATCGCCCTCCCGCAGCGGCAGCGCCCGCAGGGACGGCGAGAGCCGGGCGAACATCTCCTGGGGTTCGGCGGTGAAACCGGCCGCGACGAGCACGCCGTCGCGGGCGAGCAGAGCGAGTGGGCCCACCGGCGTGGGCACGGTCTGAGTGAGGATCATCGGAAACCTCCGAGGTGACACCCGCCTTCGGGCGGGGGAGGAGCTTGTGCGAAACCGGGGCAGGGCCAGGCGTCCGGCCGCGTTTCAGGCGGCGGAGGCATGGCCTTCAGGCGGTGGAGGCATGGCTCCACAGGTGGAGCGCGGCGTACGCGCGCCAAGGCCGCCATCGCTCGGCCTCGTCCGCGGCGATGCCGAGCCGTTCCATCGTCTTGCGCAGCACCAGGTCGCCCTCGGGCCACGCGTCCGGGTCGCGCAGCGCGCGCAGTGCGATGTACGAGGCCGTCCACGGGCCGATGCCGGGGATCTCCAGCAGCCTGGCGACGGTGTCGGCCGGGTCGTCCGCGCCGTCGAGGTCGATCGCGCCGGAGGCCACCGCCTCGGCGAGCGCCCTGATCGTGGCGACCCTGCGGGTGGTGAGCCCAAGGCCGTCCAGGTCGGCGGCGGCGAGCCGGTCGGCCGTGGGGAAGAGCAATGGCACCTGGCCCGCCGCGAGCGGCTCCGTTTCGTGCGCGCCCACGGCGGCGGCTTCCACGCCGCGCACTTTCACCGTGGCGGCCTCGAGTTCCCGTGCCCCTGACCCGGCCGCGACGGCGAGCACGTCGGTCCCGTCCGCGGCGGCGTCCCCCGTCGCCGGGACGGCGGGCAGCCCGGCCCGGGCGGCGATGCGGCCCAGCAGGGTGCGGGCACCGGCCACCGAGATCTGCTGCCCGACGACCGCCCGCACCGCCGCCTCGAACCCGTCGTACGCTCCCGGAACGCGCAGCCCGGGACGGGCCGCCACCAGCGGCCCGAGCGACGTCCCGCCGAGGATCTCCCGCACCGCGCCGGGGTCGGCGTCGAGGTCGAGCAGGCGGCGGCAGCGGGCCACCAGCCGGGAGAGCCGGTGCGTCTCGGTGGTCCGCACGGTGAGCCGGACATGACCTGCGGCGGGCCGCAGCGTGATCGAGCCGCCCGGCACGGCCCGCGTGTAGGCCGTGACGTCGTCGCCCGACCGGCAGACCGCCTCCACCGAGGGAATCGCGCGGGCGGCCAGGAACCGCAGCACCGACTGCGCGTCGTAGGGCTCCCGGTGGCCGAGCCGAAGGGTCAGCCCGGTCGTGAGGGCGACCGGGCTCCCCTTCTCGTGCATCGGCCCGTTGGTCTTGCGCAGCTCACCCGGCGCGAAGCCGTACGACTCCTTCATGGCCGCGTTGAACTGGCGGACGCTGCCGAACCCGGCGGCGAACGCGACGTCGGCCATCGGCAGGGTGGTCTCGGTGAGCAGTTGCTTGGCGAGCAGCAGCCGCCGGGTGCGGGCGACGGCGAGCGGCCCGGTGCCGAGTTCGGCGGCGAACAGGCGGTGCAGGTGCCGTTCGGTCACGTGCAGGCGGCGGGCCAGCCCGGCGACGCCGGTCTCGTCGGCCACCCCGTCGTCGATCAGCCGCAGCGCGCGTCCGACGAGGTCGGCGCGGACGTCCCAGCCGGGGTCGCCGGGGCTGAGCTCCGGACGGCAGCGGCGGCAGGGCCGGAAACCGGCGGCCTCGGCCGCGGCGGCGTGGCGATAGAAGCGGACGTTTCCCCGGGCGGGGGTGCGGGCGGGGCAGATCGGGCGGCAGTAGATGCCGGTGGTGGTGACAGCCGTGTAGAAACGCCCGTCGAAGCGGGAGTCCCGCGCGGAGACGGCGAGGTAGCACGCGTCGAAGTCGAGCTGTCGTGTGGTCACGTAGAAGACGTTATGCGCTGGCCACCGATGCGGGCTGGCGGAAATCGGACGTGACCGTGCTAACAATGCGGCCGCGCGGAGGGGGCACTCGCGCGAGACCGGGCACGGGAGATCATCCTGTGCCGGGAGTGCTCCCGCGCGAGCTCGGACGCCAGGCCGGTACGCCCGGCGTCACTTGCTGGAGATGCCGACCCCGAGGTCGAACTCACGGTAGACCCGGGCCCAGAAACCGTCGCGCAGCCACACGCGCGCCTCCGGATAGGGCCGCAGGGAGTGGCCGAGTTCCTTCTCGGCCTCGATGAGCAGCTCGGTGTCGATCACCGTGGGCAGCAGCGGTCCCGGCAGCAGATCACGGATGTTGTCCCGCCCGCGGGTCAGTATCCATTTCTGCGCCACATGTTCGCCGACCTCCTCCACACGGGGCCGGCCCGGGCCCAGCTTGGCGACCTGGCCTACGGGCGTCTTCGGCGGCATCGGCTTGACCGTACGGCCCGCGAAGACCTGGGCGGGAGACGGCGTGGGCGGCACGGGCACCGGCACCGGCGCGCGGGTGAAGAACGGACGCAGGAAATCGGCGCTCAATATCTCGACAGTGTCCGACTCCCACACGAGCCGCTCGGCCTGGTTCGTCCCGAACGGCGGCTCGACCCCCCACAAGTGGATGCGCACGCCGTACGCCTGCGCGGCCTCCACGGCGGGCACCATGTCCTCGTCCCCGGCGATCAGCACGGTGTCGCTCACGGCATGGTGGCGGGCGAGCGCCTCCAGATCGCTGCGGATCTGGGCGTCCACCCCTTTCTGCTGGCCACGGGCGTTCAGGTTGCCCAATCTGACCTTGACCCAGGGAAGCTGGGCGATCACACGCTGGTCCACCGTGGGCACACGATCACGGGCGGCGTCGTACCAGTAGACACGCAGCAGCTCACCCGGGATGCGTTCGAGCGCATGCTTCTGGAGCGCCTGGATCAGCTCGTCCGCGGCGACGCGGTACTCCTTACGCTCCTTGGCGCCTAAGAGAACTTCACCGGCGGCCGCGTAAAGGTAACCGACGTCCACGAGAACGGCATACTTTGCGGCAATGCCGTGTGCGCTGAAGTCCGGGATGGCCATGGTGTCCTCCTGGACTCGTCACTAGTTGATCGGCTGACTATATTCCCCCGCTTTCTAGATAGTCCCAACTCTTGAGCCAGTTGACACCCTGTTCCGGCGATGTAATCGGTCCGTAGTCGTCGCCGATCGCGCCGGACGACGTCTCACCCGCCGGGGAAGAAGGCCCGGCGCCAGGCTCCCGGCCCGCGCGGGAGTCCCACCCGCAGGTGATGTGCCGGATTCCTCCAGTTTCGCAGGCTCGTTCGCGGTGCCGCCGACCGGGCGGCGTCCGCCGCCCGCGCCGCCGACTGTGCCGCCAGCGCGGCGACGAGCGCCGCGATCTCCTCGGGGGTGGCGTCCCCCTTGACGATGCCGAGGTAGGGCTCGCGGCTGCTCACAGCGGAATGTTCCCGTGCTTCTTCGGGGGCAGCGAGGCCCGCTTGTTGCGGAGGGCGCGCAGCGCGCGGACGACCTGGGCCCGGGTGTCCGAAGGCCGGATGACCGCGTCCACATAGCCGCGCTCGGCCGCGAGATACGGATTCGCCAGCGTGTCCTCATATTCGCTGATGAAACGGGCCCGCGCGGCGTCCGGGTCGTCGGCCGCGGCCAGCTCGCGCCGATAAAGGATGTTGACCGCGCCCTGGGCTCCCATGACGGCGATCTGGGCGGTGGGCCAGGCCAGGTTGATGTCCGCGCCGAGGTGCTTGGACCCCATGACGTCGTACGCCCCGCCGTACGCCTTGCGGGTGATGACGGTGACCAGCGGGACGGTCGCCTCGGCGTAGGC
>NZ_VJVX01000054.1:0-65125 GCF_008033685.1 Microbispora sp. CSR-4
TCGTCCTGAGCCAGGATCAAACTCTCCAAACAATGCTTGAAAAGAGATCACTCTGGCCGGCACCCCCCGGCTAAGGAAAGGTGCCGTCAAAGGAATCCGTCACCGGCACCACCAACGATGCCGCTATGACGGGGTCATGCATGATTCATGCACTGGCTTTTAGCACACTGTTGAGTTCTCAAGAAACGGACGCGACCACCATCACCCGAAACCCACGAAGGAGTCCCGAGATCCAGGGCGATGACTTCCGTTCGGCCGACTCTACGACTATCGCCGCGTCGCGGACCTGGAGGGCCACACGATCTCGGTCGATGCTCTTGTTAGAGTGACCGCCCCTTTCGGGGCAACCACTCCATACTAAACCCTCGCCCGCTTCGTGTCAAACCTTTCGGTCTGATCGCGCCACGAGCGACCCGGACTTGACGCAAGCGCCTCGCCTGGGTGGCTGTCGGAGTGGCTTGCCCTCCGGGTCCGGCCGCCTCTCGGCGTCCCGCACCCCCCGGGGGCGAGGAAAACATTAGGCAACACCGACTCTGCCGTCAAATCACGCCGAGATGGCCGAAACCCCAAGTCAGACGGGAACTTCCGGCGCCGGCTACCTTCCAGGTCATACGACTGTTACCTTCGCCACAACGACTCTTGGGCATGAAACAGCCGCCCCGGTCTCGGACCGAAGCGGCTGTTCAATGCGGTAGATCAGGCGACCTCGATGCCGCCGACCGTCTTCTTGCCCCTGCGCAGCACGAGGAACCGGCCGTGCAGCAGGTCGTCCGCCGAGGGCACGTACTCCTCATCGGTGATCTTCACGTTGTTCAGGTACGCGCCGCCCTCCTTCACTGCCCGGCGCGCCGCCGACTTCGACTCCACCAGACCGCTCTGCGCGAGCAGCTCGACGTACGGCGCCCCCAGGGCGGGCACGACCGCCTTGGGCACCTCGGCGAGGGCGGACTCCAGTGTCCGGGCGTCGAGCTCGGCGAGCGAGCCCTGCCCGAACAGCGCACGCGAGGCGGCGATCACCCGGGCGAGCTCATCGGCGCCGTGGACCAGAGTGGTCAGGTCCTCGGCCAGGGCGCGCTGCGCCTCACGAGCGGCCGGCCGCTCGGCCACGGCCTTCTCCAGCTCGTCGATCTCCTCCCGCGTACGGAAGGTGAAGACCTTGAGGAACCGCACCACGTCTCGGTCGTCGGCGTTCAACCAGTATTGGTAGAACGCGTACGGCGAGGTGAGCGCGGGATCAAGCCAGACCGCACCACCGGCCGTCTTGCCGAACTTCGTGCCGTCGGCCTTGGTGATCAGCTTGCCGGTCAACGCGTGGACATGCGCGCCCTCGACCCGGCGGATCAGATCGACTCCGGCCGTGATGTTGCCCCACTGGTCGCTGCCGCCGACCTGCAACATGCATCCGTGCCGCCGGTACAGCTCGAGGTAGTCGTTGGCCTGCAGGATCTGGTAGCTGAACTCGGTGTAGCTGAGCCCCTCGCCGGAGAGCCGGGCGGAGACCGACTCCCTTGCCAGCATGCGGTTGACGGGGAAGTGCTTGCCGACGTCCCGCAGGAAGTCGATCGCCGACAGTTTCGCGGTCCAGTCGAGGTTGCTGACCAGCGTGGCGGCTGTCGGCCCCTCCTCGAAGGACAGGAACTTCTCGACCTGCACCCGGATTCGTGACACCCATTCCGCGACGATGTCGCTGGAGTTGAGTGCCCGCTCGGTGCTGCGGCCGCTCGGGTCGCCGATCAAACCGGTGGCGCCTCCGACCAGGCCGATAGGCCGGTGCCCCGCCCGCTGAAAGCGGGTCAGGATCAGCAGCGTGGCCAGGTTGCCCACGTGCAGCGAGGGTGCGGTCGGGTCGAAGCCCGCATACACGGTGATCGGACCGTCGGCCAGCGCCTTGCGCAGCGCGTCGATGTCGGTCGTCTGCGCGATCACGTCGCGCCACTCGAGCTCGTCGAGGATGTCAGCCATCTCCGACGTCGGCACGAGGTTGCCTGAAGTTGCGGTCACGGTCGTGGCTTTCGCTTATCGATGGTGGATGTACGGGGCTTCCGTACAAGCCTGCCTGATCACGGAACTTTATCGCCACTTCTTACCCGCGCGTCAGCTCGTGGCACGGCCGCGACGCCGGGGAACGTGGGCACGGTAGGGCGAGACGGTGGGGTCGCCGTCGATCCAGAACCTCCAGGGCGTCTCGGCGCCCGCCGACACGCCGGTGCGAGGACCCGTCCTGACCTGGCCGGACGGCACGGGCCTGCCCTCGTGCACCCGGATCGGGCCGCCGGAGCAGCAGTCCGTTCCGTTGTGCTCCCGGACCAGGCCGAGCGCGACCGTGAGCCGGGCCGGTCCGCGTGCGAGGTCGCGGTCGGGCACGCGCCGCACCAATCCCTCAAGGTCCGGGCCGTCGGCGTGCGGCATGCGCCGGATGCGCGCGCTGTGCACGCCCGCGATCACCTCGCCGGCGCGTAACAGGACGGCCGAGCCGGTGCCCTCGGGCATGCACACGAGATTGGCGCAGTAGTGCATGCCGTACGTGAAGTAGACGTAGAGGTGCCCCGGCGGGCCGAACATGACCGCGTTGCGTGGCGTGCGGCCCCGGTAGGTGTGGGCGGCCGGGTCCGGCCCCGGCCCGCCGTACGCCTCGACCTCGCTCAGCCGCACGGCCACCGACCCGTGCACGACCACGCGGCCGAGCAGGTCGGGCGCGACCACGTCCGATGGGCGGTCGAAGAAGTCGCGGCCGAGCGGAGCGCCCGCGACGTCTTCGATCAGCTCTCGTTCGCCCATGCCGCCTGACCGTCGACGACATCGCGGAGGTTCGCGATCTGGTCGCGGACCCGGTCGGGCGCGGTGCCGCCGAATGCGCTGCGGGCGGCCAGCGCTCCGTGCACGTTCAGCACGTCACGGACGCTCGCGCCGGATGCGTCGACGGCGAAGTGCGGCGAGACCTTGGCCAGCTCGTCGTCGGTGAGCTCACCGAGGTCCTTGTCGTTCACCTGGCACCACACCACCAGGTGGCCGACGGCCTCGTGCGCCTCGCGGAACGGCACCCCACGGCGGACCAGCAGTTCGGCGAGGTCGGTGGCCAGGGCGAAGCCGTCGGGCGCGCTGGCCTCCAGCTTGGCCTTGTTGACGCGCATCGTGGACACCATGCCCGACACGGCGGGGAGCACGAGGAGCAGGGTGTCGACCGCGTCGAACACCGGCTCCTTGTCCTCCTGCAGGTCGCGGTTGTAGGTGAGCGGCAGGCCCTTGAGGGTCGTCAGCAGCGACATCAGCGAACCGATCAGCCGGCCGCTCTTGCCCCTCGCCAGCTCGGCGACGTCGGGGTTCTTCTTCTGCGGCATGATCGACGAGCCGGTGGAGTAGGCGTCGTCCACCTCGATCCATCGGAACTCCTGCGAGGCCCACAGCACGATCTCCTCGCCGAGCCGGGAGATGTGCACGCCGATCAGCGCCGCGCAGAACAGGAACTCGGCCGCGAAGTCGCGGTCGGCGACCGCGTCCATCGAGTTCGGCGCGGGGGCGTCAAAACCGAGCTCCGCGGCGACGGCGGCGGGGTCGAGCGGCAGGGAGGACCCGGCCAGCGCGCCCGAGCCGAGCGGCGAGATCGCCGCGCGCCTGTCCCAGTCGCGGAGGCGGTCCACGTCGCGGGTGAGCGCGTGCACGTGGGCCAGGAGCTGGTGGCCGAACGACACGGGCTGGGCGTGCTGCAGGTGTGTCATGCCGGGGGCGGCGACGTCGGTGTTCTCCTCTGCCTGGCTGATCAGCGCCGTCTCCAGCTCGACGAGCCGGGAGACGATCACGCGGACGTGGTCACGCAGGTAGAGGCGCAGGTCGGTGGCGATCTGGTCGTTGCGGCTGCGGCCGGCGCGGAGCTTGCCGCCCAGCGAACCGAGCCGTTCGAGCAGGCCGCGCTCCAGCGCGGTGTGCACGTCCTCGTCGGCCACGGTGGGGCGGAACTCTCCCTTGCGGCACGCCTGGTCGAGGTCGTCGAGCGCGCCCAGCATGCGGTCGAGCTCCTCCTGGGTCAGCAGCCCGGCGCGGTGCAGCACGCGCGCGTGCGCGCGCGAGGCCAGCAGATCGTACGGCGCGAGCCGCCAGTCGAACTGCACGCTCACCGACAGGCGCGTGAGGGCGTCCGCGGGTCCCCCCTCGAACCTGCCACCCCAGAGCCGCATCGGCTTGTTGTCCGCCACCGTCTTCTCCCTCCGATATTCGAGTCCCTGCAGAAAAGATGACCGCGCGCCGTTCCCGCCCGGGGCCGTCGTATGTGGGTCTTCGCGTCTTCTCCGGGATTCTCTGCCGAATCTCGGGCGCGCAAATCCTTCACGCGGATCCTTCTGCGGGACTAATCCGCGACCTTAGCCGACGTACGCCCCGGTCCCTGCATTGGAACCGGGGCGTATGCCGGGTGAATCAGGCCTGGCGGGCGCCCCGCGCGGCCGCGATCTCGTTGTGATCCATCAGTTCGGCGATCTCCCGCTGACGTCGATCGGCGGGCCCTTCTCGGGTGGTGTCCACGCCGGTCTTCCCATTGCCCGGGAAATGCCCTTCGGCGGGCCAAGTCCGCCGGCGAACGGACCCGGTCCGTCATGCTTCCCGCTTCCCGCTGCCGTGGTCGCGGACCTCCACGGCGATCTTGGGCCTGCTCACGTCGGGCGCACGGCGGGTGGCCAGGCTCAGCAGGGACTCCGCCAGCGCCTTCCCCCCGGTCGGGTCACGGCTGATGACGAGGATCGTGTCGTCGCCGGCCACCGTGCCGAGAATGGACTCCCAGCCCGCGTGGTCGATCGCCGAGGCGAGAAACTGTGCCGCTCCCGGCGGCGTGCGCAGTATCACGAGGTTGGCCGACGCCTCGGCCGACACCAGGAGCTCCTCCGCGATCCTCCGCAGCCGCGCGTCGGGGTTTTCCGGCATGCCGTTCACGGCGCCGGTGCGATAGAGCGGTATCCGTCCCCCGCCCTCGCCTGGCAGCGCGTAGACCAGCGTGCCGTCGTCGGCCCGCAACTTCAGCGCGCCCAGCTCGTCGAGATCGCGGGAGAGCGTGGCCTGGGTGACCTCCACTCCCTGCTCCGCCAGGAGCTTGGCCAGCTCGGGTTGCGAGCGGACCTTGTGCCTGGTCAGCAGTTCCACGATTCGCGCGTGACGGGCCGCCTTCGTCAGCGGGATGGTCACGATCCCTCCGCACCCCGCGTCGTCAGCCAGTGCAGCAGTGCCTTCTGGGCGTGCAGCCGGTTTTCCGCCTGATCCCACACCACGCTCTGCGGCCCGTCGATGACGTCCGCGGCGATTTCCAATCCCCGGTATGCCGGGAGACAGTGAAGCACGATCGCGTCAGGATTCGCCAGGCCGAGCAGGGCGGCGCTCACCTGGTAGGAGGCGAAGGCCGCGATCCGCTCGTCCTTGCCGTCCTGGCCCATGGACACCCAGGTGTCGGTCGCGACGACATGCGCGCCGGCCACCGCGGCCTCCGGGTCGCTCACCACCGTGACCGATCCGCCGGTGGTCGCCGCGATCTCGGCGGCCCGCTCCACGACCAGGGCGTCGGGCAGGTAGCCCACCGGCGCCCCGATCCGGACGTGCATGCCGGCCGTGGCCCCGCCCAGCAGGTAGGAGTGGGCCATGTTGTTGGCGCCGTCGCCGAGGTAGGCGAGCGTGAGGCCCCGCGGCGAGCCCTTGTGCTCCCGGATCGTCTGGAGGTCGGCGAGGATCTGGCAGGGGTGGAACTCGTCGGTCAGCGCGTTCACCACCGGCACCGTCGAGTACGCCGCCATCGCCTCGATGCGCTCCTGACCGGCCGTCCGCCACACGATCGCCGCGACCTGGCGGCACAGCACCCGCGCGGTGTCCTCGATCGGCTCCCCGCGCCCCATCTGCGAGGTGCCGAGGTCCATGATCAGAGGCTGGCCGCCCAGCTCGGCGACGCCGACCGCGAACGAGAACCGGGTGCGGGTGGACGGCTTGTCGAACAGCACGGCGACCGTGCGAGGGCCCTCGAAGGGCCGGTAGCCGAACCGGTCCTTCTTCATCGCCTCGGCGAGGTCGAGCACCTGGGCCTGCTCCTCCGGCGACAGATCGTCGTCCCGCAGGAAGTGTCTAACTTGCGCCGGGTCCGCGCCCTGCCTCACCTGCGCCGGGTCCGCGCCCTGCCTCACCTGCGCCGGGTCCGCGCCCTGCCTCACCTGCGCCGGGTCCGCGCCCTGCCTCACCTGCGCCGCGGAGCCGTGCGGGGCCGGGCCGGTGGCGGGGTTCACAACGTTGTCAGGCATCTGCGGCCTCCAGGATCCCGGGCAGCGCGTCGAGGAAGGTCTGAACGTCGGACTCGGTGATGACAAGCGGCGGCGCGAGCCGTACCGCGTCGGGCTGCAGGGCGTTGACCAGGAAGCCGGCCTCCTGCGCCGCCGCCTGCACCTGCGCCGACTTCGGCGCGGTGAGCACGGCGGCCAGCCAGAGCCCGCGCCCCCTGACCCCCTTGAGCAGCGGATGCCGCACGGCGGCGATGCCCTCGGACAGCAGCGCCCCCATCTTCGCGACGTTGCCGAGCAGCCCGTCGCTCTCGATCGTGTCGAGCACGGCGAGCGCCGCCGCGCACGAGACCGGGTTGCCGCCGAAGGTCGAGCCGTGGTCGCCCTTCGCGAAGACCTCGCCGGCCTCGCCGAAGCCGATGCAGGCACCGATGGGCAGTCCTCCGCCGAGGCCCTTGGCCAGCGTCAGGACGTCGGGGACGACCCCCTCCGCCTGGTGGGCGAACCAGTGCCCGATGCGGCCGATGGCCGACTGGATCTCGTCGGCGACGAACAGTGCCCCCGCCGAGGAGCAGATCTCCCTTGCGGCGCGGAAGTAGCCGTCGGGCGCCGGTATGACGCCCGCCTCACCCTGGGCGGGCTCCAGGAAGACCGCGGCGCAGTCTTCGGTCACCGCGCTCTTGAGCGCGTCCGCATCCCCGAACTGTACGAACCGGACGTCTAGCGGGAACGGCCCGAACTGGTCGCGGATCGAGGGCTTGCCCGTCAGCGACAGCGCGCCGAGCGTGCGGCCATGGAAGCCGTTCTCCGTCGCTACGACGTAGCCGCGGCCGTGCGTCTTGCCGTACTTGATGGCGATCTTGACGGCCGCCTCGTTGGCCTCGGTGCCGGAGTTGGAGAGGAAGACCCGCGCGGGCTCTCCGAGCAGTCCGAGCAGTTTCTCGGCGAGCAGCACCTCGGGCTCGTGCAGGTAGAGGTTCGAGGTGTGCGCGAGAGTGGCCACCTGGCGGGACACCGCCTCGACCAGGGCCGGGTGGTTGTGGCCGAGCGAGGTCACCGCGATGCCGCCGATGAGATCGAGGTAGTGGCGGCCGTCCACATCCCAGACGGAGCAGCCCTCACCGCGGGCGATGGCGACCGGCGGCACCCCGTAGTTGCGCATGAACGCCGCTTCGAAGCGTGCGCGCAGTTCGTCATTGGTGGTCACCTGGCAACCTCCCCGTTGACGGCGCCGTCCGCCGCCGCTCCGTCGGCCTCGCCTCGCGCCGCCGGAGCGGCGTCGTCGGGCTCGACCATCGTCCCGATGCCTTCGTCGGTGAAGACCTCCAGCAGCAGCGCGTGCGGCACCCGCCCGTCGAGCACGTGGGCCTGGGGGACGCCGCCGCGCACCGCGGACAGGCATGCCTCCATCTTCGGCACCATGCCGCTCGACAGTGAGGGCAGCAGCGCGGCGAGTTCGGACGCCCCGATCCGGCTGACGACCTCTTCGCTGTTCGGCCAGTCGGCGTACAGCCCTTCGACGTCGGTGAGCACGATGAGCTTCGACGCCTGGAGCGCCACGGCGAGGGCCGCGGCGGCGGTGTCGGCGTTGACGTTGTAGATCCCGCCGTCCTCGCCACGGGCCACGGACGACACCACCGGGATGCGGCCGTCGTCGAGAAGCGCCCGGACGGCGCCCGCCTCGACCCGGACGATCTCCCCGACCTGGCCGATGTCCACCTTGACGCCGTCGACCACGACATGCTTGCGCTCGGCCGTGAACAGGTGGGCGTCCTCGCCGGACATGCCGACCGCGAACGGCCCGTGCCCGTTGATCAGCCCGACCACGTCGCGGTTGACCTGGCCGACCAGCACCATCCGGACGACCTGCATCGCCTCGGGTGTGGTCACCCGCAGCCCGGACACGAAGTGGCTGTCGATCCCGAGCAGATCGAGGTGCGACTGGATCTGCGGGCCGCCGCCGTGCACGATCACCGGCCGCAGTCCCGCGTAGCGGAGGAACACCACGTCGGCCGCGAACTTGGCCCGCAGGTGCTCCTCCGTCATGGCGTTGCCGCCGTATTTGATGACGACGGTCGCGCCGTGGAAGCGCGCGAGCCAGGGCAGCGCCTCGATCAGGGTGTGCGCCTTGTCCAGGGCGCCGTTCCGCCTGACGCTCATGACGAGTACGCCGAGTTCTCGTGCACGTACGCCGCCGTGAGGTCGGTGGTGTGCACGGTCGCGGTGTGCGGGCCGGCGGACAGGTCGATGGTGATGGTGACGTCGCGGGGGCGCAGGTCGACCTTGTCGCGGTCGTCTCCCGCCGCGCCGCCACGGCAGATCCAGATGCCGTTGACCGCCACGTTGACCCGATCGGCGTCGAACACGGCGTCGGTGGTGCCGACCGCGCTGACCACGCGGCCCCAGTTGGGGTCCTCGCCGTGGATCGCGCACTTGAGCAGGTTCGAGCGGGCGACCGCCCGGCCCACCGCCACCGCGTCCTCCTCCGACGCCGCGCCGACGACCTCGATGGCGATCGCCTTCGTGGCGCCCTCGGCGTCGACCAGAAGCTGCCGGGCCAGGTCCGCGCAGACCGCGGTGACGACCTTCTCGAACTCGACGAGGTCGGGGCGCACGCCCGACGCTCCGCTCGCGAGCAGCAGCACGGTGTCGTTGGTCGACATGCAGCCGTCGGTGTCGAGCCGGTCGAACGTCACGGACGTCGCCTTGCGCAGCACCGTGTCGAGTTCCTCGGATGTGAGGTCGGCGTCGGTGGTGATCACGCACAGCATCGTGGCGAGCGCGGGCGCGAGCATCCCGGCGCCCTTCGCCATGCCGCCCACCATGTAGCCCGTCTCGCCACGGCGGAAGGAGATCTTGCTGACGGTGTCGGTGGTGCGGATCGCGTCGGCCGCCGCCAGGCCGCCGTCGCGGCTGAGCTGGGCGGCCGCGGTCCCCACGCCGCCGAGCAGCGCGTCCATCGGCAGCCGCTCGCCGATCAGGCCGGTGGAGCAGACCGCGATCTCGGCCGCGGAGTCGTCGAGGACCTCCGCCACCTTCTCGGCGGTGGCGTGGGTGTCCTGGAAGCCGAGCGGGCCGGTGCAGGCGTTGGCGCCGCCGGAGTTGAGGACGACGGCCCTCACCCGGCCGCCGGAGAGGACCTGGGCCGACCACAGGACCGGCGCGGCCTTGAAACGGTTGCTGGTGAAGACGCCGGCCGCGGCACGCGAGGGGCCGTCGTTGACGACCAGGGCCAGGTCGCGGGCGCCGCCGCTCTTGATCCCCGCGGCGACTCCTGCGGCGCGGAAACCCAGGGGTGCGGTCACACTCATGCGCGCTCCTCACAGGGGACGATGTTCATCACGGGGCGACTCCATTGGTGGGAAGACCGACTTCTTCCGGAAGGCCGAGAGCGAGATTGGCGCTCTGGATCGCGCCGCCCGCGGTCCCCTTGGTGAGGTTGTCGATGGCGACGACGGCGACGATCCGTCCGGCCCGCTCGTCGAGGGTGACCTGCAGCACCGCGGTGTTGGCCCCGACCGTCATCGCGGTCGCCGGCCATGTCCCCTCGGGCAGCAGGTGGAGGAACGGCTCGTCCTTCACCGCCGTCTCGTACGCCTCCCGGAGCGCGGCTCGGGTGACGCCCGGCACGGCGGGAGCCGTACAGGTGGCGAGGATGCCGCGGCTCATCGGCGCGAGGGTCGGCGTGAACGACACGCGGACCGGCCGTCCGGCGACCGCCGACAGGTTCTGCTCCATCTCGGGGGTGTGCCGGTGGACCCCGCCCACGCCGTACGCGCTGACCGAGCCCATCACCTCGCTGCCGAGCAGATGGGCCTTGGGCGCCCGGCCGGCTCCGGAGGTGCCGCTCGCGGCGACGACCACGACGTCGGGCTCGGCCAGCCCGGCCGCGAAGGCGGGGAACAGCGCGAGCGTCACCGCCGTCGGGTAGCAGCCGGGGACGGCGATGCGCCGGGCGCCGCGCAGGACCTCGCGCTGACCGGGCAGCTCGGGCAGGCCGTAGGGCCACGTGCCGGCGTGGACGCCGCCGTAGAATGCGGTCCACTCTTGCGCGCTGGTCAGCCGGAAGTCGGCGCCGCAGTCGACGACGAGTGCGCCGTCGCCGAGCTCGGCGGCGACCGCGGCCGACTGACCGTGCGGGAGGGCGAGGAAGACGACGTCGTGACCGGCGAGCACGTCGGGGGTGGTCTCTTCGATCACCCGGTCGGCCAGCGACGGCAGGTGGGGCTGGTGGGCGCCGAGCCTGCTGCCCGCGCTGGACGCGGCGGTCAGGGCACCGATCTCGACAGCGGGATGCCCGAGCAGCAGACGGAGCAGCTCTCCTCCCGCGTAGCCGCTGGCTCCGGCGATGGCCGCCCTCATCCGCGCCCCCTGTCTTCACTGAGCCCTGTCTCAAGGGATCTGTATCCCGGTCACTGCATGATCATGCAGCGGACCTCATGTTCTTGCTGGTGTAGAGAGTATGCATCGTAAAGCATGAGCATGCAAGCGGCGTTCCGAGAGAGGGACATCTAGCCGACGTACCTACCGGTCGGTATCGTGAAACATCCGGTTAACGAACGAGTCCGGGAGTGCGCCAGCATGACGATCACGAACGAACAGGTCCAGGCCCAGCTCACGGCGCCCGGGCAGCTCTTCGAAATGGAAGAGGTCGAGGTCGGCGGTCACAAGATCCGGGCGTGGAAGCACGCTCCCGCGACCTTCCGGGCCCTCCTGGAAATCACCCGGTTTCATGGGGACAAGGTGTTCGTCGTCTACGAGGACGAACACCTCACCTATGAGGAGCATTTCCGGCTGGCCGCGACCCTCGCCAACCGCCTGGTGAACGACTATGGCGTACGCAAGGGCGACCGCGTCGCCGTGGCCATGCGCAACTACCCCGAATGGATCGTCTCCTTCTCCGCCGTGCTCGCCGCAGGGGCGGTGGCCGTACCGCTCAACGCCTGGTGGACCGAGCAGGAGCTGGAATATGGCCTGAGCGACTCGGGCGCCAAGGTCGTGATCGCCGACGGCGAGCGCGCCGCGCGGATGGCCGGCAGCGGCCTGCCGATGATCGTCACCCGCGGTGAGGGCGCCAACTGGTCCGAGGTCCTCGGCGAGGTCCGCGCCGACGTGACGCTGCCGCAGGTCGAGCTCGGCCCCGACGACCCCGCCACGATCTTCTACACTTCCGGCACCACCGGCAGGTCCAAGGGCGCACTCGGCAGCCACCGCAACCTCGGCCAGGCGCCGATGACCGTCGCGTACGCGATGATGCGCACGGTGGCGATGGCCGGCCGGGACGTGGCCGCGGCGGCGGAAAAGCGCAGGATCACCCTGCTGACCGTGCCCCTCTTCCACGTCACCGGGTGCTTCGCCGTGCTGATGACCACGATGTTCAGCGGCGGCGGGCTCGTGCTCATGTACAAGTGGGACCCCAAGCGGGCCCTGGAGCTCATCGAGCGCGAGAAGGTCACCGTGATGAGCGGCGTGCCGACCAACGCCTGGCAGCTGCTGTCACACCCCGATCTGGACAAGCACGACATCTCCTCGCTCGGCTCCGTCTCGTACGGCGGCGCTCCGGCCCCGCCGAAGCTGCTGGAGCGGATCACCGAGTCGCTCCCCAACCGCACGCCGGCCAACGGGTACGGCATGACCGAGACGACGGCGCTCGCGATCTACAACAGCGGCAGGGACTACCTGGCCAGGCCCGACAGCATCGGACTGCCGCTCGCCGTCGTGGACGTCAGGATCTGCGACCCGCTCGGCGCGGAGCTGCCGCCCGGCATGGTCGGCGAGCTGTGCATCCGCGGACCGATCGTGATCATGGGCTACTGGAACCGCCCGGACGCCACGGCGGAGACGTTCGTGGACGGCTGGCTGCACACGGGCGACCTGGCCCGCATCGACGAGGACGGCTACGTCTACATCGTCGACCGGGCCAAGGACATGGTCATCAGGGGCGGCGAGAACGTCTACTGCGCCGAAGTCGAGGCCGCCCTGTTCGAGCACCCCGCGGTGGACGACGCGGCCGTGATCGGCATCCCCGACGACGAGCTGGGCGAGCAGGTCGGCGCGGTCGTACGGCTCAAGCGGGGCGCGAGCGCCACCGGCGAGGAGCTCCAGGAGTTCCTGCGCGGCCGTATCGCGGCGTTCAAGGTGCCGGTGCGGTTCTGGTTCAGGGAGGCCGAGCTGCCGCGCAACCCCGGCGGCAAGGTGCTCAAGACCCACCTGCGCAGGGAGACCCTCGGTCTCTAGCGTTACCTGCCGCGTAATCGCCGCTCCTCGGGGGTGCGTGACACCGTTCACGTGTCGTCACGAAGACATCCCCGAAGGAGTGGAAATGACCGACTACACCACCCTGGCCGAGCGTTACATCGCCGCCTGGAACGAGCGCGACGCCGAGGCCAGGGCGAAGGCGGTGGCCGAGCTGTGGACCGAGGACGGCGGCTACACCGACCCGCTGGCCGCCGTCACCGGGCACGAGGGTGTCGCCGCGGTGATCGCCGGAGCGCAGGAGATGTTCCCCGGGTTCGTGTTCACCCTGGGCGGGCCGGTGGACGGCCACCACGACATCGCGCGCTTCACCTGGCACCTCGCCCCCGAAGGCGCGGCGGAGCCCGTGGTGATCGGCTTCGACGTCGTGGCCTTCGCCGAGGACGGCCGGATCCGGAACGTGTACGGCTTCCTGGACAAGGTCCCCGCCTGATCGTGTTCCTGGGGCTCCGGAGCCCGGCCGGGGCGTCCGCTCCCGGGCGGCTCCGGATGCCCGGGAGCGGTGCTCATCGGGCCTGAAAAGTTCATCGGCGTTTCGGCACTACAGGCCTTCTTTCATGGGGTCTCGGATAGAAACGTTTCGGCCGATCTTTGACATGTTTCAAGGGCGCTTCCCAGAATGTTGCACCGGCGAACCCCGGGGCCGGGCGGCGCACCCCCTACCGGCGAACACACGCGCCGTCCGGCCCTCTCCCCGATCGGAGGAGCAGACATGGCCGACAGCGCCGCACCCCCCACACGACGTGCAGGCTTACGGAAGATGCTCGCCGCGGCGCTCGCGGGCGTGGTCACCGCGGCGCTCGCGACCGTGACCCTTTCCGCCACCGCAGCCCAGGCCGCCGACTGCAGCGCCGGGTATGTGGGCCTCACCTACGACGACGGCCCCAACCCCAGCAACACCACCAACCTGCTCAACACGTTGAAGGCCAACGGCCTGCGCGCCACCTTCTTCAACATCGGCCAGAACGCCCAGAACAACCAATCCCTCGTACGCGCCCAGGTCGACGCCGGCATGTGGGTCGGCAACCACAGCTACACCCACCCCCACCTGACCCAGATGAGCAGCTCGCAGATCCAGTCGGAGCTGCAGCGGACCCAGCAGGCCATCCAGCAGGCCACCGGACAGGCCCCCAAGCTGTTCCGCCCGCCCTACGGCGAAACCAACTACACCCTCCAGTCGATCGAACAGCAGCTCGGCCTCAAGGAGATCATCTGGGACGTCGACTCCCAGGACTGGAACGGCGCCAGCACCTCCCAGATCGTCCAGGCCGCCAGCCGACTCCAAAACGGCCAGATCATCCTCATGCACGACCAGTACGCCACCACCGTCCAGGCCATCCCCCAGATCGCCGCCAACCTCCGCAGCCGCACCCTCTGCGCCGGCATGATCCCCCCCCCCCCCGGACGCGCCGTCGCCCCCGACGGCAGCGGACCCGCCTCCCCATCCCCATCGAACCCGCAGTCGCCCAGCCCCTCCCCCTCTTCCTCGCCCACGCCTCCGACGGGACAGGGTGGATGCACCGCGACGATGGAGACCGTGAACGCCTGGACGGGTGGGTTCCAGTCCAACGTCACGGTGCGCGCGGGCAGCTCGGCCATCAGGGGCTGGACGGTGACCTGGAGCTGGCCCGGTTCGCAGTCGATCAGCCAGCTGTGGGGAGGTGTCCAGTCCGGTTCCGGCTCCTCGATCACCGTGCGCAACGAGTCCTGGAACGGCAGCCTGGGCGCGAGTGCCTCCACCACCTTCGGCTTCGTCGCCAACGGCACCGCTGCCACGCCGGCCCTGACCTGTAGCGCGTCCTGACGGACCTCACGACGGCCCCCTGACCCCGAGGGAGGCCGGCCCGGCCGTACGGCGGGAGGGGACGACCCTCTCGCCGTACGGCCGTCATGTGCCGGGGTCCGCGCACCGGCCTCGGGCGACCGCCTCCTGCTCGTCAACGCGCTGGCGCCCCGCCCGCACGGGTGTGGGCAGGCGGGCTGCTGTGCGTGGCCGCGGTCGGCGTGATGGCGGCCGTCTTGCCCAGGTTCCGCAGGTACGACGCGCGGATCGACGAGCACGCCCTCGCCCTCCGCGCCCCGGAGTCCGTGACGGCGTGAAAGGTTCATCGGCGTTCCGGCAGGGCATCGCGCGCTTGATCGGTTCATCCGGCTGAAACATTTCCAACCATTCTTTGACATGTTTCAGCGACGCTTCTCAGAATGAGCTCCGGCGAACCACGGGGGCCGGGCGGCGCTCACCTGTCATTGAAAAGCGCCGTCCGGCCCTCTCCCCGATCGGAGGAGCAGACATGGCCGACAGCGCCATACGCACCGCAGGACGTGCAGGGTTACGGAAGACGCTCGCCGCGGCGCTCGCGGGCGTGGTCACCGCGGCGCTCGCGACCGTGACCCTTTCCGCCACCGCAGCCCAGGCCGCCGACTGCAGCGCCGGGTATGTGGGCCTCACCTACGACGACGGCCCCAACCCCAGCAACACCACCAACCTGCTCAACACGTTGAAGGCCAACGGCCTGCGCGCCACCTTCTTCAACATCGGCCAGAACGCCCAGAACAACCAATCCCTCGTACGCGCCCAGGTCGACGCCGGCATGTGGGTCGGCAACCACAGCTACACCCACCCCCACCTGACCCAGATGAGCAGCTCGCAGATCCAGTCGGAGCTGCAGCGGACCCAGCAGGCCATCCAGCAGGCCACCGGACAGGCCCCCAAGCTGTTCCGCCCGCCCTACGGCGAAACCAACTACACCCTCCAGTCGATCGAACAGCAGCTCGGCCTCAAGGAGATCATCTGGGACGTCGACTCCCAGGACTGGAACGGCGCCAGCACCTCCCAGATCGTCCAGGCCGCCAGCCGACTCCAAAACGGCCAGATCATCCTCATGCACGACCAGTACGCCACCACCCTCCAGGCCATCCCCCAGATCGCCGCCAACCTCCGCAGCCGCAACCTCTGCGCCGGCATGATCCCCCCCCCCCCCGGACGCGCCGTCGCCCCCGACGGCAGCGGACCCGCCTCCCCGTCGCCGACGACCCCCCAGTCGCCCAGCGCGACTCCTACCTCCGGGGGTGGCAGTGGGCAGATCAGGGGTGTCGCCTCGGGCCGCTGCCTGGACGTGCCGAACGCCAGCACCTCGGACGGCACGCAGGTGCAGCTGTGGGACTGCCATGGCCAGAGCAACCAGACCTGGAGCTCCACCTCTGCCGGTGAGATCCGGGTGTACGGCAACAAGTGCCTGGACGCGGCCGGCAGCGGCAACGGCGCGAGGATTCAGATCTACAGCTGCTGGGGTGGCGACAACCAGAAGTGGCGTGTGAACTCCGACGGCAGCATCCAGGGCGTCCAGTCCGGGCTGTGCCTGGACGCCGTCGGGCAGGGCACCGGCAACGGCACCCAGATCCAGCTCTACTCCTGCCACGGCGGTAACAACCAGAAGTGGACCTGGAACAGATAGCTCGGACCTGTGGCCCGCGGTGCGGAACACCCCCGGCGCACCGCGGGCCACGACCCGGCCACCCCTTTGTCGTATGAACCCGGCCGCCGGTCTCCTGCCCCACGGGCTGACCGCCGGGAACGGTGCGGCGCTTCCCGGAAGCGCCGCACCCGCTGTCGTCTGCTCGTCGCCTTCGGACGGGGTGTCCCGGCACCACGCCACGGGGGAAACACAACGCGAGGCGCTCATGCGTTACTACGGTGAGCGCATGACGGCAGAGGCATGGAGCGAAGCACCATTGAGTGACACGCACGGTCTCCCGAGCTGGGTCTTCCCTCCGGTGGAAGGCTTCACGGCGGCCGACCTCGATCACATGCCGCAACTTCCCGCACACACAGAGTTGATCGATGGAAGCTTGGTCTTCGCGAGCCCCCCAAGCCTCCTTTCACACCTTGACGCTGTTCCTGCTGGAACGGGAACTGCGCCGGTTCTGCCCAGCACACCTGCGCGTGCGCCGTGAGATGAGTGTCGTCCTCGGGCTTCGCCAAAGGCCCGAGCCCGACATGGTGGTTCTTCACGCCGAGGCGGTGCAGGGGACGGATGAAACCGCGTACGAGGCGAGTGACGTGCTGCCGGCCGTCGAGGTCGTCTCGCCGGACTCGGAGGAGCGGGATCGCAAGCGCAAGCCGCAGCTCTACGCGGAGGCGGGGATCGCCCACTTCTGGCGGATCGAGAACCAGGCCGGGCGGCCCACGGTCTACGTGTACGAACTCGACCCGGCCACCACGACGTACGCGCTGACCGGGATCTACCACGACCGGCTCAAGCTGTCGGTGCCGTTCGACATCGACATCGACCTCACCGAGATCGACACGCTCTGAACTTTCCCCACGCGAGCCGGCGTCCCTGCGGCCCCCGGCGGCATCGGACTCACCGGCGGGCATTTCCCCCATTGATCCTCTGGTTACCCGCGCGTATCGTCCAGAGTTGAGCACTGCTCATATTCACGCGCGTGAACAGCACCACCATCGGTCCCTTCACCCCCTGACATCGCGAAGGGAAGTTCCCCCATGCACGCGCGCCTTCGACGGGCGATCACCGCTGCCGCCGCGCTGGCCCTCGTCGCCGTCGGCCTGCCGGCGGCGCCGGCCGCCGCGGCCCCCTACTACCCGCCCGACGACTACTGCCTCGGCCAGTGCGCTGACGTCCTGCCGCCCGGCCAGAACGGCAACGCCACCCTCGTGGACATCCTGGGCAACCAGCTCCTCGGCACCTATCCGGCCCACAGCAAGGACCAGCTCGGCAAATACTCCGGCCTGCTCTCGGGCTACACCGGCCTGACCGACGAGCAGATCACCGCGTTCTTCAACGACAGCTCGTTCGGCGTGCCGGCGAACCAGGTCGAGAGCACGGTGAGCCCGCGCTCGGGCGTCACCATCGTGCGCGACAAGGCGACCGGCGTCCCCCACATCACCGGCACCACCCGCGAGGGCACGATGTTCGGCGCGGGCTACGCCGGCGCGCAGGACCGGCTGTGGCTGATGGACCTCATGCGCCACGTCGGCCGGGGCGAGCTGACGCCGTTCGCCGGCGGGGCCGCGGGCAACAGGGAGCTGGAGCAGAGCGTCTGGCGCAACTCCCCCTACACGGAGGCCGACCTCCAGGCCCAGGTCGACCGGCTGAAGACGGCCGGCACCCGGGGCGCCCAGCTCTATTCGGACGTGCAGAACTACGTCGCCGGGATCAACTCGTACATCGACCACTGCATGGCCAACCGCGACTGCCCGGGTGAGTACGTGCTCACCGGCCACCTCGACGCGATCACGAACAAGGGCGGCCCGGAGGACTTCCGGATGACCGACCTGATCGCGATCTCCGGCGTGATCGGCGGTCTGTTCGGCGGGGGCGGCGGCGCCGAGATGCAGTCGGCCCTCGTACGCGTGGCCGCACGGGCGAAGTACGGCGCCGCCCAGGGCGACCAGGTGTGGGCGGCGTTCCGCTCGCAGAACGACCCGGAGACCGTGCTGACCCTGCACGGCGACCAGAGCTTCCCCTTCGGCGCGGCACCGGCCGGCGCGACCGGAGTGGTGCTGCCCGACGCGGGCACGACCACGCCGGTCGACATCACGGCCAACGAGACCGGCACCGCGAGGACCGCCACCACGCAGGTCAAGAGCGCGCTGACCGGGCTCACCGTGGACAACTCCAAGCCGGAGATGTCCAACGCCATCGTGGTCTCGGCCGCGAAGGCGACCGGCGGACACCCGATCGCCGTGTTCGGCCCGCAGACCGGCTACTTCGCGCCGCAACTGCTCATGCTGGAGGAGCTGTCCGGGCCCGGCATCCGGGCGCGCGGCGCGGCCTTCGCCGGGCTCAACCTCTACGTGCTGCTCGGACGCGGCACCGACTACGCCTGGAGCGCCACCTCGGCCGCCGAGGACATCACCGACACCTACGCCGTGACGCTGTGCGACCCGGACGGCGGCACGCCCGCGGTCTCCAGCGACCACTACCTCTACCACGGCGTCTGCACGCCCATGGAGACGCTGAAGAAGACCAACTCCTGGAAGCCCAACACGGCCGACTCCACCGCCGCCGGGTCGTACGATCTGGTCATCAAGCGCACCAAATATGGCCTGGTCACCTGGCGGGGCACGGTCGGCGGCGTGTCGACGGCGTTCACCACGCTGCGCTCGACCTACCAGCACGAGGCGGACTCGGCGATCGGCTTCCAGATGTTCAACGACCCGGCGGAGATGGGCTCGGCGGCGGCCTTCGCCAACTCGGCCTCCACCATCGGCTTCGCGTTCAACTGGTTCTACGTGAACTCCACCGACGCGGCGTACTTCATGTCCGGCAACGTCCCTGTGCGGTCGCCGGAGTCCGACCCGAACCTGCCCATGACGGCCGACGCCGCGCACGAGTGGAGCGGCTTCGACCCGGCGGCCAACACCGCGTCCTATCTCCCGCCCTCGGCGCATCCGCAGGCGGTCAACCAGGACTACTTCGTGAGCTGGAACAACAAGCAGGCCAAGGACTTCGGCGCGGCCGACGGCAACTTCAGCTTCGGGGCGGTCCACCGGGCCGACCTGCTCGACGCGCCGGTCAAGGCGGCCCTGTCCTCGGGCACCCTCGACCGCGCCGGGGTCGTGAAGATCATGGCGTCGGCGGCGACGACCGACCTGCGCGGATGGAAGGTGCTGCCCGCGCTGCTCCGCGTGATCAACAGTGCGTCCGTCTCCGACCCCGCCCTCGCCTCGGCCGTCTCCAAGCTGTCCGCCTGGGCCGGCGCGGGCGCCAGGCGGGAGGAGACGAGCACGGGCAGCAAGAAGTACGCCCACGCCGACGCCATCCGGATCTTCGACGCCTGGTGGCCCAAGCTGGTGCGGGCCCAGTTCCGCCCCGGGCTGGGCGACGGGCTCTACCAGGCGCTGGTCAACGCCCTGCAGATCAACGAGTCGCCGTCCGGGCACCAGCAGGGCGACGTCTCCTCGCTGCCCGGCTCGGCCAACGAGGCGCAGCCCCACAAGGGGTCGTCGTTCCAGTACGGCTGGTGGGGCTACGTGGACAAGGACATCCGGGCCGTGCTCGGCGACCCGGTGGCCGCTCCCCTGCCGGCCAAGTATTGCGGGGCGACCGTGGCGGCCTGCCGTACGGTCCTGCTCGACAGCCTGGCGGCGGCGCTGGCCGAACCGGCGGCGACGACCTATCCGGGTGACGACTCCTGCTCGGCGGGCGACCAGTGGTGCGCCGACGCGGTACGGCAGTCGCCGCTCGGCGGCGTCAAGCACTCGCTGATCTCCTGGCAGAACCGGCCGACCTATCAGCAGGTGGTCTCGTTCCCCGCGCACCGCGGCGACGACGTGACCGACCTCGCCCTGGGCCGTACGGCGAGCGCGTCGAGCACGCAGGACTCCTACACCCCGGCCAAGGCCGTGGACGGCGACCCGGCGAGCCGGTGGGCCAGCGGGTGGAGCGACAACCAGTACATCCAGGTCGATCTCGGCTCGCTGAAGTCCGTGGGACGGGTGATCCTGCGCTGGGAGACGGCCTACGGCTCGTCGTACCGGATCCAGGCCTCGGCGGACGGCTCCACGTGGACCACCGTCGCGCAGACGACCACGGGCGACGGCGGCGTGGACAACGTCGCGTTCGCCCCGACCGGGGCGCGCTATGTGCGGATGCAGGGCGTCAAGCGCGGCACCGGCTACGGCTACTCGCTGTACTCCTTCGAGGTGTACGGCAGGTAGGGCGGCGGTCAGCCCGGCTCGCGCCAGCCCTCGCCCTCCTCGGCGAGGGCGTCGAGCCGGGCCAGGTCCGCCGGGCCGAGGGCGCCGTCCGGGTCGTCCACGACGACCACCCACTGGGCGTCCTCGGCGTCGTCCTCGCCCGCGAGCAGCTCACGGACGACGCCGGGAACGCCGAGCGCCGGGAACAGCTCGGCCACGGTCTCCGCGGACTCCTCCGCGCTGTCCCGCTCGGGGAAGACCAGCAGGTGACGCACCGCTCCTCCGGGAGAGACGACCGCGGGCGCCGGCACCGTGTCGACAAGACACCGTGCCGGCACCCGCTCAAGTGATCAGCGGCTACTCAGGCGCCGCGGAGCTGGGCTCCGGTGCGCTCGGCGGCGAGGGCGACGGCGGCGTCACGCGCGGCCGTGGTCTCCTCGGCCGTGAGCGTGCGGTCGGGCGCCCGGAACCGCAGCGTGTAGGCCAGGGACTTGTTGCCCTCGCCCACCTGCGGGCCCGTGTAGACGTCGAACAGCCTGATCGACTCCAGCAGCTCGCCCGCCCCCTCCCGGAGAGCGGCCTCGACCTCGGCGACCGGGGTGGAGACGGCGACGGTCAGCGCGACGTCCTGCGTCGCCACCGGATAGGCGGACACGGCGGGCGTCTGCACCGGCCCGGCGGGGGTCAGCAGCGACAGCTCAATCTCCATCGCGCAGGTGCGCGGCGGCAGCCCGTACGCCTCGACGACCCGCGGGTGCAGCTCGCCTGCGTGACCCACCAGCACCGTCTCACCGGTCTCGGCGTCGGTGACGGTCAGCGCGGCGCACCGCCCGGGATGCCACGGCTCGTGCTGGTCGGCCCGGACGCCGAGCTCCACGCCCGCCGCCCGCGCGACCGTGCGGGCCGCCTCGACGGCGTCCGCCCAGGACGCCTGCCGGCCCTCGCCCCACCAGCCGGAGCGCTCGAACTCCCCGGCCAGCACCACGGCCACCCGCAGCGGCTGCCTCGGCAGCGCCGTCTCGATCGCCGCCAGCTCCTCCTCCGTGGGCCTGCGGTCGACCGGGAGCACCGGGGCCGTCGCGGGCGCCTGCGGCTCGGGCCGGTAGACCAGCCCGGACTCGAACAGCGCCACGTCGGCGTGGCCGCGGCCCACGTTGCGCACCAGGGTCTTCAGCAGGCCCGGCAGCAGCGTGGTCCGCATGAACGGCTCGTCCTCGCTGAGCGGGTTGACCAGCCGGGTCGCCCGCCTGCGGGGGTCGTCCTCGGGCAGCAGGAGGTTGTCGAGGTCGCGCGGCCCCATGAACGGGTAGGCGAGCACCTCCACGTATCCCGCGTGGGCCAGGGCGCGGCCCACCCGGCGGCGCAGCCGCTGCGCCTCGGTCAGCCCGCCCCCGGCCGGGGCAGGGGGCAGGACCGACGGGATGCGGTCGTACCCCTCAAGCCGGATGACCTCCTCGGCGAGGTCGTTCGGATCGGTCAGGTCGGGGCGCCACGTCGGCGGCGTGACCGTGATCAGGTCGTCGCCGGGGACGGCCAGCCGGCCGGCGAGGTCGCCGGAGGCGAGCACGCCGGTGGCCGCGACGCCGTGCCCGGCCGGGCCTGCGGAGACGGCGCCCTCCGTCACCGTGCAGCCGATCTGCTCCAGCCTGCGGATCACGGTCTCCCGCTCGTACGTCACACCCGCCACACGGCTCGGGTGATCGGCCGGGATGGTGATCCGCACCGGCGAGACGTCGACCTGGGTGTGGGTCACTCCGGGGTCGGCGACGGCACCGCCGAGCTCGACCAGGAGCTGCACGGCACGCCACGACGCGGCGAGGGGCAGCTCGCGGTCGACGCCGCGCTCGAACCGCTTGGACGCCTCGCTAACCAGGTTGTGCCGCCGCGACTCGCGGGCGATGCCGGTGGCCGAGAAGTGCGCCGCCTCGATGACGATGTCGGTCGAGGTGTCGGAGATCTCCGTGTGCAGGCCGCCCATCGTGCCGGCCATGGAGATCGGGCCCGAGTCGTCGGTGATGAGGATGTCCTCCTCGTGGAGCGTCCGCACCACGTGGTCGAGCGTCTCCAGCGTCTCCCCCGGCCGGGCCCGCCGTACGACGATCGGGCCGGACAGGCGCGACCGGTCGAAGGCGTGCAGGGGCTGGCCGAGCTCCAGCATCACGTAGTTGGTGATGTCGACGGCCAGCGAGACCGAGCGCATGCCGGCGCGGGCCAGCCGCACCCGCATCCACAGCGGCGACTCGGCGGCCGGGTCGAAGCCGGTGACCGAGCGCAGCACGAAGCGGTCGCAGGCGGAAGGGTCGGCGATCTCCGCGGGCCACGACTCGCCGCCGCCGGACTCCGCCTCGGTCGCGGCCGGGTCGCGGAACGGCACGCCGAAGGCGATGGCCGCCTCGCGGGCGACGCCGCGGATCGACAGGGCGTAGCCGCGGTCGGTGGCGACCTCCAGTTCGAGCACGTCGTCACGCAGGCCGAGCAGCTCGACCACGTCGGCGCCGATCGGGGTGTCATCCGGCAGCAGCAGGATGCCCGGGGACGACTCGGCGATGCCGAGCTCGGCCTCGGAGCAGATCATGCCGTCGGACAGCCGCCCGTAGGTCTTGCGGGAGCCGATCTCGAAGCCGCCGGGGAGCACCGCGCCGGGCAGCGCGACCGGGACCACGGCGCCCACGGAGAAGTTCGTCGCGCCGCAGACGATCTCGCGCGGCGTCGCCTCCCCGACCTCGACCTTGCAGTGCCGGATGGGCTTCTTGAACCCGGTCAGCTCCTCGATCTCGAGGACCCGGCCGACCACGACGTTCTTGATCTCGTGGCCGTGCGAGTGGATGGCCTCCAGCTTGAGGCCGGCGGCGGTGAGCCGGTCGGCCACCTCCTGGGCGGTGACCGCGGGGAGATCGACGTACTCCCGCAGCCATGAAAGCGGGACCTTCATCAGACCTCCATCCCGAACGGCAGGGTGAACCGGATGTCGCCCTCGACCATGTCACGCATGTCCTCGGCGTTGTGGCGGAACATCAGCGTCCGCTCCACGCCCATGCCGAAGGCGAATCCCGAATAGACGGCGGGGTCGACGCCGCAGGCCAGCAGCACGCGCGGGTTGACCATGCCGCAGCCGCCCCACTCGATCCAGCCCTCCGACTTGCAGGTGCGGCAGGGCGGGTTGCCCGGCACCGCCGAGGAGCCGCGGCAGACGAAGCAGCGCAGGTCGAGCTCGGCCGACGGCTCGGTGAAGGGGAAGTAGTGCGGCCGGAACCGGGTGGTGATCCCCGCGCCGAACATCACCTCGGCGAACCGGTCGAGCGTGCCCTTCAGGTGGGCCATCGTCAGCCCCTTGTCGACCGCCAGGCCCTCGACCTGGTGGAAGACCGGCGTGTGTGTGGCGTCCAGCTCGTCGGTGCGGAAGGTCTTGCCCGGCGACACCACGTAGACGGGCAGCGGGCGCGACAGCAGCGCCCTGATCTGCACCGGCGAGGTCTGCGTGCGCAGCACCTTGCCGGAGTCGACGCTCTCCACGAAGAACGTGTCGTGGTCGGACCTGGCCGGGTGATCGGGGGCGATGTTCAGCGCGTCGAAGTTGAACCACTCGCCTTCGAGCTCGGGGCCCTCCGCCACCTCGTAGCCCATCGCCACGAACGCGTCGGCGATGCGCTCCTGCAGCGTGGTCAGCGGGTGCCGGGCGCCGCGCGGCGCGCGGTCCCAGGGCAGCGTGACGTCGACGGTCTCCTCGATGAGGACCCGCGCGTCCCGCTCGGCCTCCAGCTCGGCCTGGCGGGCGGCGAGCGCCTCGCCGATCGCCTTGCGCGCGGCGCCGATCCGCTTGCCCGCCTCGGCGCGCGCGGCGGGTGGCAGTGCGCCGATCTCACGGTTCGCCAGCGCGATGGGCGAGCGGTCGCCCGCGTGCGCGAGCCTTGCCTGCTTCAGATCGTCGAGGTCGCGCGCCGCGGCGATCGCGGCGAGAGCGTCGGCCTGTGCCCGCGCGACCTCGTCGGCGTGCAGCGGCGTCACCTCGACCGGGTCATAGGTGTTCGACAAGAGAGAGCTCCGTATCCAGGGGCCTGCGAGCGCCCTGCGCTCAGCGGCAACGAGTCTAGTCCGATCAGCCCACCGGGCCGTCCTCCGCGCGATCGGCCTGTGGAAAGGCTCAGGCGAATTCAGGGGTGCCGGTGGGCAAGGTAAATCGGAACTCCGCGCCGCCGCCGGGCGCGCGCTGCACGCTGATGGTGCCGCCGTGGGCCTCCACGAGGCCCTTGACGATGAAAAGACCGAGGCCGGTCCCTCCGCGGCGGCGGCCGTTGCCCCGCCAGAACTGGCGGAAGACACGGCCGACCAGCTCGGGCGCCACGCCCTCACCCTGGTCCCGCACCGACACCGCCACTCCCCATTCGACCGGCTCCACCACTATGGTCACCGTACCGCGTCCGTGGCGCACCGCGTTTTCCACCAGGTTCGCGAGAATCTGGTCAATCTTGTCCTGATCGAGCCACATCTCCGGCAGTTCGCCGAGAACCTCCAGCCGGAAACGGTCCTCCGGCTCCCCCGCCGCCACCCGGCCCGCGATGATCCTGCGGGCCCGCGCGGGCACGTCCACGATCTGGCGGTGGATCTCCAAACGGCCCGACTCGATGCGCGAGACGTCGAGCAGCTCGGTGATCAGCCGCGTCACCCGGTCGGCGTCCGCGTTGACCGTCTCCAGCATCACGCGCTTCTGGGCGTCGGTGAAGCGGTCCCACTTGGCCAGCAGCGTCGCGGTGAACCCCTTGACGCTGGTCAGCGGCGAGCGCAGCTCGTGGGCCACGGTCGAGACCAGGTCGGCGCGGCTGCGCTCGATCCGGGCGCGCGCCGAGGCGTCCCGCAGCGTGATCACGACGCGCTCCACGCGGCCGCCACGCGGCGGCGTGCGGACGAAGCGCGCGGCGACCAGCATCTCCTGGCGGCCGGGCAGGTGCAGCGGCCGCTCCGGCTGGCGGCTGCGGATGGCCAGCCCGCCGTGCGGGTCGAGCCACTTCCACCAGTCGCGGCCGTCCTGGTCGCGCATCGGCAGCACGTCGCCGATGGGCCTGCCCACCGCCGCCTCACGGGTCACCCCGGTCAGCCGCTCGGCGGCCCGGTTGACCATCAGGATCACGCCGTCGGCGTCGGTGGCGACGAGGCCGTCGGGAAGGTCGTCGACGTCGATGTGCGCCCGCCCTCCGGCGTCCCCTGCAAGGGCGCCGCCGGGGGTGTCGTCACCTCGCACGAGACCGCCTCCTCGAGCTCCGGAACTGCGCGCGCCGCCGACGTCCTGCGCGACTCCTTCGCCGACAATAGCGGGTTTCCCGGGCTCGGCAGCAGCCTCAGAGCGCCGGGGTAGTGGGATCTTCCACGGAATGTAAGGTCTGCCGTTGAGCACGCGCGGAGGCGTACAGGCAGACCGCGGCGGCGGTGGCGAGATTCAGGCTTTCCGCCCGCCCGTAAATCGGGACGCGCACCACCTCGTCGGCCAGCGCGAGGAGCTCGGGCGGCAGTCCCCACGCCTCGTTGCCGAACAGCCAGGCGGCGGGCGTGTCCAGGGCGACCTCGTCGAGCGTCCGGGTGCCCGCGCCGTCTGCCGCGAACACGCGCAGCCCCGCCTCCCGCGCGTGCCGTACGGCGTCGGCCACGGGAGTTCCGGTCACGACCGGCAGGTGGAAAAGGCTCCCCGCGCTGGCCCGCACGCACTTGCCGTTGTACGGGTCGACCGACGCGTCGGTGAACACCACCGCGTCGGCGCCCGCGGCGTCGGCGGTGCGCAGGACCGTCCCCGCGTTGCCGGGGTCGCGTACGTGGGCGAGGATCGCCACCAGCCGGGCTCCCCGCGGCACCGCCTCGGCCAGCGGCACGTGCACGAACCGGCACACGGCGAGCAGGCCCTGCGGGGTGACCGTCTGGGTCAGCTCCGACATGACCTCGCCGCTCGCGCGGTGGACCGGGACGCCCGCCGCTACGGCGGCGGCCACGATGTCGGCGTGCCGCGTCTCCGCCTCGACCGTCGTGAACAGCTCGACCGTGACGTCCTTGAGCGCGAGTGCCTCACGGACCGCCTGCGGCCCTTCCGCCAGGAACGCCCGGTCGCGATCGCGGAACGCGCGCTTGGTCAGCCTGCGGGCCGCCTTGACGCGCGGCGACTTGGTGTTGGTGAGCTCCGCCATGCCCGCATGTCCCCCCTCGACGTGGATGAGGGCCCGCCGCAGGCGACGGGCCCTCGTGTGTGCGCAGGTGCAGGTCTCAGGCGACCGGCGCGTTCACGTCGGACGGGAGCGCCTTGCGGGCGGACTCGACCAGCGTGGCGAAGGTCTGCGTGTCGTTCACCGCGAGGTCCGCGAGGATCTTGCGGTCCACCTCGATGCCGGCCAGGCGCAGGCCCTGGATGAACCGGTTGTAGGTGATGCCGTTGGCACGGGCCGCGGCGTTGATCCGCTGGATCCACAGCCGGCGGAACGTGCCCTTCTTGTCCTTGCGGTCCCGGTATGCATAGGTCATCGAGTGGAGCATCTGCTCCTTGGCCTTGCGGTAGAGGCGCGACCGCTGCCCCCGGTAACCGCTCGCCCGCTCGAGGACGACCCGGCGCTTCTTCTTGGCGTTGAGCGCCCGCTTCACGCGTGCCATGTTGTTCTATCTCCCCGGGTCGTTACTTCGCGAGCAGCTTCTTGATCTTCTTGGTGTCGGCGTCGGACATGACGACGACGCCCTCAAGGCGGCGCGTGCGAGTGGACGGCTTGTGCTCGAACAGGTGCTGCCGGTTGGCGCGGCGGCGGACAACCTTGCCGGATCCGGTGAGCCGGAACCGCTTCTTCGCACCGCTGTGCGTCTTCATCTTCGGCATCTCAGCCGTCTCTCCTCTTTCGTCCGTGCCGACGGCCCGGGCCGGTGACCCGGGCCGGCGGCCTGCCTTACTCCGCGAGACCGTCCCGGTCTCGGTATCCGTGAATGTCTGCGGCGCCCCGCCTGGTGGTTCAGGCGGGCGTCACTGCGGCTGTGCGGCCTGCTCCTGGGCGGGCTCCGCCTCCTGCTGGCCGGTGCCGCGGGCCTTGGCGGCGGCCTTCTCGGCCTTCGCCTCGGCCTTCTTCTTGTGCGGCCCGATCACCATGATCATGTTGCGACCGTCCTGCTTCGGCTGCGACTCGACGAACCCCAGGTCGGTGACGTCCTCGGCGAGGCGCTGCAGGAGCCGGAATCCCAGCTCTGGCCGGGACTGCTCGCGGCCTCGGAACATGATCGTGACCTTGACCTTGTCTCCCGCCTTCAGGAAGCGCACGACGTGACCTTTCTTGGTCTCGTAGTCGTGCGGGTCGATCTTCGGCCGGAGCTTGATCTCCTTGATGATCGTGTGCGCCTGGTTGCGGCGGGCCTCGCGTGCCTTCATGGCCGACTCGTACTTGAACTTGCCGTAGTCCATGAGCTTGCAGACGGGCGGGCGGGCCGTGGCCGCGACCTCCACCAAGTCGAGATCGCTCTCCTGCGCCAGCTTCAGTGCGTCGCCGATGGAGACGATGCCGACCTGTTCGCCGTTCGGGCCGACGAGGCGCACCTCGGGCACGCGAATACGGTCGTTGATGCGGGGCTCGGTGCTGATGGGACCTCCAAAAGACTTCCGCTTGTCTCGACCGTGCGGGGTAAAAAACAAAACCCCGCACGTCACGCATGCGGGGTCACTGAGCTCTCCTGCCGAAAACTCCGGTGTGATCCTTGACCCGTCCGCCTTTCGGCGGAGCAGGTGGGAGGAGGACCTCCGCTTGCGCGTCCAGCTCATGCCGGACCGATCGAGTTCCTACGCTACCACAAACCCGAAGCTTCTCCGACGTATTCCTGGGGCCCCCGTGGGGTGCCCCAGGCTCAGCAGGACGCCGCTCAGGAGGCCGCGCGGCGGGCGAGCTCGGCCTCGCCGGCGGCGCGCATGGCCTCCACCGGCACGTCCGTACGGCCGGTCATCAGCTCGACCTGCCGTACGGCCTGATGCAGCAGCATCGGCAGGCCGCCGATCACGGCGCGCCCCCGCGCCTCCACCGCCGTCGCCAGCGGCGTCGGCCAGGGCGCGTAGACGACGTCGAACAGCGCCGCCTTCTCGGGCAGGCGGGCCGCGACCCGCTCGGCGAGCGCGTCGGCCGCGCCGGACGGCAGCGTGGAGATCACCAGGTCGGCCTCGGGATCGAGGTCGTCGAAGGAGCGCACGGTCACGGTGGTGCCGAGGCGCTCGGCGACCCGCAGGGTCTCCTCCGCGCGGCCCGGATCACGCACGACCAGTGTGACCTCCGCCAGGCCCGTCTCCCGCAGGGCGGCGATGGCCGAGGCCGCGGTGGCGCCGCCGCCGAGGACGACCGCGGAGGCCGGCGCGGACACGCCCGCCTCCGCGAGCGCCTGGACGATGCCGTGGACGTCGGTGTTCTCGCCGTGCCGCGCACCGTCGCGGAACACCACGGTGTTGGCGCCGCCGACCGCCAGCGCGAGGTCGGAGACCGTGTCGAGCAGCGGCAGCACGACGCGCTTGAGCGGCATCGTGAGCGACAGACCGGCCCACTCCGGGCCGAACCCACCGATAAGGCCCGCCAGGCCGTCTTCGGGGCATTCGATCGCGGCATAGCGCCAGTCGTGCAGGCCCATTGCCGCGTACGCCGCCCGGTGCAGGACCGGGGACAGCGAGTGCGCGATCGGGGAGCCCAGCACGGCGGCCCGGCGACCAACCTCCTGGCCGGCCCCCTGACCGGTATCGGTCATTTGTTGTTCCTGTTGAACTCGTCGCGGAGCTTCCAGAACTCCGACTCCTTGTCGGTGAACTTGGTGATGCCCCGCTTGGGGTCGACCGTCACGAAGTAGAGCCAGTTGCCGTCCGCCGGGTGCAGCGCGGCCTCGATCGCGTGGTCGCCCGGGTTGCTGATCGGGCCCGGCGGCAGGCCGTAGTACTTGTAGGTGTTGTAGCGCGAGTTGCTCTCCGTCTCGGCGTGCGTGGCCGCGATGCCGTACTTGTTCAGGCCGTACATGACCGTGCTGTCCATGCCGAGCTTCATCTGCGGGTTGGAGGTCAGCCGGTTGTAGATGACCCGGGCGACCTTCGGCATGTCCTCGGCGCTGCCGGACTCCGCCTGCACGATGCTGGCGATGGTGATGATCTGCTTGGGGGTGAAGCCGAGCTGCTTCGCCTGGCCCTCCAGGTCGACCCGGTCCGCGGTCTGGTTGAACCGGTCGACCATCTTGGTGAGGATCTGCTGCGGGGTGAGCTTGCTGTTGATCTCGTACGTCGCGGGGAACGCGAAGCCCTCCAGGTTGCCCTTGGCGTACTTGGGCAGTCCGATGTCGGAGCGGGCGGCCTTCTTGAACTCCGAGACCGGCTTGCCCGTGGCCGTCGACAGCTCCTCGTAGATCTTGCTGAGCCGCAGTCCCTCGCGGATGGTCAGCCGGTTGAGCACCCGGTTCTTCGGGTCGAGCAGGGCCAGGGCCGACTCTGCGGACATGCCCTTGCGCATCTCATACTGGCCCGGCTGGAGCGAGGAGCTCTTCCCGGCCGCGCCGATGGCGTTGATGAACGCCCGCGCGCTCGCCACCACGCCCTCGTTCTCCAGCATCTGGGCGACGTCGGTGGCGCTGGCGCCCTCCTCGATCTCGACGACGACCTCGCCGCGTCCCTCCCCGGTGAAGTCCTTGGGGATCATCACGCTGCGTGCCCAGGTGAATCCGAAATAGCCGAGACCGCCGAGGACCCCGACGATGATCACAAGGGCGAAAAGCGTGGCGACCCTGCCCTTGCGCCGCTGTTTCTTGCGGCGTTTGCGGCTGCGCCGCTGCTGGGTCCGGCTGCCAGGGGGCCGGCGCCGGGGAGGACCGTCGTCGTCCTCGGCGCCGAGCAGGAAGTCCATGTCCAGATCATTCATAGTGCGCTGGCCAATCTCTCGGTACGAGAGGCCTCCCGTCAAGCGAGTGTGCCAAACCGAGGGGGTTCGGGACAGGGGGTTCCGCGGGGGGCGTTCCCGATATATGGAGCCCCGCCCGGGGGTGGCGGGGCCGTGCGGACGCACCGAGCACGCTAGGGAACCCGCGAGGCGGAGCCGCGCGGATGCCCCGGGAAGCGATCAGTTCGTCCCGAGATACCTGTTCAGCTCCTCCCGATATTTCCGGAACTCCGCCTCTTTGTCTGTGAATTTGGTGATTTTATGACGAGGATCTGTGGTCACGAACCAGTACCACGCGCCCTCGGCGGGATGGAGGGCGGCCGTGAGCGCGCTCTCCCCCGGGTTGCCGATGGGCCCGGGCGGCAGCCCGGGACGCGCGTAGGTGTTGTAAGGCGAGTCGACCCGCGTGTCCTCGATGCTGACCTTGAGGGTGTGGCGGTCGAGCGCGTAGTTGATGGTGCTGTCCATCTCCAGCTTCGCGCCGCGCGCGAGACGGTTGTACACCACTCTGGCGATCTTGGGGTAGTCGGCCGGGACGCCGCCCTCGGCCTGCACGATGCTGGCGACCGTCACCACCTGCCTGGGCCTGAGCTTCACCCGCGGCGCCAGCTCCTTGAGCCGCACCTTCTCGGCGGCGACGCGGAACCGGGCCACCATCTTCCTGAGCAGGTCGGCGGCGGTCATGTCCGGCTCGATCTCGTACGTCGCGGGGAACAGGAAGCCCTCGGCCTCCCCCTCGGCGTACGCGGGCAGGCGCAGGCTCCGGGGCTCGGCGACGGCGGCCGTGAAGTCCTTCAGCGGGATGCCGGTGCGCTCCGCGAGGATGCGCAGCACCTCGCTCGTACGCAGCCCCTCGGGCACGGTGACCGTGCGCACGACCCTGCTCGCGGGCGCGAGCAGCAGGTCGAGAGCGCTGGCGGCGGCCATGCGCCGTCGCATCGTGTAACGGCCCGGATGCAGGCCGGTCTCCTTGGAGCGCATGACGACCTGCTCGACGAACGACTGGGCGCTGGCCACCACACCGGCGCGCTCCAGCGTCCTGCCGATCTCGGCGGCGCTCGCCCCCGGCCTGATCTCGATCGTGACCGTCCCCGTGCCCTCGCCGGAGAAGTCGGGGGCCTCGTCGGACTGCCCGACCACCTGGTGCACGCCATACGTCACCGCCGCCGCGACCAAGGCGAGCCCCCCGGCCACGGCGGCCACGGTCCGCTTCACCGTGCGGTCCCGCCGCTCGCTTCCTCACCGGGCCCGGCGCCGGGCCGCGGTGGTTCGAGAGGTCTGCCGGGGGGATTGCCGGTGGCGCGCTCGCCGTCGAGCGCGGCCTGCAACAGCACGACGGCCGCCGCCTGGTCGATCACGTCACGCTGGTTGCGGGCCTTCACGCCACTGGAACGCAGGCCCTGCTGGGCGCTGACGGTGGTGAGCCGCTCGTCCACCAGCCGGATCGGGACCGGAGCCACCCGCGGGGCCAGCCGCGCGGCGAACTCGCGCGCCGCCCCGGCGGCGTGGCTCTCCCTGCCCGACAGCGACGTGGGCAGCCCGACCACGATCTCGATCGCCTCGTGCTCGGCCGTGATCTCGGCGATCCTCGCGAGGTCGCCCCGGCCGCGCCGGACGGTCTCCACCGGCGTGGCCAGCAGACCCGACGGGTCGCTGCGGGCCACGCCGATGCGGACGGAGCCGACGTCGACCCCGATCCTGACGCCGTGCCTCATCGGCCGCTCACGCCACCGCGGAGGAGATGGCCTCCTCGACCGCGCGAAGCGCGTCATCGATCGCCTCGGGCCGCGTGCCGCCGCCCTGGGCCACGTCGTCCTTGCCGCCACCGCCACCCCCGAGTGCCTTGGCGGCGACGCCGACGAGCCGGCCCGCCTTCAGGCCGCGCTCGCGTCCCGCCTCGTTGACCGCGGCGACGACGACCGGCCGGTCGGAGGGGACGCCGGAGACGACGACGACCGCGGCGCGGTCGCCAGGGAACCTGCCGCGCACATCGAGGGCGAGTTTACGCAGGTCGTCGGGGGTGGTGCCATCAGGCGCGCGGTGCGTCACCACCGAGACGCCGTGCACGTCGCGGGCCTGCGCGGCGAGCTCGCCGGCGACCGCGAGCACCTGGGCCGAGCGCAGCTTCTCCAGCTCCTTCTCTGCCGTGCGCAGCCGGGTGACGATGCCCTCGATCCGCTCGGGCAGCTCCTCGCGGCGGGTCTTGAGCTGCTCGCTGAGCTGGGCGACCAGCACGCTCTCGCGGGCCAGGAACCGGAACGCGTCGAGGCCGACGAGCGCCTCCACGCGGCGCACGCCCGCGCCGATGGACGACTCGCCCAGCACCTTCACGAGGCCGAGCTGACCGGAGCTGGCGACGTGCGTGCCGCCGCACAGCTCGCGGGAGTAGTCGCCGACCTCGACCACGCGGACCTCGTCGCCGTACTTCTCGCCGAACAGCGCGAGCGCGCCCATCGCGCGGGCCTGCGCCTGGCTGGTGTAGAACGCGTTGACCTTGAGGTCGTTGATCAGGACGGCGTTCACCTCGTCTTCGACGTCGCGCAGCATCGACGGGGAGACCGCCCCTGCCGCGGTGAAGTCGAAGCGGAAGCGGCCCGGGGAGTTCTCCGAGCCCGCCTGGGCCGCCGACTCGCCGAGGGCGTTGCGGAAGCCCCGGTGGACCAGGTGGGTCGCGGTGTGGCTGCGGGAGATCGCACGCCGCCGCTCCAGGTCGATGTCCGCCTGCGCCTGGTCGCCGACCCGCACCTCGCCCGTACGCACCTTGCCGCGGTGCACGATGAGACCCGCCACCGGCGACTGGACGTCGACGATCTCGATCTCCGCGCCGCTGGTGCGGATCAGGCCCTGGTCGGAGAGCTGGCCACCGCCCTCCGCGTAGAACGGGGTGCGGTCGAGCACGACCTCCAGCGTGGTCCCCGCGCCCGCCGCCGGGACCGACGCGCCGTCGACGAGCAGGCCGATGACGTTCGCCTCGGCGGTGGTGTGGTCATAGCCGAGGAAGTCGACCTTCCCGGACTTCTCCAGAATGCCGGTGAACACCGAGATGTCGGCGTTGCCGGTCTTCTTCGCCGCGGCGTCGGCCTTGGCGCGGTCCCGCTGCTCCTTCATGAGCCGGCGGAAACCCTCCTCGTCCACCTGAAGGCCCTGCTCGGCCGCCATCTCCAGGGTGAGGTCGATCGGGAAGCCGTAGGTGTCGTGGAGCTGGAACGCCTGGTCGCCGCTGAGCGTCGAAGCGCCCTTGCGCTTGGTCTCCTCCACCGCGACGTCGAAGATCGCCGTACCGGTGCGGAGCGTGCCGAGGAACGACGCCTCCTCGGCGTCGATGACCGTGTGGATGTTGGCGGCGTCGGCCTTGAGCTCCGGGTACTGCTCGCCCATCACGTCGATGGTGACGGCGGTGAGCGCGTGCATGTGCCGCTCCTCGCCCGCGCCGAGCAGGCGGAGGTTGCGGATCGCGCGGCGCAGCATGCGGCGCAGCACGTAGCCGCGGCCCTCGTTGGAGGGCAGCACGCCGTCGCCGACGAGCATGACGCCCGCCCGCATGTGGTCGGCGATCACCCGCAGCGACACGTCGGCGCGCTTGTCGCGCCCGTAGCGCGACCGGGTCAGCTCGGCCGCCGTGTCGAGGATCTTGTACGTCGTGTCGATCTCGTAGATGTTGTCGACGCCCTGGAGGATGGCCGCCATGCGCTCCAGGCCCATGCCGGTGTCGATGTTCTTCGCCGGCAGCTCGCCCGCGACGTCGAAGTCGATCTTGCTGCGGACCTGGCTGAGCTGGAACTGCATGAAGACGAGGTTCCACACCTCCAGGTAGCGGTTCTCGTCGGCGATCGGCCCGCCCTCGCGGCCGTACTCGGGGCCGCGGTCGTAGTAGATCTCCGAGCACGGGCCGCCGGGCCCGGGGACGCCCATGTGCCAGTAGTTGTCGGCGAGGTCGCGGCGCTGGATGCGGTCGAGCGGCAGGCCCACCTTGCGGTGCCAGATGTCCTGGGCCTCGTCGTCGTCCAGGTAGACGGTCGCCCACAGGCGCTCCTCGGGGAAGCCGAAGCCGCCCTCGGACTCGGGCCGCGTCAGCAGCTCCCAGGCGAACGGGATCGCCTGCTCCTTGAAGTAGTCGCCGAAGGAGAAGTTGCCGAGCATCTGGAAGAAGCTGGCGTGGCGGGTGGTCTTGCCGACCTCGTCGATGTCGAGGGTGCGCATGACCTTCTGGGCGCTGGTCGCCCGCCGGTACGGCGGCGTCTGCTGCGCCAGGAAGTAGGGCTTGAACGGGACCATTCCCGCGTTCACGAGAAGCAGTGTCGGGTCCTCGGCGACCAGGCTGGCCGAGGGCACGACTGTGTGCCCGCGCTCCTCGAAGAAGCGCAGGAAGCGGCGCGCGATCTCTGCCGACTCCATTTCAGCGGCCGTCCTTTACGTCGTAGATTTTGTTTTTGCCTGTGGTTATGCCATCAACCGTGTCGAGCCCGAACTCGGCGCGCAACTCGGTTTCCCTGCTCGCCGACTCCCGGCGCACCTCGCCGGCGAAGTCCCTGAGCTGATCCGCGAGGGTCACCGCGCGGTCGGCGGTGCGCCTGGCCACGTGGTCAGGCCGCAACGACTGAAGCTTACGCATGGTCCAGACCGTGAGGAACGCGCCCAGGGACATGTAGAAGAGCCGCCGGATCATCAGCGTCCCCTCCCGATGGCCCGGCGCTCCACGGCTCGCTCGGCGGCGTGCCGCTCGTTGATCCTCTCCGCCGTCCGGGGGCCGGTGCGGGGACCGCCGCGGGCGACCCGCCGGGCCGGGGCCCTGCGGGAGGCACGCCGGGCCAGCGCCACGCGGAAGCCGTCCCGGAAAGCGGAGATCTTGAGCACCGGGCCGGCGAGCAGCGTGGACGCCACGCCGGTGATCTTGACCATGTTGCCGCTGACGTCACGCATGTTGTCCGTGATCTCCTCGGCGGCGGCCAGCCGCCGGTTGGCCTCGGAGACGGTCTGGCTCATGTCGTCGAGGAGCGGGGCGATGCGGTCGCTCAGCTCGGCCACCGACTTGCGGGTCTCGGTCAGCAGTCTGGCCAGCCTGACCAGCACGACGACCAGGAAGCAGACCAGGATCACCCAGAAAATGGCGACCACGAGGCCCGCCAGCTCTCCCGCGGTAAGCATGTGCCGATCTCCCTAGATCAACGGAGCTGGAATGGCAAGACCTTACCGCGAACGACCTGCCCGCCGTTCCGCACCACACACCCAGGGCCGCTTCGCATCACGCACGCGGGGCCGCGTGCCGGGGGCTCAGCCGCCGCGCAGGAAGCTCCTGATCTTCGCCCAGCGTTCGGCGAACCGCGCCTCCGCGCCGTGCGTGGTCGGCTCGTAGTAGCGGCGCTCCCGCAGCTCCTCGGGCGCGTAGTCCTGGCGGACGAGGCCGTGCTCGAAGTCGTGCGGGTATTGGTAACCCCTGCCGTGGCCGAGCTTCTTCGCGCCCGGATAGTGGGCATCGCGCAGGTGGTCGGGGATGCGGCCCACCATCCCGCGCCGCACGTCGTCGGAGGCCGCGCCGATCGCCTTGACCACCGCGTTCGACTTGGGCGCCAGCGCGCAGTGGATGACGGCCTGGGCGAGGTTGATCCTCCCTTCAGGCAGGCCGATGAACTCCACGGCCTGGGCGGCGGCCACCGCGACCTGCAGGCACGTCGGGTCGGCCATCCCCACGTCCTCGCTGGCGAAGATCACGATCCGGCGGGCGATGAACCGCGGGTCCTCCCCCGCCTCCACCATCCGGGCGAGATAGTGCAACGCCGCGTCGGCGTCCGAGCCCCGCATGCTCTTGATGAACGCGCTGACCACGTCGTAGTGCTGGTCGCCCTGGCGGTCGTAGCGCACGGCCGCCTTGTCGACGGCCTTCTCCACGACCTCCACCGTGACCTCGGCGGCGACCCCGTCGGCCAGCATCGCGGCGGCCTCCAGGTAGGTCAGCGAGCGCCGGGCGTCGCCGCCGGCCAGCCGTACGAGCTGGTCGAGGGCGTCGGGGTGCAGGGTGACGCGCCCACCGAGGCCGCGCGGGTCGGTCACCGCCCGCTCCAGGACGCCGCGGACGTCGTCTTCGGCCAGCGGTTCGAGGGTGAGCAGCAGCGAGCGGGACAGCAGCGGCGAGATGACGGAGAAGAACGGGTTCTCGGTGGTCGCGCCGATGAACGTGACCCAGCGGTTCTCCACCGCCGGCAGCAGCGCGTCCTGCTGCGCCTTGTTGAACCGGTGGACCTCGTCCACGAACAGCACGGTCTGCCTGCCGGTCATGCCGAGCTCGCGGCGGGCCTGGTCGATGGCGGCGCGCACGTCCTTGACCCCGGCGGAGACGGCCGAGATCTCCACGAACCTCCGCTTGGTCGCACCCGCCACGACGTAGGCCAGCGTGGTCTTGCCGGTGCCCGGGGGGCCCCACAGGAACAGCGACATCGGCGCGTCGCTCTCCACCAGCCGGCGCAGCGGCGTGCCGGGCCCCAGCAGGTGCCGCTGGCCGATCACCTCCTCCAGCGAGCGCGGCCGCATCCGCACGGCCAGCGGCTCCTGGCCCCGATGCGCCTCCTCGGCGGCCGAATCGAACAGGCTCTCCACATCGCCGACACTACCGTCAGCCGCCCCACACGGCCGTCGCACCCGTGTGCCCGGTCCGCAGGACGTAGTAGCCGACGACCACGGCGAGGATCACGGAGGCGGCCGACACGACCAGGGTGACGGCCCGCGCGCCGCCGCCCTCGGGGGCGCGGCGGGCCCGGGTGAGCCACACCATCAGCAGGGACAGGACGGTCAGCACCGCGGTCACCGGCACCAGGACGTCCGCGAACCCGCTGTGGACGTCGATCGCCGGGGACGGGCGGCCCTGGAACAGCCGCTGCTCCAGCGCCTCCCCGCTCTCCTTGGCCGCGAACGCCGCGCCCAGGGCCACCACGGCGGTCGCCACCAGGGCCCAGTCGAGCTTGTGCCGCACGCGGGGCAGCACGGCGTACGCGATCGACAGCGCCACGAGCAGCGGCACGAAGATCACCGCCGCGTGGACGATGAGGGCGTGGGCCGGGAGTCCGAAGACCTGGTCGAACATCGTTGCAACGCCTCCTGAGACGGCGACCGGGGCGCGGATCGCGAACCGTCCCCCGGTTTGTACGGATTCGCTCGCCAGGAGGTTCCCAGGCAGATCTGAGAGCAAGATGAGCGCAAACCGATGTGATACCCCCGGGACGTCCGTTTTACACGAAGCCAACGGGATCACGGATAGAGTGGCGCCTCAGTCGTAACAAAAGGGGAAAGGGAAGGCATAGCGGTGACCGACACTGATCGGCAGAAGCAACCGGCTTCGCGCGTGAGCACGGCCGGGCGCGCGACCACCCCCCGTCGCCGCCTGCGGAGCACCCTCGGCGCCGGGCTGGGGCTCCTCGCGCTGGCGGGCGGCCTTGTGGCCTGCAGTGACGGGTCGGCCAGCACAGCCGAGGCCACCCCGTCGGCCTCGCCCTCGGCCTCCGACGCCGATGGCCCCACGGTGCAGCACACCGAGCTGACGCCGCCCACGCCGACGACCCGGCCCACCAGCCTGCGCCAGGTCACCTGCGAGTATCGCAAGGACGACACGGGCGCCCCGGCGAAGTTCGTGGGCTTCCCGCCCAGCAAGCTGAGCAGGTCGGTCATCGCGGCGAAGAAGATGATCATCACCACGAACCGGGGCCGGATCGTCATCACCCTGGCCACCAGGGACGCGCCGTGCGCGGTGAACTCCTTCGCGTTCCTGGCCAAGAAGAACTTCTTCGACAACACCGTCTGCCACCGCCTCGCGACGGTGGAGACCGTCGGCCTCGGCATGCTGCAGTGCGGCGACCCGCTGGCCAAGGGCGACGGCAAGAGCAAGAACGACGGCGCGGGCGGCCCCGGATACCTGTTCAACGACGAGAACCTCGACGGGATGCCGCTCTCCCGCGGCACGGTCGGGCTGGCACAGGGCACGGAGGACGCCAACTCCAACGGCAGCCAGTTCTTCATCTCCTTCACGGACGAGAACACCCAGCTCAACGCCATGGGCGCGGCCTTCACGATGATCGGCGTCGTGACCCAGGGCATGGACATCATCGACAAGATCGCCAAGGGCGGCATCATCCCGTTCAACGGCGACCCCACGGCCGACGTGCGGGGCGAGGGCTCCAACGCCCCCAAGCTGAAGGTCGTGATCAAGGACGTGGCCGTCGTCTGACCGGCCCCGGACACGAGACGGCCCCCGCGACCGATGTCGCGGGGGCCGTCTCGCGTTCTGCCGCCTGCCGCCTACTGCGCGGGCTCGGGCTTGTCGGCCTTCGGCGTGGCGTCCACGCCGGCCTCCTTGCGCTGCTCCGGGCTGATCGGGGTGGGCGCGCCGCTCAGTGGGTCGTAGCCGGACGCCGTCTTCGGGAACGCGATGACGTCCCGGATCGACTCGCCGCCCGCCAGCAGCATGCAGACGCGGTCCCAGCCGTAGGCGATGCCTCCGTGCGGCGGCGGGCCGTACTTGAACGCCTCCAGCAGCCAGCCGAACTTGCTCTCCGCCTCCTCCTTGGAGATGCCGAGCACGTCGAACACGCGCTGCTGCATCTCGGCCCGGTGGATACGGATCGAGCCGCCGCCGATCTCCATGCCGTTGCAGACCATGTCGTAGGCGTACGCCAGGGCCTCGCCCGGGTTGTCCTGGAAGTTGTCGGCCCACTCCGGCTTCGGGGAGGTGAACGGGTGGTGGACCGGGGTCCAGCCGCCCTCGCCGTCCTCCTCGAACATCGGGGCGTCGACGATCCACAGGAACGACCACTGCGACTCGTCGATCAGGTCGCAGCGGCGGCCGATCTCCAGGCGGGCCGCGCCGAGCAGGTCGCGCGAGGCCGAGGGCGCGCCGGCCGCGAAGAAGATCGCGTCGCCGGGCTTGGCGCCGGTCGCCTCGGCGAGGCCGCCCAGCTCGGTCTCCGAGAGGTTCTTGGCCACCGGGCCGCCGAGCGTGCCGTCCTCCTGCACCAGCACGTACGCCAGGCCGCGCGCGCCGCGCGACTTGGCCCACTCCTGCCAGGCGTCGAGCTCCCTGCGGGTCTGCGAGGCGCCGCCGGGCATCACGACCGCGCCCACGTACGGCGCCTGGAAGACGCGGAACGAGGTGCCGGAGAAGTAGTCCGTGAGGTCGGTCAGCTCGACGCCGAAACGCAGGTCCGGCTTGTCCGAGCCATACCGCGCCATCGCCTCGGCGTACGTCATCCGGGGCAGCGGCGTCGGCAGCTCGTAGCCGATCGTCTCCTTCCAGATCCGCCCGATGAGCGCCTCGCCCAGCTCGATGACGTCGTCCTGGTCGACGAACGACATCTCGATGTCGATCTGGGTGAACTCGGGCTGCCGGTCGGCCCGCAGGTCCTCGTCGCGGAAGCAGCGGGCGAGCTGGTAGTAGCGCTCCAGGCCGGAGACCATGAGGAGCTGCTTGAACAGCTGCGGCGACTGCGGCAGGGCGTACCAGTTGCCCGGCTGGAGCCGCACGGGCACCAGGAAGTCGCGGGCGCCCTCGGGCGTCGAGCGGGTCAGGTGCGGGGTCTCGACGTAGACGAACCCGCGCTCGCGCATGACCTCGTTGGCGAGGTAGGTCGCCTGGGAGCGGATCCGCAGCGCGTCGGCGATCTTCTGGCGGCGGATGTCGAGGTAGCGGTACTTCAGCCGCGCCTCCTCCGACACGCCCGAGCTGCCCTCGATCGGGAACGGCAGCGGCGCCGACTCGCTCAGCACCTCCACCTCGGAGGCGACGACCTCGATCTCGCCCGTGGGCAGATCGGGGTTCTCGTTGCCGGCCGGACGCAGGCGTACCTCGCCGGTGACCTTGACGCAGTATTCCGCGCGCAGGTCGTGGGCGTGGTCCTCCTCGCGGAAGACCACCTGGGCCGAGCCGGAGGCGTCGCGCAGGTCGATGAAGACCACGCCGCCGTGGTCGCGCCTGCGCGCCACCCATCCGGCCAGCGTCACCTTCTGGCCCGCGTGCTCCTTGCGGAGCGTGCCTGCCTCGTGGGTGCGGATCACGAGAGTTTCCCCTTCAAGAACTGGACGACCTCCGCGAACGGAACCGCGGTCTGGTCGGCTGTGGTCAGGTCCTTCACTTGCACGGCGCCCGCCTCGATATCTCGGTCGCCGAGGATGAGCGCGTACCGCGCGCCGCTGCGGTCGGCGGCCTTCATCGCGCCCTTGACGCCACGGCCGCCGAAGGCCATGTCGACGGCGAGGCCGGCCCTGCGCAGCTCGCTCACGAGCGGGAACACGCGCCTCCTGGCCTCCTCGCCGAGCGGCACGGCGAACACCTCGACGCCGCGGGGCCGCTCGGCCAGCAGGCCCTCGGCCTCCATCGCGAGCACCGTGCGGTCCACCCCGAGGGCCCAGCCCACGCTGGGCAGCGCCGGGCCGCCGATCTGCTCGCTCAGCCCGTCGTAGCGTCCTCCCCCGCCGACCGCCGACTGGGCGCCCAGGCCGTCGTGCAGGAACTCGAAGGTCGTGCGCGTGTAGTAGTCCAGGCCGCGCACGAGCCGGGGGTCGTCCTCGTACGTCACGCCGGCCGCCGTCAGCAGGCCCCTGACCTCCTCGTGGTAGGCCTTGCAGGCCCCGCACAGGTGATCGGTGACCAGCGGCGCGTTCTCCAGCTGCGCGCGCACCTCGGGACGCTTGTCGTCGAGCACCCGCAGCGGGTTGATCTCGATCCGGTGGCGGGTGGCCTCGTCGAGGTCCAGGCCGCGCAGGAAGTCCTGCAGCGCGGCGCGGTAGGCCGGTCGGCACTCCTTGCAGCCGAGCGAGTTCAGCAGCAGCCGCACGCCGCGCAGGCCCAGCGAGGCGTAGCCGTCCATCGCCAGCACGATCAGCTCGGCGTCGAGCGCGGGGTCCTCGGCCCCCAGGGCCTCCGCCCCCACCTGCGAGAAGTGGCGGTAGCGCCCCGCCTGGGCCCGCTCGTAGCGGAAGTAGCTGCCCGAATACCAGAGCTTGATCGGCAGCGGCCCGCCGTACAGGCCGTGTTCGAGCACGGCCCGCATCACGCTCGCGGTGCCCTCGGGGCGCAGCGTCAGCGACTGGCCGCCCCGGCTCGTGAACGTGTACATCTCCTTGGTCACGATGTCGGTCGACTCGCCGACGCCGCGCGAGAACAGCGCCGTGTCCTCGAAGGCCGGCGTCTCGATGTAGCCGTAGCCGGCGCGGCGTGCCGGTGCGGCCAGGGCGTCCCGTACGGCGAGAGCCCACTCCGAACGCGGGGGCATCCAGTCGAAGGTGCCCTTGGGCGCCTGAAAGGTCATCACAATCCCCTGGTCGGGCCTGCGTGCGGCGCGACGTCCCTGAGGAAGGGGTTGGTCGCGCGCTCGCGGCCGATGGTCGTCTGAGGTCCGTGGCCGGGCAGGACCGTGGTCTCGTCCGGCAGCGTCAGCGTCTTGGCGAGGCTGCGCAGCATGGCGGCGTGGTCGCCGCCGGGCAGGTCGGTACGGCCGATGGAGCCGGCGAACAGCAGGTCGCCCGCGAACAGGACCTGGGTGTCCTCGACGGGCGTCCGGAACGTCACCGACCCCCTGGTATGGCCCGGCCTGTGCTCGACCGTGAGCTCCAGCCCGGCCAGCGACAGCACGGCCCCGTCGGCCAGCTCCCGCACGTCGTCGGGCTCGGAAAGTTTCAGGCCGCCGAAGAGCTGGCCCGCCTGCGGCGGGAACGCCTTTCCCGGGTCCGACAGCAGATCGCGATCCTCGGGATGGATCCACGCGGGCACGTCGCGGGCGCCGCACACCGGGGCCACAGACCACACGTGATCGATGTGACCGTGGGTGAGCAGCACCGCGACCGGCTTCAGCCGGTGCTCGCGCAGCAGCGCGTCGAGGCCCTCCACGGCGTCCTGACCTGGGTCGACGACCACGCACTCCTCGCCTGCTGCGGGAGCGACGATGTAACAGTTGGTCTGGAACGACCCTGCGGGAAACCCGGCGACGAGCACGGAAGCGGCCTCTGCGTCTGTACGGATCAATCAAGGATTGCGCGAGCGAATGTAACCGAAGGGTACCGGTGCGGGTCGGCAGGCTGCGAACCAATACCCGTCAGCCGATACGATTCGCCCACCTCAATAGTCATTCTTGGAGCAGTCGAGCCGGATGCTATAGAACGGGCCGCCGTTCCCGGAGCACCTCCCGGGTGTGGCGGGCACGCTCCGGCGAGACCGCGTCCGGGCGTACGACCATGGGAAACAGGACGAGTCGGGAGGTCGAAGTGGTCACCGGCAAGGACCGGCAGAAGCAGCTGGCCCGGGAACACTACGAACGGCAGCTGCGGGCCCGGGCGGAACGCGAGCAGAAGTCGCGGCGCGCCGCGATCATAGGCACCACCGCGGCCGTGGTGGTGGTGATCGGCGGTGTGGTCGCGGCGACGACCCTGCTCGGCAGCGACGACGGCGACGCCACGGCGGCCGCGTCGGCGTCGGCGAGCAGCCAGCCCCTCGCGAACGACCCCAAGCCGTACGACCCGGCCAAGGGCACCTGCGGCTATGTCCCCGACGAGGGCAGCGGACAGGTCAAGAACGTCGGCATGCCGCCGGAGCAGGTGAGCACCGCCCCGGCGACCATGACCATCAAGACCAACCTCGGCGACATCGTCGCGAAGCTGGACAGCGAGAAGGCGCCCTGCACGGTCAACTCGTTCAAGTTCCTGGCGTCCAAGGACTACTTCGACGACACGAAGTGCCACCGGATGGGCACGGACTTCCCGATCCTGCAGTGCGGCGACCCGCTGGCCAAGGCGGACGGCAAGAACCCGACCGACGGCCAGGGCGGCCCCGGCTACCGCTTCGCCAACGAGAACCTGGCGGGCGCGAAGTACACGCGTGGCGTGCTCGCGATGGCGAACAGCGGCCCGAACACTAACGGGAGCCAGTTCTTCATCGTGTACGGGGACACCGGGCTGAGCCCCGACTACACGCCTTTCGGTACGGTGACCAAAGGACTCGAAATCGTGGACAAGGTCGCCAAGAAGGGCGTCATCGCCAGTCCGGGCGGGGACGGCACTGGTGCCCCGAAGCAGCCCGTGGTCATCAAAGACGTGACAATCACCAGCAAGAGCTGACGTAATACAACCAAGGGCACATCGAGCCCTGGAGGCTGATTCAAGTGCGGGAGGACACGGTGAGCACCGACCCGTGGGGCCGGGTAGACGAGGACGGCACCGTCTACGTGCGTACGGCTGAGGGAGAACGGGCCGTCGGGTCCTGGCAGGCCGGTGAGCCGGAGGAGGCGCTGGCCTACTACCGCCGGAAGTTCGACGAGCTGGCGGGCCAGGTGCAGCTCCTGGAGCAGCGGGTGCGCGGCACCGACCTCGCGCCGGCCCAGGCCGAGGCGAGCATCGCCAAGCTGCGGGAGTCGGTGGCCGAGGCGCACGCGGTCGGCGATCTCGGCTCCCTGCAGGACCGGCTGACGGCGCTCACCGAGCTGGTCGGCAAGCGCCGCGAGGAGCTGCGGGCGGCACGTGACCAGGCCCGGGCGCACGCCCGCGAGGTGAAGGAGCGCATCGTCGCCGAGGCCGAGCGCATCGCCGAGGAGACGACGCACTGGAAGTCAGGCGGCGAGCGGCTGCGGCAGCTCGTCGAGGAGTGGAAGGCCGCCGAGCGGGTCGACCGGGCCACCGAGGCGACGCTGTGGAAGCGGCTGTCCACGGCGCGTACGGCCTTCGCCAAGCGGCGCAAGGCGTACTTCTCCTCGCTCGACCAGCAGCGCGACGCGGTGCGCGGCACCAAGGAGCGCATCGTCACCGAGGCGGAGGCGCTGGCGGACTCGACCGACTGGAACGCCACCGCGGCGGCCTACCGCGAGCTGATGCGCGAGTGGAAGGCCGCCGGGCGCGCCTCCCGTGAGGTCGAGGACGAGCTGTGGGCGCGTTTCAAGGCCGCCCAGGACCAGTTCTTCCAGGCCCGCTCGGCGGTGTTCGCGGAGCGGGACGCCTCCTTCGCGGCCAACGCGGAGGTCAAGGAGGGCCTGCTGGCCGAGGCCGAGAAGCTGCTGCCGGTCACCGACGCCCGGGCCGCGCGCACGGCGCTGCGGAGCATCCTGGAGCGCTGGGAGGCCGCGGGGCCGGTGCCGCGCGACCAGCGCGACCGCCTGGAGGGCGGGCTGCGCAAGGTCGACGACGCGGTCCGCAGGGCCGAGGAGAACGAGTGGAAGCGCTCCAACCCCGAGGCCAGGGCCCGCGCCCAGGACACGGTCAACCAGCTCCGCAGGTCGATCGACCAGCTGGAGACGCGGCTGGCCAAGGCCCAGGCGGCCGGCCGGGACAAGGACGTCAAGGAGGCGGAGGAGGCCCTGGCCGCCCGCCGCTCCTGGCTCCAGGAGGCCGAGCGGACGCTCGCCGAGTTCTCCTGACCCGGCTCCTGACCGGCTTCGGCCGCTGAACCGATTCGAACGAATCCCGGCGTGACCCTCACGCCGGGATTCGCATGTCCGCCGCCGAACGAGGGGCGCCGTATGAGGCCCCTCCCTGAGGGCGGCTCCCTGAGGGCGGCTTCCTGAGAGCTCCCTGAGGGCGCGTGCGGCGGCCGCCCGGGCAGGGGCGGCCGGCCGGTCGCCGATTCCGGGTGGCCTGGCGGGCCGTCAGCTGGTCACGCGGTAGACGTCGTAGACGCCGGCGACGCTGCGCACCGCCTTGAGCACGTGGCCGAGGTGCTTGGGGTCGCCCATCTCGAAGGTGAACTTGCTGATCGCCACCCGGTCGCGGCTGGTCGTGACCGACGCCGACAGGATGTTCACGTGCTGGTCGGACAGGGTCCGCGTGACGTCCGACAGCAGGCGGGGCCGGTCGAGCGCCTCCACCTGGATGGCGACGAGGAAGACCGAGTCGTCCCCGGGCGACCAGGCGACCTCCACCAGCCGGTCGGGGTGGGCGCTGAGCTGCTCCACGTTGGGGCAGTTGGTGCGGTGCACGGAAACGCCGTGCCCCCGCGTGACGAACCCGACGATCTCGTCCCCCGGCACCGGGGTGCAGCAGCGCGACAGGCGGACCCACACGTCCGGGTCTCCCGCGACCATCACCCCGGCGTTCGAGTTGGCCCTCAGACGGCCCTTGAGCCGCGTCGGGACCTGGGCCTCGGCGATGTCCTCCTCGGCCCCCTCGACGCCTCCCAGGGCCTGTACGAGCTTGTCCACGACCGACTGTGCGGTGACGTGCCCCTCGCCGACGGCCGCGTACAGGGCGGACACGTCGGCGTAGCGCAGATCCCTGGCCAGGGCCAGCAGCGCCTCGCCGGACATCAGCCGCTGCAGCGGCAGGCCCTGCTTGCGCATGGCCCGCCCGATCGCCTCCTTGCCCGCCTCGATGGCGGTCTCGCGGCGCTCCTTGGTGAACCACTGACGGATCTTGTTGCGGGCCCGGCCGCTCTTGACGAACTTCAGCCAGTCTCGCGACGGCCCCGCGTCCGGCGACTTCGACGTGAAGATCTCGACGGTGTCGCCGTTGCCGAGGCGGGACTCCAGCGGCACCAGCCTGCCGTTGACCCGCGCGCCGATACATCGGTGGCCGACCTCGGTGTGCACGGCGTACGCGAAGTCGACCGGGGTGGCGCCCTCGGGCAGCGCGATCACCTGACCGCGCGGGGTGAAGACGAACACCTCGGAGACCGACAGGTCGAAGCGCAGCGACTCGAGGAACTCCCCCGGGTCGGAGGTCTCCTTCTGCCAGTCGAGCAGCTGGCGCAGCCAGGCCATGTCGTTGACCTGCTTGACCTTGCCGGCCCCGGCGCCGGTCATCTCCTCCTTGTACTTCCAGTGCGCGGCCACGCCGTACTCGGCCCGGTTGTGCATGGCCCGCGTGCGGATCTGGAGCTCGATGGCCTTGCCCTCGGGTCCCATGACCGTCGTGTGCAGCGACTGGTACATGTTGAACTTGGGCATGGCGATGTAGTCCTTGAACCGCCCCGGCACCGGCTTCCACTGGGCGTGGATCGTTCCGAGCGCCGCATAGCAGTCGCGGACCGTGTCGACCAGTACGCGGATGCCCACCAGGTCGTAGATGTCGTCGAAGGCCACGCCCTTGGCGATCATCTTCTGGTAGATCGAGTAGTAGTGCTTGGGACGGCCCCGCACGGTCGCCTTGATCTTCGCCTCGCGCAGGTCGGCGGAGACCTTCTCGATGACCTCGTGCAGGAACAGGTCGCGGCGCGGCGCGCGCTCCGACACCATCCGGGCGATCTCGTCGTATCGCTTCGGGTAGAGCATGGCGAACGCGAGGTCCTCCAGCTCCCACTTGATGGTGTTCATGCCGAGCCGGTGGGCCAGCGGCGCGAAGATCTCCAGCGTCTCCCGGGACTTCTGCTGCCGCTTGTGCTCGGGCATGTAGCGCATGGTGCGCATGTTGTGCAGCCGGTCGGCCAGCTTGATGACCAGCACGCGGATGTCGCGCGACATCGCGACGACCATCTTGCGCACGGTCTCGGCCTGCGCCGCGTCGCCGAACTTCACCTTGTCGAGCTTGGTCACCCCGTCGACGAGCAACGCGATGTTGTCGCCGAAGTCGGCTCGTAACTCGTCGAGGCTGTAGGCGGTGTCCTCCACGGTGTCGTGCAGCAGGGCCGCGCACAGCGTCTCGTCGTCCGTGCCCAGCTCCGCCAGGATCGTCGCGACCGCGAGCGGGTGGGTGATGTACGGGTCGCCGCTCTTGCGCTTCTGATCGCGGTGGTGATAGGCGGCGACGTCGTACGCCCGCTCGATCAGCCGCAGGTCTGCTTTGGGATGGGTGGCACGGACCGTCTTGAAGAGCGGTTCCAACACCGGATTCATAGCACCCCACTGCCCCCCGAAACGGGCGAGCCTCCGTCGCGTGGCCGGCGACGCCGGCTTGTCCTCCGGGACCGCCGCGGGGTCGCGTGCCGCGTCGGGGGGCACGTCTGCGACGGGCTCGGGGGCGTCGCGGGAGATCACTCCGCGATCGACCCGCGCGCTGTCGGGCACGACCACTTCACGGGGCACACAGACTCCTCACGTCGAGTCCAGATTCCACAGTGTATCCGTGCTGCCACAGCACTCTCGGCCGAGTGCCCCCTGACCGGCCCGTACGGCCCGTACGGCTCAGACGGTGAGCAGCGTGCGGACCTCCAGGCCCGGGAGCCGGTCGCGGCCCGAGAGGAAGGACAGCTCCATCAGGAAGGACGCGGCCACGACCTCCGCGCCCGTCCTTCTGACCAGCTCCACGGCCGCCCTGGCCGTGCCGCCCGTGGCGAGCACGTCGTCCACGATCAGGACCCGGTCGCCGGGGTCGAAGGCGTCGGCGTGCACCTCGATCGTCGCGGAGCCGTACTCCAGATCGTAGGACTCCTCGTACGTATCGGCGGGCAATTTACCCTTTTTACGTACTGGGACGAATCCCGCGCCACTGCGGTAGGCCACCGGCGCGGCCAGGATGAAGCCCCGCGCCTCGATGCCGACCACCTTGTCGAAGGTCAGGCCTTCGCCGAGCTCGTCCACGACCTGCGTGAAGGCCGCGTGGTCCGCCAGCAGCGGCGTGATGTCCTTGAAGAGGATGCCGGGCCTGGGGTAGTCCGGGACATCCCTGATGAGAGCCGTCCAGTCAGTCACGACGCCCAAGCCTAACGGGACAGGGGAACATGAAGGCGCCCCCGGAACCGGCGGGTTCCGGGGGCGCCTGCGTCGGACGGGCCGGGGGTCAGCGCTTCTTGCGCTTCTCCGTGCCGGCGGCCTGCTGCGTGCCGGCCGAGACGGGCTCCTTCGCGGCGGCCTTGGCCGCGGAGACCTGCTTGGCGTGCACCCGCTGGGCCAGCGCCTGCCACTTGGGCTCCCGCTCCTTCAGCGTGACCAGGATCGGCGTGGCCACGCACAGGGACGAGTAGGTGCCGACGATCATGCCGACGAACAGGGCCAGCGACAGGTCCTTCAGCGTGCCGGCGCCGAGCAGCGTGGTGCCGATGAACAGGATCGCCGCCACCGGCAGGATCGCGACCAGCGAGGTGTTCAGCGACCGGATCAGCGTGTGGCTGAGTGCGTTGTTGGCGGCCTGCGTGTAGGTCATCTTCGCGCTCGTGCCGAGCTTGCCCGTGACCTCCTTGATCATGTCGAAGACGACGACCGCGTCGTACAACGAGTAACCGAGGATCGTGAGGAAGCCGAGCATGGTCGCCGGGGTGACCTCGAAGCCCGACCAGGCGTAGACGCCCGCGGTGATCACGAGGTCGTGGACGAGGGCGACGATCGCCGCGAGGGCCATCCGCCACTCGAAGGCGACCGACAGGTACAGCATGATCGCGATCATGAAGACCGCGAGGCCGATCCAGGCCTTCTGCGAGACCTCGCCACCCCAGGTCGCGCCGATGACCTGGGAGCTGACCTGGTCTTCCTTGATCCCGTACTTCTGGGCGATCGTGGTCTGGACCTTGGTCACCTCGTCGCCCTTGAGGCTCTCGGTGGTGACCCGCCAGTTCGGACCGGCCTGCTGCACGATGACCTGGTGGACCCCGGCGTCCGAGACGGTCTCGCGGACCTGCTCGATGCTGGAGCCGGGCGTGCGCGTGAAGTCGAACACCGAGCCGCCGCGGAACTCCACGCCCAGGTTGAGCCCGTTCAGCGCCAGGCCGAGGATCGAGACGGCCAGCAGGAACACCGACAGGCCGTACCAGATCTTGCGCTTGCCGACGAAGTCGATGTTGATGTCGCCGCGGTAGAGGCGGCTGATCACTCCCGGCATCACGCCTCCTGCAGGGTCTGCTCGGCGGGGCTGGTGCGGCCCATGCGCTCCGCGTCGAGTCCGGACAGCTTGTGGCCCTTGGAGAAGAACCGCAACCGCCCCATGAGGGACATCAGCGGCTTGGTAAACAGGAACACCACCACGATGTCGATGAGCGTCGTCAGGCCCATCGCGAACGCGAAGCCGGCCACGTCGCCGACCGCGAGGAAGTAGAGCACCACCGCGGCGATGAACATGACCGCGTCGGCGACCAGGATGGTGCGCCGGGCGCGCCGCCAGGCCACCTCCACGGCCGAGCGCAGCGTGCGGTGGCCCTCCTTGATCTCGTCACGGATCCGTTCGAAGTAGACGATGAACGAGTCCGCGGTGATGCCGATCGAGACCACCAGACCGATGATGTGCGGCAGCGAAAGCCGGAAGCCGGCGTTGTGGCTCAGCACGTCCACCGTCAGGTACGTGAACACGGTGGCCACGCACAGGCTGGCGATGCCGATGAGCCCCAGGCCCCGGTAGTAGATCAACAGGTAGATCATGACGACGAGCAGGCCGAGCGCACCGGAGATGAGACCGCCGTTGAGCTGGTCCTGGCCGAGGGTCGAGGAGACCGACACGACCGAGCTCTGCTGGAACTTCAGCGGCAGCGCGCCGTACTTGAGCTGGTCGGCCAGCTCGGTGGCGGTCGTCTGCGTGAAGCTGCCGGAGATCCGGGCGCTGCCGCCGGGGATGGCCTCCTCGATCGTCGGAGCGACGATGACGACGCCGTCCAGCACGTTGGCGAGCTGGTTGCGCGGGGCCGGCAGGGACGTGATGCGCCGGGTGATGTCGGCGAACTGGCTGGCGCCCTTCGACTTGAAGTCGACCTGGACGATCCACTCACCGGTGGTGGGGTCGGTGCCCGCCTGGGCGCCGCTGATCTCGGTGCCCTGCACCGCGGCCTTGTCCAGGATGTAGCGGGCCGTGCCGTCGTCGCTGCAGGCGACGATCTGCTTGTTCGGGTCGTCCGCGGCGCCCTGACCGCGGTTCTTCGCGGTGCAGTCGATGTTGCGGAACTCGGTCAGCAGCGCCGGGTCGATGCCGCTGGTGTCCTGACCTGCCAGTGGGTCGCCCGCGTCCTGCGGAGCGGCCGTCGGCGTGGGGCTGGGAGCGGCCGCCGAGGGCGACGCCTTCGCCCGGTTGGCGCGGGCGGCTCCCGCCCCCGCCTTGCGGTGGTTCCCGGCCCTCTCCGAGGCGCTCGGGTCCGGCGACGGCGCGGTCAGCGCCTTCGACAGGGCGCGCCCGGCGGGAGTCGCGTTGCCGTTGTCCGCGCCCTGCCCGGCCGGCGTCGGCGTGCCCGCGGTGGTCGCGGGCGTCGCCGTGGCCGAGCCGCTGGGCGTCGGAGCCGCCGTGGGCACCTCGGCCGGCGGGTTCGCCGCGGCGGCCACCGCGAGCACCTGCCGCATGCGCAGTTCGGCGGTGGTCGACACCAGCTTGAGGGCCTCGTCACGGCCCGCGCCCGGGATCTGGATCACGATGTTGTCGTTCGACTTCGCGACCTGGGCGTCGGAGATGCCGGTGCCGTTGACGCGCTGCCGGATGATCGTCACGGCTCGGTCGAGGCTCTCCTGCGACGGCGCCTTCCCGTCCGCCGTGACCGGCGAGAGCGTCACGGTCGTGCCGCCCGCGAGGTCGAGGCCGAACTTGGGGACGAACGCCTTCTGGAGGGCGACCGTCGCGCCCATGACGATGATGAGCGCAAGGAGCAGCAGGAGTGTGCGTCCCGGCTTGCTCTGGCTACTGGTCGGTGGGGCCACTGGAGGTCAGTTCTTTCGTCGAAAAGTTGTGATCAGCCTACTCAGGACTGCTTGGTGCTCGTGTCGTCGCCGTTCCCCGTGTCGGTGCCCTCGGTCACGGTCTCCTCGGTTTCGGTCACCTCGTCCGCGGGGGTGATCACCCGGCCGATCGCCGCCTTGACCCAGCGGGTCTCGACACCGGGGGCCACCTCCAGCACGACGTCGTCGTCCTGCAGCGCGACCACCGTCGCGAACAACCCCGTCGTGGTCATGACCCGGGCGCCCGGGGTGAGGGAGTTCTGCATCTGGATCTGTTCCTGCTGCCGCTTGCGCTGGGGGCGGATCAGGAGGAAGTAGAACACCACTACCAACAAGATCAGTGGCAGGAACGTCCCAAGCGGGTTGTTACCCACGGGGGCCACCCTTTCGTAACGTGATGAACCGGCCTGACGCCGGAGGTCTTGTGCGCTTCACACGCGGGCCACCGCGACTTCTCGCGTGTGCGGCCAGTCAAGCCACGCAGTGTATGCGAGCACGCAGAAGCCCGGCAACGAACCCACGGGCAGGCGGGCGGGAAAGTTCCCGTTTCATGGGCTTCGCAATCGGTCTGTTACCTCTTTGCCCCGGTTTCCGCTTACCGCCTTGGCGCCCGGCGTTCAGGCGTCGTCGAAGAGCGAGGGCACCGCCACCGAGCCGACCGCGTCGGGAGGCGGGGTCATGCCGAGGTGCGCCCAGGCGGCCGCGGTGGCGACGCGGCCCCTCGGGGTGCGGGCCAGCAGCCCCTGCCGCACCAGGAAGGGCTCGGCCACGACCTCGACGGTCTCCGGCTCCTCCCCCACCGCCACCGCGAGTGTCGACAGGCCCACCGGGCCGCCGCCGAACTTGCGCAGCAGCGCGTCGAGCACGGCCCGGTCGAGCCGGTCGAGCCCCTCGGCGTCGACCTCGTAGAGGTTGAGCGCCGCCGCCGCGATCTCCCGGTCGATCACGCCCTCCGCGCGGACCTCGGCGAAGTCGCGCACCCGGCGGAGCAGGCGGTTGGCGATGCGGGGCGTGCCGCGCGAACGGCGGGCGATCTCGTGGGCGCCCTCGTCCGGCAGCTCGACCGACAGCAGCTTCGCGGAGCGCCGCAGCACCTGCTCCAGCTCGGCCACGTCGTAGAAGTCCATGTGGGCGGTGAAGCCGAACCTGTCGCGCAGCGGCGCGGGCAGCAGCCCCGCCCTGGTGGTCGCCCCGACCAGGGTGAACGGGGCGATGTCGAGGGGGATCGAGGTGGCGCCGGGGCCCTTGCCGACGACGATGTCCACCCGGAAGTCCTCCATGGCGAGATAGAGCATCTCCTCCGCCGGGCGGGCCATGCGGTGGATCTCGTCGATGAACAGGACCTCGCCCTCGGTCAGCGTGGACAGGATCGCGGCCAGGTCGCCCGCGCGCTCCAGCGCCGGGCCCGAGGTCATCCGCAGCGGCGCGCCGAGCTCGGAGGCGATGATCATGGCGAGCGTCGTCTTCCCGAGCCCGGGACCGCCGCTCATGAGCACGTGGTCGGGCGGGCGGTTGCGGCGCAGCGCGCTCTCCAGCACCAGCGACAGCTGCTCGCGCACCCGGCCCTGCCCGATGAACTCGTCAAGGCGCCGGGGGCGCAGCGCGGCCTCGATCGCCCGCTCGTCGCCCTCCGGTTCCGGCGACACGAGATCCCGCTCGAAGCTCACTCGACACCATCCGCTCGGCCTGCCGGGACCCGTCCGATTCCCGGTGAAAATTTCATGGAACCTTCAGCCCGCCACGAGGGTCACCGCACGCTCAGCACGCGCAGCGCCGACTTGAGCAGCGCCGCCACCTGCGGGGCGCGGCCGGCCGCGAGCTCCGCCTCGGCCTCCGCGGTGACCGCCGCGACCGCCTCGTCGGCGTCCCTGGACGAGTAGCCGAGCCCGACCAGCCCGGAGTGGACCTGGTCGCGCCAGACGGGCGCCGCCGCCGCGCCGTTGAGCGCGGCGTCGACGGCCGCCGCCGGGGTGCCGAGCTTGTCCTTGAGTTCCAGCACGATGCGCTGCGCGCCCTTCTGGCCGATGCCGGGCACCATCGTCAGGGCCTTGATGTCGGCGCTCGCCACCGCGACCCGCAGCGCGTTGGGCGCGTGGACCGCGAGCATGGCCAGGGCCAGGCGCGGCCCGACCCCGCTGGCCGTCTGGAGCAGCTCGAAGACCGTGCGCTCGTCGTCGGAGGCGAAGCCGTACAGCGTGAGGGAGTCCTCGCGTACGACGAGCGAGGTGGACAGCCGGGCGGGCTCACCGACCCGCAGCCCGGCCAGGGTGCCCGGGGTGCAGTGGACGAGCATCCCGACGCCGCCCACCTCGACCACGGCGCTGTCGGCGCCGATCGCCGCCACCTGCCCCGCAACGGATGCGATCACCGCGTGTTCCCTCCCCGGTCCTGACGCCCGGCCGCGACTTCGCCGGGTCTCCCAGTCCTACCAGAGCCCCCGGTGCCCCCGGTGCCACCAGTGCCGATGGCGGCGGCACCGCCGGAACGGGCCCTGGCCAGGGCGTCGGCCAGGCGATGCTGCACGCCGCCGCGCCAGACGTGGCAGATGGCCAGGGCGAGCGCGTCGGCCGCGTCCGCGGGCCTGGGCATGGCGTCGAGCCGCAGCAACCGGGTGACCATCGTGCCGACCTGCTTCTTGTCGGCGTTGCCGTTGCCGGTGATCGCGGCCTTGACCTCGCTGGGCGTGTGCAGCGCGACCGGCAGCCCCCGCCGGGCCGCGCAGACGATCGCGACGGCCGACGCCTGGGCCGTCCCCATCACCGTGCGGACGTTGTGCTGGGCGAAGACCCGCTCGACGGCGACCGCGTCGGGCCTGATCTCGTCGAGCCAGCGCTCGATCTCGGCCTCGATGACGACCAGCCGGGACCCGATGTCGTCGTCGGGCGGGGTGCGGACCACCCCGACCGACAGCAGGCTCAGCGGCGCGCCCGGGCTGCCCTCCACGGCGCCGAGACCGCACCGCGTCAACCCCGGGTCCACGCCCATCACCCGCAGCTGGGGCATCCGCACCGGCACGCCTCCCTGATCCCGGCGGCGCGGCCGCCGCTGCGCCGAACATCTGTTCGGTCGGTCACTCTATCGCGATCAGCGGCCGCGCGGGGGCGTCAGAAGTAGTCGATCATGTACGCGGTGCAGCCGAAGGCGGCGTCCAGCGCGTCATCGGTGTCGGGAGATCCGCCGCTCAGCAGGCCGGCCCGGCGGAGGGTGGCCGCGGGGACGCCGGCGAAAAGTGCGGACATCCCGCCGATCGCGAGCCGTGTCGCGTCGCCGGCGGCCTTCTCACCGCCCGGCGCGTCCCGCCGTGTCATGGAGCCGGCGCGGCCGTCCACCCGCAGCAGCCACGCGCCCGCGTTGCCCGGGCGCAGGGCGTCGGTCACCTCGACGGGGATCTCGGCGCGGACTCCGGCGGGGAAGCCGCGCCCCTCGACAGCGGCGGGCAGATCGATCAGCCGGAACATCCACCGGGTCTGGCTGACCTCGTCCCTCGACCGCTCCCGCAGCATCCAGAGCACCGGGTCGGCCGGGTCCACGAACGCCTTCACCGACTTGGCGACGCTTGAGGAGCTGCCGACCAGCGACCACAGGGCCCTGGCCGTCGCCTCCGACCCCGCGAGCAGGTTGTCGACCTCGATGTCCCCGTCGCTCCACCGGTAGACGACGAACCCGTCCTCGGCCAGGTAGCAGAAGTCGTCGTCGTCCTCCAGCCACAGCCGCCAGGTCCGCTCGTCGAAGCAGAGCGGGCCGCTCGCGCGGGCGGCGGTGTGCACCCGGCCGACCAGGGCGACGACCTCGGCCGCGTCGGCGGGGCCCATCCTGCGCAGCTTGACCGCGCCGGACGCGCCGGATAGACCGGATGGACCGCCGAGCGTACGCAGCGCCTCGGCGGGCACGGTGACCCGCTGGAGCACGCCGGCGTGCTCGTAGCCCGCGCTCCGGTAGATGGGCGTGGTGGCCGGGTAGAGCGCGGAGACCACGTGGCCCAGCTCGGCGCAGCGCTCGATGACCGCGTGCGTGAGCGCCCGGCCCACGCCCCTGCCGCGGTCCTCCGGCGCCACCGTCACAGCCCCCACGCCGCCCATGGACAGCGGGCGGCCGTGCCACCACTGGACGTACGGGTTGATCCTGGCCGCGCCGACGAGCCGGGGGCCGTCGAAGGCGCCCAGATAACGGCCCTCGGGCAGCATCGGGGTGACGAGCTTGCGCCAGGTCTCCACGTCGCCGCCGGACAGCGGGCCGAAGGCGCGCCTGCGGGTGTCGAGGACGGCGTCCAGGTCGTCGCTCGTGAGATGACGGATGTCCACAACCGGCCAAGCTATGCGGGCCCCGGCGGCCATGCCACCGGTTTTCCGCTCACGCGGGGGCCTCGGGCCGGGCCCCGCGCCCATGTGGGCCGAGGGCCCGTGCCCATGTGGGCCGAGGGCCCGTGCCCGCCTCCGGCGTCAGGCGCCGACCTTCTCCATGACCTCGTCGCTCACGTCGAAGTTCGCCCAGACGTTCTGCACGTCGTCGCTGTCCTCGAGCGCGTCGATGAGCTTGAAGACCTTGCGGGCGCCCTCCTCGTCGAGGGGGACGTTGAGCGTGGGGACGAAGCTCATCTCGGCCGACTCGTAGTCGATGCCGGCGTCCTGCAGCGCCTTGCGCACGGGGATCAGGTCGGAGGCCTCGGAGACCACCTCGAAGCTCTCGCCGAGGTCGTTGACCTCCTCGGCGCCCGCGTCGAGGACGGCCATGAGCACGTCGTCCTCGGTCAGCGACCCCTTGGGGACGATCACGACGCCCTTGCGGTTGAACATGTACGACACCGAGCCGGGGTCGGCGAGCGAGCCGCCGTTGCGGGTCAGCGCCACGCGCACCTCGGACGCCGCACGGTTGCGGTTGTCGGTGAGGCACTCGATGAGAACCGCGACACCGCCGGGGGCGTAGCCCTCGTACATGATCGTCTGCCAGTCGGCGCCGCCGGCCTCGAGGCCGCCGCCGCGCTTGCGGGCCCGCTCGATGTTGTCGATCGGGACCGAGTTCTTCCTGGCCTTGGTGATGGCGTCGAACAGCGTGGGGTTGCCGTCCGGGTCGGGCCCGCCGGTCCTGGCCGCGACCTCGATGTTCTTGATGAGCTTGGCGAAAAGCTTGCCGCGCTTGGAGTCCAGCGCCGCCTTCTTGTGCTTCGTCGTCGCCCATTTGGAGTGGCCGGACATCGCCTAGAGCTCCCTCACCATTTCGACAAAATACGAGTGCACCCGCGCGTCGCCCGTCAGCTCCGGATGGAAGGACGTCGCGAGCAGCGGTCCCTGTCGGACCGCGACGATCCTATCCCCAGCTTCGGTGCGGCCCAGCACTTCCACGTCGGGCCCCACGGACTCGACCCAGGGCGCGCGGATGAACACGGCCCTGATCGTCCCCCGTCCGGCGAAGTCGAGATCGGCCTCGAACGAGTCGACCTGGCGGCCGAAGGCGTTGCGGCGGACCACCATGTCGATGCCGCCCAGCGTCTCCTGGCCCTCGATGCCGCCCTCGATCCGGTCGGCCAGCATGATCATCCCGGCGCACGAGCCGTAGGCGGGCATGCCCTCCTTGATCCGCAGCCGCAGCGGTTCGAGCAGCTCGAAGGTGACGGCGAGCTTCCACATCGTGGTCGACTCCCCGCCCGGGACGACCAGCGCGTCCACCGCGGCGAGCTCCTCCTGCCTGCGCACCGGCGTGGCGGTGGCGCCCGACTCCTCCAGAGCGCGGATGTGCTCGCGCACGTCGCCCTGCAGGGCGAGCACGCCGATCTTGGGTGCGGACGTCACGGTTTCCCTTCCTGTGCTGACGTGTTCAGGGTATGGCCGCGGTCTTGCGGGCCCAAAACGACGGATCGGACGAGGCCGGCGTGTTCCGTCAGGCACGGCCCAGCTTCGCGAGGGCGGGCAGGGCGTGGGCTATGGCCGTGCGCTCCTCGACGGTCAGCGCGTCCAGCCGGTCGGACAGGTAGGCGATCCTGGCCCGCCGTACGGCCCGGAGGCGGTCGCGTCCCTCGCCGGTCAGCTCGACGGTGCGCACCCGCGCGTCGGAGGCGTCGGTGCCCCGCGCGACGAGACCGGCCTCCTCCAGGCGGCTGACCTGCACGCTCATCGTCGGGAGCTGCACGCCGTGCTCCTCGGCCAGCTCGGTCATCCGGCGCGCGCCCTCCTCCAGGGAGCCGAGCACGGAGTATTGCTGGGCGGTGACCGGCTGCCCCGCCGTCGTACGGCGCAGCAGCATCACGATGTGGCGCAGCTCACGCGACAGGTTCTCGGCGAGCCGTGCCGTGTCGTCGGTCGTCATAGCAGGCCACGATAACGGGGCGGACAGCACGAACGCCCGGCCGGGATGTCCGGCCGGGCGTCTTCGCTCCGGCTTCCGGCGCCTACCAGCCGCGCTCGGCGAGGCGGTGCGGCACGGGGATGTCGTCGACGTTGATGCCGACCATCGCCTCGCCCAGGCCGCGCGAGACCTTGGCGATCACGTCGGGGTCGTCGTAGAACGTGGTGGCCTTGACGATGGCGGCGGCGCGCCTGGCGGGGTCGCCGGACTTGAAGATGCCCGAGCCGACGAACACGCCCTCGGCGCCGAGCTGCATCATCATCGCGGCGTCGGCCGGGGTGGCGATGCCGCCCGCGGTGAACAGCACCACCGGCAGCTTGCCGGTCTTGGCGATCTCGGCCACCAGCTCGTACGGCGCCTGCAGTTCCTTGGCCGCGACGTACAGCTCGTCCTCGGGCAGCGAGGTGAGGCGCTTGATCTCGCCGCGGATCTTGCGCATGTGGGTGGTGGCGTTGGAGACGTCGCCGGTGCCGGCCTCGCCCTTGGAGCGGATCATCGCGGCGCCCTCGGTGATGCGGCGCAGCGCCTCGCCGAGGTTGGTGGCCCCGCACACGAAGGGCACGGTGAACTGCCACTTGTCGATGTGGTTGGCGTAGTCGGCCGGGGTGAGGACCTCGGACTCGTCGATGTAGTCGACCCCGAGCGCCTGGAGCACCTGGGCCTCGACGAAGTGGCCGATCCTGGCCTTGGCCATCACCGGGATGGAGACGGCGTTGATGATGCCCTCGATCATGTCGGGGTCGCTCATCCGGGACACGCCGCCCTGGGCGCGGATGTCGGCCGGGACACGCTCCAGCGCCATGACGGCGACGGCTCCCGCGTCCTCTGCGATCTTGGCCTGCTCCGGGGTGACGACGTCCATGATGACACCGCCCTTGAGCATCTCGGCCATGCCGCGCTTCACGCGGGCGGTGCCGACGGCGGTGGTCTCGTTGACTTCGGGGGTGCTGCTGGACACGGTGCTACCTCACGACGGCGGGCCTACGGAATCCTCTCCATGGTAGGCCGTGACCGATCCCGCACCTCACGCACCCATATGTCGGAGTCGATCAGCCTCTTTGTCCATCACGGCGCGACAGGCTTGCGCGAGGCGAGCACGACCCAGACCTGGCCGCGGGCGAACGGCATGGGCGTGCCGTCGGCCATGGTGTAGGTGGTGCCCTTCTTCTCCGAGGAGCGCGACCACTTGATCCGGAATGCCTGGCCGTCCCTGAGCACGACGCCGGTGCCCTTGCCCACCGTGTGCACGAGCGGGGTGTAGCTGCCGGTGAAGTCGTGGAACTCCGAGCGGTCGGTCTTCACCCACTGGATGACGATCGTGGGGGCGCCCTGCTGGCCGCCCTCGGCCGCCATGTCCTTCTCGCCGTCCTGCGTCACCAGCCACCGCTTCTGCGACGCCGACCACGTGAACGTGAAGCGGGCCGCGGGATAGCGGACGGTGACGCTCTTCTGCGGCGTGCCTCCGGCCGGCGGCTCGTCGGAGAAGACGAAGCCGATGTCGTGCGCCCTGGTCGCCTGCGGCGCCTTGGCGAGCAGCTTCCTGGGGCTGCCGACCAGGTTGTACGGCGCGACCCGGCCGGCCGCGCGGGTGTACGCCGCGGGGACCCGGCTGTCGGACACGTCGAACAGCGAGGCCTTCTGGACATAGGGGATCATCTTCGTCTGCACGCCGGAGTAGGCAAGGGCGGGCTTGCCGAACATCGGGAGGATGTGCAGGTCGGAGATGCGGGCGCTGCGGACCGGCCCCACCTGGGCGGGCAGCTTCGAGGAGAAGATCGCCATGAGCCGGGTGAGCCCGCCTTCGACCTGCTCGACGAAGACGATGTCGGCGCTGCGCAGGCCCATCTGCGGCTTGCCCGCGTGGGTGTTCTCGATCTTCACGGCGAGCACCGGCTTGCGCGCGGCGATGGGGCGGCCGGTGAACGGATGCTCGGGAGGCGGCGGAGGCGGAGTCGGCGACTCCACGACACTGGCCCCCTGGGACTGGGCGACGGGCTTGTCGCCCCCCGAGCACGCGGCTCCGGTCAGGACGACCGCCATGGCCAGCGTGAAGCCGATCCCTGCCCGCACCGTATCCGCTCCTCCCGATGGAAAGCCCTCGCCACCAGGCACGACGGACCTGGCCCACGCGGACCCGTTGACCAGCATGGCAATGAATCGGCATGAGCTTACCGGGATCAGCCCGAAATGCCCGACAAAAAGTGACTATCCACTAGCGAGCGATTCGGGCGGTTCGTCATCGATGTCGAAGAAGCGGGGCGGGTCGGTGTGCCCGGCCAGGTGCAGCGTGCGGGCCAGCCAGCGCCGCTGCGCCGCACGGGTGACGGCGGCGGCGTTGTTGTAGAACCGGCGCGAGTAGACGACCTTGGCGACCGCGGTGTCCAGTTCCTCCAGCAGGGCGGCCCCCGCGGGGTGCTCGGCCAGCTTCTCCCGGAACCGCTCCTGGTCGACCACCGCCCGCAGCGTCCTCGACAGGTCGCTCTCGGCGTGCTCGCGCTCGTCCGGCCCCGCCGTACGGGCCTCGTGGGCGGCCGCGGCGAGCACCAGCGAGGTGGCGGGGTCGAGGATGCGCGAACCGGCGAGCTCCAGGCAGACCGCGGCGCGGCGCAGCAGCGCGGCGTCGAGCGCGGCCTGGGCGGTCTCCAGGCGGATGTGGAGACGGTCGAGCCGCCCCGCCCGCCAGGAGACGTAGACGGCGAACAGCACGACGACCACGGCCGCCACGAGGATCAGGGTCGTGGTCACGCCGGCACCTCCGCGTATGCGACCTGACCGCCACGGATCGTCATGGCAGCGCGTCCTCTACCACGCCCGCGCTGGCGTGGGTGACAGTCTCGTAGACGCGCACGACCTCCCGCGCGACCGTCGACCAGTCGTACTTCCACACCGCCTGGCGGGCCTCGTCGGAGAGCTTGGCGCGGCGCTCGGGGTCGTCGAGCAGCCGGGCGGCCTCCCTGGCCAGGGCCGCGGGGTCCCCGGTCGTGAACAGCGCACCGGCCTGGCCGTCGTCCAGCACGCGCCGGAAGGCGGGGATGTCGCTGGCGAGGATCGGCGCCCCGGCCGACATCGCCTCGGTGAGCACGATGCCGAAGCTCTCCCCGCCCAGGTTGGGCGCGCAGAAGACGTCGACGGAGTGATAGGCGCGCACCTTGTCGGCCTCGCTGACCATGCCGAGCAGCCCGACCCTGTCGCGATACTCCCGCGGCACCCGCCCGAGCACGTCGTCGGGGTCGCCCGGGCCGGCGATCAGCAGGCGCAGCCTCGGCCGCTCCGGAGCCAGCAGGGCGAACGCCTCCAGCAGCACGGCCAGGCCCTTGCGCGGCTCGTCCATCCGTCCGAGGAAGCCGATCACGTCGCCGTCGGGACCCCAGCCGGGCAGCGGCTCGCCCTCGGCGTACCTGCGCACGGTGACGCCGTTGGGGATCAGCACCGCGTCACCGCCGAGGTGCTCCACCAGCGTCTTGCGGGCGGCCTCGGAGACCGCGATCCTGCCCGTGATCTTCTCCAGCGCGCTCTGCAGCATCGGCGCGGCCACCGACATGGCCCGCGACCGCTCGTACGAGGCGTGGAACGTCGCCACGATGGGGCCGCGAGCGACCCAGCAGGCGAGCACGCCGAGGGACGGCACGGCGGGCTCGTGCACGTGCAGCACGTCGAACCCGCCCTCCCTGATCCACTTGCGCACCCGGTTGGCCGACAGGAACCCGAACGCCAGGCGGGCGACCGACCCGTTGTACGGCACGGGCACGGCGCGGCCCGCCGGGGTCACGTACGACGGCAGGCCGGCGTCGTCGGCCGCGGGGGCGATGACCGACACCTTGTGCCCGTCCTCGATGAGCGCCTCGGCGAGGTCCCTGATGTGCGCCTGCACGCCCCCGGGGACCTCCCAGGTGTACGGGCAGACGATGCCGACGTTCACGACTGCGCCCCGCCCCGGGGCTCCAGGTCGTCGAGCCAGAGGCGCTGGAGCATGTGCCAGTCCTCCGGATGCTCGGCGATGCCCTTCTCGAACACCGCCGCCACGGCCTGGGTCATCACCCCGACCTTCTCCTCGCGCGTCCCCTCGGCCGGGACGGGGATCTCCTCGTGGATGCGGATGCCCCAGCCGTCCCCCTCGAACCACAGCACGGCGGCCAGCAGCGCGGCGCCCGTCTGGACCGCCAGCGCCGCGGGCCCGGCGGCCATGCGGGTCCTCGCGCCGAAGAAGTCGACCTCGACGCCGGAGGCGGTCAGGTCGCGCTCGGCGGGCAGGCAGACCGTCTTGCCCTCGCGCAGCCGCTTGGCGAGCGTGCCGAACGCCATCGCGCTGCCGCCGCCCTTGGCGGTCAGCGGCAGCACCTCCATGCCGAGCCGCTCGCGGTAGTCGACGAAGCGCTCGAACAGCGACTCGGGCTTCAGCCGCTCGGCGACCGTGGTGAAGCGGTGGCCCATGTGCACCAGCCAGGCCCCGGCGAGGTCGTAGTTGCCCATGTGGGGCAGTGCGACCACCACTCCCCTGCCCCGGGCGAGGTTGTCGAAGATGTGCTCGCCCCCGGTGGCCCGGGTGCCATCGAGGATGCGCTCGCGGGTGTAGGCGGCGAAGCGGAACGACTCCATCCAGTAGCGGAAGTAGGAGCGCATGCCCGCCCGGCTCAGCTCGCGTACGGCGCGGTCGCCGGCGTCGCCGCCGACGACGCGGGCCAGGTTGGACTCCAGGCGGCGCACGGACTTGCCGCGCCTGAGCCACAGCCAGTCGGCGAGCACCTGGAAGAACCACGCGGCCAGCCGTTCCGGCACGTATCGGACCACGGCCCAGCCGACGGAGTACGCCGCCGCGACCAGCCGGTCGGCGAGGGGCACCGCACCGGGTCGCGCGGACCGCCCGGGGGGTGGGCCGTCCGAGCCCTTCATCTGACCACCGCCTGTCTGTAGACGTGCACCATCCGCTGCACCACCGTGACGGCGCTGGCGGCGGCGAGCAGCCAGAGCCCGGCCGCCAGGACGTACGGCACGCCGAGGCCGGACAGCCCGGCCGCCACGAGCACGACCACGAGACGCTCCCCCCGTTCGGCGATGCCGACGTTCGCGGACATGCCGAGGCCCTCGGCCCTGGCCTTGGCGTAGGAGACCAATGCTCCCGCGACGAGGCAGAAGAGCGCGACGACCGCGAGGACGATCTCCTGCTCGTCCTTGAGGACGAAGTAGAGGATCAGTCCCGAGAAGATCGAGGCGTCGCCGAGACGGTCGAGCGTGGAGTCCAGGAAGGCGCCCCACGTGCTCCCCTTGCCCGTCATCCGGGCCAGCACGCCGTCCAGGAGGTCGGCGAGCACGAAGAACGTGATGACGAGCGTTCCCGCGAACAGATGCCCGAGCGGGTAGAAGACGAGAGCGGAGGCCACCACTCCGAGCGTGCCGATCGTGGTGATCACATCGGGCGAGATCCCCCAGCGGGCGAGGGCTCGCCCCAGAGGGGTCATGACTCGGGTGACGGCGGGGCGCAGGATGTTCAACATCGCCGTCCGATCGTAGGCCATCCAGCGCCGCCGCACCTCGCAAGCACATTCCGCCGAAAAGTCTTGTGATATGCGCCACATGGGTAAAGGGTGAAGAGCACGCGCCCGCGGGGCCGCGCGGAGACGACACGGAAGTGAACCGCCGTGCCGGCCGCCGCACGGTCCTGAGAGGGCGAGGCCCCCGGGCGCGGACAGCGACGGCAGAGCGGCCGGCGCGGGGTGCGTGCCACGTGCCCATCCCGACCGCTCAGAGATTCGGGAGGCGATGTGGCCGAAAGATCAACCGGCGCGACAACAGGGGCCGCGGGCAGGGCACCCGCGGCCGATCGGCCGGACATGGTGCGCAATGTCGTGCTGGTCGGCCATTCCGGGGCCGGGAAGACCACGCTGGTCGAGGCGCTGCTCGCGGAGACGGGCACCATCCAGCGCCCCGGCCGGGTCGAGGACGGCACCACGGTCAGCGACTTCGACGAGGTGGAGGTGCGCCAGCAGCGCTCCGTCAACCTGTCGGTCGCTCCCGTCGTCCACAACGGCATCAAAATCAACTTCTTGGACACCCCCGGGTACGCCGACTTCGTCGGCGACCTGCGGGCCGGCCTGCGCGCGGCCGACGCGGCGCTGTTCGTCGTCTCCGCCGCCGAGGGTGTGGACGGGCTCACGCGCATGCTCTGGGAGGAGTGCGCGCTCGTGGGGATGCCCCGCGCCGTGGTCATCACCAAGATCGACCACCAGCGCGCCAACTTCGACGAGGTGCTCGCCACCTGCCAGGACGTGTTCGGCGACGGGGTGGCGCCGCTCTACCTGCCGGTGAACGGCACCGGGCTGCTCGGCCTGCTGTCGCAGCGGCTGTTCGACTACACCGGCGGGCGCAGGACCGAGCGGGAGCCCGACGCCGGCCAGCTCGCGCTCATCGAGCAGTATCGCGGCGACCTCATCGAGGGGATCATCCAGGAGAGCGAGGACGAGTCCCTCATGGACCGTTACCTCTCCGGCGAGACGATCGACACCAAGGTGCTCATCGACGACCTGGAGAAGGCGGTCGCCCGGGCCGGCTTCTATCCGGTGCTCGCCACGGCGCCCGGCGTCGGCATGCTTGAGCTGCTGGAGATCGTCACGCAGGGCTTCCCCTCACCCCTGGAGCACCCGCTGCCCAAGATCACCTCGATCGACGGCAAGCCGTGCAGGGAGTGCACCGCCGACCCGGACGGCCCGCTCGTGGCCGAGGTCGTGAAGACCACGAGCGATCCGTACGTCGGGCGGATCAGCCTGGTCCGGGTCTTCTCGGGCACGCTGCGGCCGGACATGACGGTGCACGTGTCGGGTCACGGCCTGGCCGAACGGGGGCACGAGGACCACGACGTCGACGAGCGGGTGGGCGCCCTGTCGTCGCCGCTCGGCAAGATGCAACGGACCGTGGGCAAGTGCGTCGCCGGGGACATCTGCGCGGTCGCCAAGCTGTCGCACACCGAGACGGGCGACACGCTCTCGGACAAGGGCGACCCGCTGCTGGTCGAGGCGTGGACCATGCCGGAGCCGCTGCTGCCGGTCGCCATCAGGGCGAAGTCGAAGGCCGACGAGGACAAGCTCAGCCAGGCCCTGAGCCGCCTGGTGGCGGAGGACCCGACGCTGCGGCTGGAGAACAACGCCGAGACCCGCCAGCTCGTGCTGTGGTGCATGGGCGAGGCGCACTCCGACGTCCTGCTCGACCGCCTGGCCAAGCGGCACGGGGTCGAGGTCGAGAAGATCGACCTGCGGGTGCCGCTGCGGGAGACGTTCGCCGGAAAGGCGCAGGGCATGGGGCGCAACGTCAAGCAGACCGGCGGCCACGGACAGTACGCGATCTGCCACATAGAGGTCGAGCCGCTGCCGTCGGGCGGCGGGTTCGAGTTCGTCGACAAGATCGTGGGCGGCGTGGTGCCGAGGCAGTTCATCCCGTCGGTGGAGAAGGGCGTGCGGGCCCAGATGGAGCGCGGGGTCGTCGCCGGCTACCCGATGGTCGACGTCCGCGTGACGCTCTACGACGGCAAGGCCCACTCGGTCGACTCCTCCGACATGGCCTTCCAGATCGCCGGGCAGCTCGCGCTCAAGGACGCCGCGTCCAAGGTGGCGACGCACCTGCTCGAACCGGTGGACGAGGTGTCGGTGCTCGTGTCCGACGACTACGTCGGAGCCGTGATGTCCGATCTGTCCTCCCGGCGCGGCAGGGTGCTCGGCACCGAGCCGGTGGGCACGGGCCGCACGCTGGTGCGCGCCGAGGTGCCGCAGCTGGAGATCACGCGGTACGCGATCGACCTGCGCTCGCTGTCCCACGGGACGGGCACGTTCAGCCGCTCCTTCCTGCGGTACGAGCCGCTGCCCGCCCACCTCGCCGACAAGGTCGCCGCCGCGAGCGAGTAGCGGCCGGAACGGTTCGCGGACTCCGGCGGCCCGCCTCCCGCCCGCCGGGGTCCGCCCAGCTCAACGGCACTGTCTCCTCGGGCGGGGTTTCGCGTGCCCGGGGCCCGGGGAGCCCCACGAGGTGCCCCGCGTCACTTCCGCATCACAAATTCATTTCGTTTTTCTGGCTAAACCGCTCTTTTGCCGATGTAAGACTTATGGCCTGACTTACTGGCAAATCATGGGGGAAGCTGCCTAATGCTTTTGTCAAGCCACCGCAGCCCGGACATGGCTAGGGTCGTACGGCCTCCTGTGCCGCAGAATCGCGTGCAGGACGTTGACACGGCGG